>DASRZL010000148.1:0-50410 GCA_035686425.1 Thermoleophilia bacterium
ACTTGACCGTGACACCCGCGCATGCTCGTGAAGACTCCGGGCGGAGCGCGTTGCCGGGTTCGCCTTCTTCTCAGATCGCAACGAAGAAACGCGGCCTTTCCCCGGTCTATCTGACAGAAGGGAAGGTGCGTCTGGTGCTCCCAGAGAGGCGGATCGATGTGCGTGCTGACAGCCCACGATCGGGCCGTCGCCACGGTGTTCGCCACGGCAACGGCCCCGCGTGCATCCATCACGGGTACGTTCACCTGTGAGCGGCTCAGGCGGCCGGAAGGAGGGGCGGCCGTGCCTGCCTTCGCCGGGCGTACCGAGGAAGTCGACGCGGACATCCTCGCCGCCGCGCAGCACGGCGACGACGAGGCGTTCGTAGACATCATGCGGCACTACGACCGCCGGCTGCGGATCGTCGCCTTCCACGTCCTGGGCGATCGCCAGCTGATGGACGACGTCCTGCAAGACGTCACCCTCAGGGTCTACCGCTCGCTGGCGCGCTTTCGCGGCGAGTCGTCGCTCGGCACCTGGTTGTGCCGTATCACCTACCGCGCCGCTTGCGATGCGACGACGCGCGCCGATCGCCTGCGCCCGCTTCCGCTGGACGAACTGCCCGACCCTCCCGACCCGGCTCCCGACCTTGTCGACGCACTTGCGGCGCGGACCGCTTTGGCGGATGCCTTCGCCGCCCTTCCGCCCGAGCAGCGCCTCGCTGTGCTGCTGGTGGATCGCGAGGGCTACGACTACGCGACGACGGCGACGATCCTCGGCGTGCCGATGGGGACCCTGGCCTCGCGCCTGAACACGGCCCGGGCGACCCTCCGACGCCGGCTGACGTCATCGATGAGCGTCGAGGCGGACTGATGGACGAGACCCGCGACACTGAATTGGGCCGGCGGCTGGAAGCCCTGATCGAGCCCGACCACGGCTCCGACTACTGGCGGGACGTGCGCCTGCAGGTCGCCGAGGCTTCGGCGGAGGCAGGGCGCCCCGGCTTCGGCACGCGGCTGCGCGCAGCTCTGGCTCGCCGTCCGCTGCGTCTGGCGCTCGCCGCGGTGGCGCTCGCCGCGGTGGCCGCCGCCGCCCTCCTCGTCGGCCTTCCGCGTACGCTGGGTCCGCAGACCGTCAGCGCGACCGAAGTCCTCGAGAGGGCGTTCGCGGCGTACTCCTCCGGTCGCACGTGGCAGGCGGACGTTGTCATGAAGTACCCCGCGAACGAGATGTTGGAGACGCCGGCCCGCTATGGTTTCGATCGCTATCGCGTGCTGCGGGATACGGGCGGCAGCTACCGCGCGACGGCCTACGAGGGGAGCGGAGCGGATCGTCACGCCACAGATGTCATCACCTACGATGCTGTGACCGGCGTGCTTCGCAGCAGCGACGGCCGCAAGCTGCTCGTCGAGCAGGGCCATCCGCTCGGTCCGCCTGACACCTGGCTGGACCCGCTGGGCCACGTCGACCTCGGCGCGACGCTGCGTGCCGTGGCGGCTTCGGGGGAGCTCAGGCTAGCCGAGGCGGTCACCGACGGACGGCCGGCTTGGACGGTGACGTGCACCAAGGGCGAGATGGCCGGGCTGCCGCCATCCAATGTGTCCTGGCCGGTGTACACGATCACGGTGGACAAGCAGACGTGGATGCCGGTCCGGTTCCAGGAGGCGAAAGCGGGTACGGTCATCGTCGACGTCAACGTTCGCAACGTGCGCATCGACGAGCCGCTCCCCGAGCACGCGTTCACGTTGCGGGCGGTGCCGGGGATGACGGTCAAGCGGGTCGACGGGGGGTTCAGGCGCGTCGCGCTCGACGAGGCCGCGACCGTGCCGGGCGTGACGCCGCTCGTGCCCGGCTTCGTGCCCGATGGGTACAAGCTGACGAGCGTGGCCGTCGCGGCTCGATCGCGCAGCGACAACAGAATGGTCATGGCTCGGCACGTCTTCGCGCTGCAGTACACGGCCGGCTTCGATGCGCTGACCGTCTCGACGCGCACGATCCACGACGAGTACTACACGGCCGACCACGACCCCGTCGACGAGGCCGCCAATCCGACCTGGTCGAAGTTGGCGCGCAAGGAGGCTACGATCGCCGCAGGCGCCTTCGCGGGGGTCACGGCCAAGATCCTCGTGGCGACGCCGTGGTCCACGCCTCACCTCTGGGCGGTGAAGGACGGCGTCCTGCTGACGATCGCCGGCGGGGCTACCGCCAAGGAGTTGCTGTCCGTCGCCGAGTCGCTGCAGGTCTATCCGACCGCCTCCGCGTCGCCGGCTGAGTAACCTCGTCAGCTCCGAAGAAACGCCCCCCCTTCCCGGTCTGTCTTCGTAGGGGCTCAAGTCCCCAGCGAAACAGAGGAGGGGTCATGAAGTCGCGCTTCTCATACGGGCCCGTGACCGCAAGCAGACTGACGTTCGTTGTGCTGCTCGCCCTGGCCGCACTGCTGGGTCTTGCCGTGGGCGCCGGTCGCTGGACGTGGGTCGACGAGGCACCCGCGGCAGCCGAAGATGGTCTACCCGCCGATGAGGTCTATCGCCGGGCCGTGGAAGGGGTCGTGAAGATCGTCGCGTTCGATGTCCGCGACGGCGACTACTCGACCGCGTGCGGCGAGGCCGGGAGCGGCTTCGTGGTCGCAGACGACGGGAGCATCGTGACGTGCGCGCACGTGGTGTCTCCTCGCGGCACACCCGTCACCCGGGTGCGTGTCGTGTTCAGGACCGGCGAGCTCGGCGAGCGCAGCCTGGAGGGCGCCGTCGTCGGTGTCGACTGGGCCACCGACATCGCCGTCGTGAGAGTGGACCCGGACGCTGTCGAACTGGGCGTCCTGCCGCTCGGCGATTCCGGCGGCCTCGAGGTCGGCGACACGGTGTACTCGCTGGGAAACGCTCTCGACTACGACTTCAGCATGACCCAGGGTATCGTCTCCGCGCTCCACCGGGTCCTCCGCGGATCCCACGATGCCTTGATCCGGGGCGGCATCCAGCACGACGCCGCGGTGAACGTGGGCGACTCGGGAGGCCCGCTGCTGGACTCGCAGGGTACGGTCGTCGGCGTGAACCAACAGATCGCGACCCCCGGCGGACAGCCCACCGGCAACGCCGGACTCGCCTTCGCCGTGCCGGTCGGTACGGTCAAGGACGTCCTGCATCAACTGCGGACGACCGGCACGGTCGTGCGGCCCTGGATCGCGATCGAGGCGCTCACGATCACGCCGGCCGCCGTCGGGCTGCTGGGCCTCGAGGTGGCTTGCGGCATCCTTGTGGTGGACGTGACGCCGGACGGGCCTGCCGCGGCGGCCGGTCTTCGCGGCGGCGATCGCCAGGTTGCGGTGCCCGGCCAGCCGGGCCGCACCGTCAGGGCCGGCGGCGATGTGATCACTGCGCTGGATGGCCGGTCTGTGCACGACACTGACGACCTCATCGACTGCGTTCAGGCGCTCAGGCCCGGAGACCGGCTGCCGGTCACGTACGTCCGCGACGGCCGGGCGATGACCACCGTCATCGTCGTGGGCGTGCGGCCCTAGCGGTAGACGAGATCGGCAGGGTCAGCTCAGCTCCCGCTCGAGCGCCCACGCCTTGGCGAGCCGGTCGTAACGCAGGTCGACCACGCGTCCGCCGGCGCGGACGCGCCAGTACGAGCGGCTGACGTGGCCGTTCTCCTTCCACCAGCCCGTCTCGAGGACCCACGTCTCGAGCACGCGCTCGACCGCGTACCGGCGGCGGCGCCAGACGAAGGCGACCGGACGCCGCGCCCGTTCGTCCCAGCTGACGGCGACCGGGATGGCTTCGCCGTTGGGGTCCGGGCGCCCGGCGCGGGCCCGGGCGACGCCGCCGCGCCGACCGGCCGCCGGATCGCTCCGGCCTCCCGCTGCGGCCGGAGCCCGCTCACCGACCGTCGTGGTCTCGTCTTGCGCCGGACCCCCCTCAGCTTCTTCGCGGGGGTCGGGTCTGTCGCCGGAGGTGGCTCCGCCGCCCGGCATGTGGGACTCCTGACACGAGGGTGGACGATGCTGCGGGGGCTCTGAGCGTAACACGAACATATGTTCGTGTAAACGTCGGACAGAAGAACCAGCTTGAGAGTCCGGAGTAGCGCGGACGGGCGCCGAGCGGCGCCCCGCGTCAGACGGTGACACTCACCTCGGCGAGGTCGCCCACGACGACATCGGCGCCGGCCCTCGCCAGCTCCGCCGCCTGGCCGAGCCGGTCGACGCCGATGACGAGGCCGAATCCGCCGCGGCGCCCTGCCTCGACGCCCGACAGGGCGTCCTCCACGACGACCGAGCGCCCCGCGTCGACGCCGAGCTGCCGCGCCGTCTCGAGGTACATGGCCGGGTCCGGCTTGCCCGGCAGCCCGACGTCGGCGGCGACCACACCGTCCACGCGCACCTCGAACAGGTCCGTCGTCCCGGTGACGTCGAGAACCATAGCGGCGTTCTTGCTCGACGACATGAGGCCGACCCGTATCCCGGCGGCGCGCAGCCGGCGGATGAGCGTGACGGTGGAGGGAAAGGTCTGGACGCCGTGCTCCCGGACTTCGGCGTTGAAGAAGGCGTTCTTGCGGTTCCCGAGTCCGCAGACGGTCTCGCGCTCCGGTGCGTCCGAGGGGTCGCCCCACGGCAACTCGATGCCACGGGAGGCGAGGAAGTCGCGGACCCCGTCGTAGCGGGGCTTGCCGTCCACGTAGCGTGCGTAGTCGGTGTCGAGGTCGAACGACCGGAGGGAGGGGTCCGGCACGCGGGTTCCGGAGTCCGGCGCGCCGCCGGCTCCGTCGTCCGCGCTCGCACCGAGCCGGGCGGCGCGCTCCGCGAGGTACGCGTCGAAGAGCCGCTTCCAGGCCGCCGCGTGTACCGCGGCCGTCTGCGTGACCACGCCGTCCAGGTCGAAGATGACGGCGTCGAACTTGTTCTTCTCGATGCTCACGCTCGCCGGAGCCATCGCCTTCCTCCCGTATCTCTCGAAGTCGTCGTCCATGATAGACGGTCCCCCAATGAGCCCGAGGTCACGCTCGGCCTCGCACTTGGACAGTCGCCGCCGGTGTGAGAGCATGAAAGAAGGTGCTGCCGCGACGCTGGGGGAGCAGGGGTCGGCGCATCTGGCAGCAGTGATCAAAGGAGGAACCGTGGATCGAAAACGACATCGTCGCCCAATCCTCGTCCTGTTGCTGGTCGCGGCCGTGGCTGTGCTGGGACTCGCTTGGGCCATGGAGGCGATCGGCGCGGAGAGCGCATCGCCTGCCGCCGGCTCCGAGGCGGACTCCGGCAAGGTCGTCTACAAGGTCGGGTGGACCGGTGAGCCCGACAACATCAACCCGTTCATCGGGTACACGTCGCCGGCGTTCGAGATCTGGTACCTCACCTACGATTCGCTCATCGGGTACGACCCTGCGACGCTGGCTCCGATGAAGGGCGAGGACTCCACTGGTCTGGCCACCGACTGGTCGGTGAGCGAGGACGGCCTCACCTGGACGTTCACCATCCGCAGCGGCGTCAATTGGCAAGACGGCCAGCCGCTGACGGCAAAGGACGTGGCGTTCACGTACAACTACATCATCCAGAACGACATGGAGAACTGGACCGCCTACACCAATCTCATCGAGACGGCGACGGCGGTCGACGACACCACGGTCGTGTTCGCGTGTTCCCAGCCCAAGCCCGACATGACGCGCCACTACGTGCCCATCCTGCCCGAGCACGTGTGGTCCAAGATCGACCCGAAGAAGGCGGCCAGAGGCTACTCGAACGAGCCGCCGTATGTCGGCTCCGGACCCTTCGAGGCGGTCGAGTGGAAGAAGAGCTCACACGTGTACCTGGTCGCCAACCCCGACTACTGGGGTGGCGCGCCCAAGATCGACGAGCTCTACTGGCTCTTCTTCACCAACGCCGACACCATGGTGCAGGACCTCAAGTCCGGCACCATCGACGCCGCCACCGACCTGCTGGCCGGGCAGATGCAGCAGCTGGAGGGCGAGCCGGACATCACCGCTCGTCCCGTCAAACAGGACGCCTTCAACGAGCTGGGCTTCAACTGTTACAAGGACGGCCCGAGCAAGGGGCACCCGGCGCTCCTGGATCCGAAGTTCCGCCAGGCGCTCAACTGGGCCGCCGACCTTCAGACGGCCGTCGACGTCGTGTGGCTGGGGTACACCACGCCCGGCACGACGATCGTCCCGCCGGACTACTACTCGGACCCCGACTGGCACTGGGAGCCACCGGCCGATGTCAAGTACACCTACGACCCCGAGATGGCCAACCAGAAACTGGACGAGGCGGGGTACCCGGACTCGGATGGGGACGGGAGACGGGAGTACAAGGGCGAGCCCATCAAGCTCAGCCTCATCGCGCGCTCGGAGTCCCCGGAGAGCCAGCAGTACGCCAAGCTCATCGCGGGATGGTTCGACGACGTGGGCATCAAGGTGCAGGTCGAAGTGATGGACGAGGCCACCCTCACCGACAACCGCTTGCTCAACTACGAGGGTGACGTATTCACGCCCGACTACGACATGTTCCTGTGGGGCTGGTACCTCGACTTCGACCCGGGCTCGATGCTGAGCTATTTCACCAAAGACCAGATCGAGAACTGGAGCGACTGCGCCTGGTGGGATCCGGAGTACGAGGAGCTCTACGTCAAGCAGAGCGGCGAGCTCGACCCGACCGTGCGCAAGGAGTACATCGACCGGATGCAGCAGATCCTCTACGAGCAGTCGC
This sequence comes from Thermoleophilia bacterium, assembly GCA_035686425.1. Classification (GTDB taxonomy): domain Bacteria; phylum Actinomycetota; class Thermoleophilia; order UBA2241; family UBA2241; genus CAIXSE01. The sequence continues at coordinate 6,677 of DASRZL010000148.1, forward strand.
CGTACATCGTCACTGACTACGGCCCCGACTTCGAGGCGTACAACACCGGGAAGTGGCAGGGGTACATCGCCATCCCGGATCCTGACGGCAACACCATCATGCCGCCCTTCGGCAACGGCGGCTACGCCAACTTCATGAACATCGAGCCGAAGCTGGCCGCTGAGACGGAGGAGAGCGGCGGGGCCAACACGATCCTGTGGGTGGGCATCGCCGTCGCGGTCGTCATCATCATCGTCATCGTGCTGCTGGTGCGCAGGAAGCCGCAGGCGACGGAGGAGTGACGCCCGCGAGAGTCTGAGACTGTACTGACGAGAAGGGGCGGGGGTAGCGCCGGAGAGCGCCGCCCCCGCCCCTTCGTCGCTTCAGGGTGAGGACGCTCCCGCGAGCGGCGAGGCGACCGCGGTCGGTTCGAGGTGCGCGCCGCCCGTGTCGGCTGCGGCGCCCTCCCCGTCCGCTCCGGCGGCGGCCAGGCGGACGGCGCGCAGCAGGCGCGCCGCCGCGGAGGCGGCGTCTTCGCGCCCCGCCAGGAAGTCGTGCAGGTCCACGACGCCGGACGAGGCGCGGTGCGCCTCCGTCCACGAGTGCACGAGCAGCGTCTCGTCGATGGAGGCGGCGGGGAGCGGCGGCCGCGGCGGGTCGACCGCGGCGAGCTCGGCGAGCAGGCCGCGCGCAGCCTGCTCGCCGAACGCTCCGCGGCCGACCTCGCGCTCGACGGCGATGCGTCCGCCGCGCGTCCCCCAGAGAGCGATCCATCCGCGGCGCTTCGCCGGGTAGACGAGGACGACGTCGTCGCGCGCGGCGGCGCGCAGGCGGCGCACGCCACGCAGCGCGCGCTCCAGCGCCTCGCGCTGGTTCTGCAGGCGCGCCGCCTGCTCGAAGGCGAGCGCCTTCACGAGCACGGCCTGGCGCTCGACCAGGCGCCGGTCGAGGTCTTCGGCGTGGCCGTCGAGTACACGGCGCACGTCGGCGACCACGGCCGCATACTCGCCGTTCAGGGGACGGCTGCACGGCGAGAGACAGGCGCCGGTCCCGGCGCGCGGGCAGGCGTGCCCGCGCGTGCGACGCGTGCCCGCCGGCGCTCCCTCGCGCCGCGATCCGCCGGCGCTCCCAGGCGGCTCGGCGTCGCCCCTGCGCGGCAGGTGGGCGCAGGTGCGCAGCGGGTAGGCGCCGTTGACGCAGTCGACGAAGCGCCGGGCCACGCTCGCCTTGCGGAACGGCCCGGCGTAGTAGGAGCCGTCGTCGCGCAGGTTGGGCGTCGCGTAGAGGCGCGGGTAGTCCTCGGCGCTGAGCTTGACGTAGTGATAGCTGCTCACGCGCGTGCCGTGGGAGTTGTAGGGCGGCCGGTGCTTGGCGATCAGCCGCCCTTCCAGCAGCAGGGCGCCGAACTCCGAGCCCGTCTCGATCACGTCGATGCGTTCGAGGAGCTCGAGCGCCTGGCGCGCGTAGTAGGCCTGGCGCTGCAGGAAGTGGTCGCGGGTGCGCCGACGCAGGTTCTCGGCCTTGCCGATGTAGAGAGGGGTCCCGGCGCCGTCACGCATCACGTACACGCCGGGCGTGGTCGGGACCTTCTCGGTGAGCGAGATCTTGTGGTAGTTGCGGCGCGTCCCCGGCTCGCAGAACCGGGCGACCTCCTCGAGCGTGTTCATCCCCTGCTCCTGCAGCCAGGAGAGGAAGAGCAGGAGCAGCTCGGCGGTCGCCTGGGCGTCGTGCAGGGCCCGGTGCGCGGGTTTGACCCTGGTGTCGAACCGGTAGGCGAGGGCGCTCAGCGAGCAGCGCTGCTGCGGGCACAGCTTGCGCGCCAGGCGCAGAGTGTCGAGCGCCGGCCGCGGGAACGACTGGCCGCGCAGCCGGCCCAGCTCGTAGTCGAGAAAGCCGAGGTCGAACTGCGCGTTGTGCGCGACAAGCACCGAGTGCGCCGCGAAGTCGACGAACTTGGGCAGGACGACGTCGATCGAGGGCGCGCCGGCGACGGTCGCGTCGTCGATCCCGGTGATGCCGGTGATCATCGCCGGGATCGGCACGCCGGGGTTCACGAGGGCGGCGAAGGTGCCGACCTCGCTGCCGCCCTCGAGGCGCACGGCGCCGATCTCGGTGATCTTGGAGAAGCCCGGCGTCGCGCCGGTCGTCTCGAGGTCGACCACCGTGAAGGCGACATCGGCGAGGTCGCGGTGCCGGGCGCGCCACTGAGCGAGCCCGACGTGCACGTCACTCTCCCAGGCGAAGCGCTCGTCGCCCTCGACGATGTCGGCGACGAGCTTGCGCATGAGCTCGGGGGGGCAGTTGGCGACGGGGAAGAGGCGGGGCCACACCTCGCGGTAGTCGAGGGCTTCGCCGGCCTGCTCGAGCAGGCTGTGGAACTCATCGACCGTGGTGAACGCCAGCTGCACGCGATAATCCTATTCCGTCGGGGCGACGGATGCACGGATCTCGAACCGGCGGCATACTTGTATCGTCGTTACGCCCTGCTCCCTGACGGGTAGGAGCGTGACTGAGTTCCCGGAAGCGTGCCCCGGCGCCGCGGCTCCATCGCCCGGCCGGGGCCCTCGCGCAAGGAGTCACCCCGTGGATGTTGAGAAGCTTCACAGCGAGGTCCTGCGCGCCTTCAACGACTCGTGCGTGATCGCCACCAGGCAGCAGTACCGCGGCCGTGGATTTCGCCCGGCAGCCGATGCCTACTTCGAGAACAACACGCGTGAGATCGTGGTGCGCTTCGACCTGGCCGGCATGGCGATGAGCGACATCGAGCTCCTCGTCGACCGGCGCGAGCTCGTCGTGCGCGGCGAGCGCGCGTTCCCTACTCGCGAAGGCCGTGTCTACCAGCAGGTGGAGATGGACTACGGACCGTTCGAGCGTCGCGTGCGCCTCATGGTCGACGTCGACCCCGAGGTAACCACGGCGACCTACGAGGCCGGCGTCCTCGAGGTGCGGCTGACGCTGGCCGACCGCGAGCAAGGAGCCCGCAAGATAGATATCCAGACCGGGGGAGGTGACGAATGAGCGATCCACAGGAGAACCAGGTCGAAGAGACCGGCGCTCAGGAGATCCCGGCCGTCCTGCCGGTCCTTCCCCTGCGCGACACGGTGGTGTTTCCGGACACCATGATCCCGCTCACCATCGGGCAGGAGCGCAGCATCAAGCTCATCGACGACGTGCTCGCCGGCGACCGCCTGCTCGCCATGGTGACGAGCCGCGACGCCGAGATCGAGACGCCGGGGCCGGACCTTCTCTTCCCGGTCGGCACCGTCGGCCTCGCGCACAAGATGATCAAGCTGCCGGACGGCACGATGCGCATTCTCGTGCAGGGCCTGCAGCGGGTGCGCATCAAGGAGTACGAGCGCGAGGAGCCGTATCTGGTCGCGCGCACGGAGAAGATCGAGGACGTCACCACCGAGTCGAAGGAGTCGGAGGCGTTGCGCGCCAGTCTGCTGAGCGTCTTCAGCAAGATCGTCGCGCTCGTGCCGTACCTGCCCGAGGAGCTCGAGATGGCGGCGGCCAACGTCGAGGGGCCCGGGCCGCTCACGTTCCTCATCGCCAGCACCATGCGCATCAAGGCGGAGGACAAACAGGCGCTGCTCGAAGAAGACGACGTCGAGCAGCGCATGCGCAAGCTCATCGGCATCCTCACGCGCGAGCTCGACGTGCTCGAGCTCGGATCCAAGATCCAGAGCGACGTGCGTGGCGAGATCGACAAGAGCCAGCGCGAGTACTTCCTGCGCCAGCAGCTCAGGGCGATCCAGCAGGAGCTCGGCGAGACCGACGAGCAAGAGACCGAGATCAACGAGCTGCGCCAGAAGGTCGACGAGCTGGCGCTCCCGGAGGAGGCGGACAAAGCCGCCCGCCGGGAGCTCGACCGCCTCAGCAACATCTCGCCGCAGAGCGCCGAGTACCCCGTGATCCGCACCTACCTCGACTGGATCATCACGCTGCCCTGGAACGTGCACAGCGATGACAACCTCGACGTCGCGCACGCGCGCGGGATCCTCGATCGCGACCACTACGACCTCGAGAAGGTCAAGGACCGCATCCTCGAGTTCCTGGCGGTGCGCAAGCTGAAGGACGACCTGCACGGGCCGATCCTCTGCTTCGTCGGCCCGCCCGGCGTGGGCAAGACCAGCCTCGGCCACAGCATCGCCGAGGCGATGGGCCGCAAGTTCGAGCGCATCAGCGTCGGCGGCGTGCGCGACGAGGCGGAGATCCGCGGGCATCGCCGCACATACGTGGGGGCGATGCCCGGCATCATCATCCGCGCCATGCGCGACGCCGGCACCGACAACCCGTTGTTCATGATCGACGAGATCGACAAGATGGGCGCCGACTGGCGCGGCGATCCGTCGAGCGCGATGCTCGAGGTGCTCGATCCAGAGCAGAACATCACGTTCCGCGACCACTACCTGGACCTGCCCTTCGACCTCAGCAAGGTGCTCTTCATCACCACGGCCAACCAGCTCGAGCCGGTGCCCGGCCCGCTGCGCGATCGCATGGAGATCATCAACCTCGCCGGCTACACCATCGAGGAGAAGCTCCACATCGCGCGCAAGTACCTGGTGCCCCGGCAGATCGAGGCCAACGGCCTGAAGCCGAACCAGGTCGCGTTCAAGGACGAGGCGATCGTCGAGATCATCTCGAGCTACACCCGCGAGGCCGGCGTCCGCAACCTCGAGCGCGAGATCGGGACCGTCTGCCGGAAACTGGCCCGGGAGGTCGCCGAGGCGGCCAACGGCAGTCGCAAGCGCTTCACCGTGAACGTGAAGCGGGTACATGATCTGCTCGGCCGTCCGCGCCTCTTCAGCGAGGTCAAGCGGCGCACCAGCGATCCGGGCGTTGCCACCGGGCTCGCCTGGACGCCCGTCGGCGGCGACATCCTCTTCATCGAGGCCACCGCGATGCCCGGCAGCGGCCACCTCACGGTGACGGGGCAGCTCGGCGACGTCATGAAGGAGTCGGCGATGGCGGCGATGAGCTATGTGCGCACGCACTCGCCGGAGCTCGGCCTCGAGGACGATTACTTCCAGACGCACGACATCCACATCCACGTTCCGGCCGGCGCGATCCCCAAGGACGGCCCGAGCGCCGGCGTCACCATGGCCTCGGCCATCTGCTCGCTGGTCACCGGCACGCCGGTGAACAGCGACGTCGCCATGACCGGCGAGGTGACCCTCACCGGTCAGGTGCTGCCCATCGGCGGCCTCAAGGAGAAGACCCTGGCCGCCCAGCGCGCCGGCATCACCACGGTGATCCTGCCGAGCCGCAACGAGGCCGACCTCGAGGACGTGCCCGAGGAGCTGCGCAAGGGCATGACGTTCATTCCGGTCGATCGCGTGGAGCAGGTCTGGCAGGCCGCGATGGGTCTCAGTCTCGACGCGCGCGCAGCCGGCCTCCTCGAGGCCGGCGATCTCATCGAGGAGGCCGGCGAGCTGCTCGAGAAGGCTCGTCGCAAGGCGGGTACCCGCGCCACCTCCGGGGACGGCCCGCCGGCGAATGCGCCGGCCGCCGGCAAGAAGCGCGCGTCCAAGGCCGCAGCCAAGAAGCCGACGCGGAAGGCGCCCGCCCGTCCGGCGGCGAAGGGCAAGGCCGCGCCGCCCAAGACGGCGCCGCCGAAGACGAAGGGCGCCGCCAAGAAGACCACGGCCGCCCGCGGCCGTAGCGGCCGCAAGAAGTAGCGCGGGACTGCACGAGGTTCGAGACGGGCCGGGGAGGCGCAGCCTCCCCGGCCCTCGCGCTGCCTTCGGCCGCCCCTCCGCATACCCTGTGCGGAGCCCCGCGCCGTCGTCCTCGTCGCCAAGACCGTCGCCGACCTCATGCTCGCGTTGCCCGAGCGGCTGCGGGCGGCGCGCACCAAGGCCGCCGCTGCTGACGGCCCGCGCCGCTCTCGCGTCGTCCGCCTGCCTTGCGGTCGTTCCTCCGGGTGCGATAGGCTTGGCGCGGGATTCATCCGAACGGATGGTTTTGGGGGCGCTCATGGGATGCCGCGCCACAGGCGCAGATCGCCGCCGCCGGCGGTGTACGTCACGCGGTGACGCGAGGTCGCGCACGATTCCGCGGACCAGCGGCGCCGGGACGGCCGTGCAGGAGGTGTCATGACCGGAGACTCGCCACGGGGTCGCAGTCGGCGGCCGCCGATAGTCGTCGGCTCGGCGAGAGAGCCTCTGGGCCCGACGGCGGTCCGCATCCTCGAGGCCGCGAAGCGCATTCTCGCCGACAAGGGCTTCTCCGCCGTGACGCTGGAGGCGATCGCCGTCGAGGCCGGGGTCAACAAGGCGGCCACGCGCTATCACTTCGGCAGCAAGGATGGGCTGCTGGAGGCCATCGTCGATGAGATCGTACTCGACGAGTGCGCGTCGATGGCGCGTGACATCTCGCCCGACGCGAGTCTCGACGAACGCCTGGACAGCTTCTTGGCCGGCGTTCGCCGCATGGCCGTCGAACCCGCCTCCTTCGGAGGCTTCTTCGACATGCTGCCACACGCGTTGCGCGACAAGGCGTTGCGGGCGCGGCTGATCTACCTCTACGAGGTCTGGTACCAGTGGAACATGGAGTGGCTGGGCGTGGATTCCGTCAGCGACGAGCGCTGGGAACTGGTCGAGGGGCTCGGACGTCTGATGGCGGCGGCCATCGACGGCATCGCCGTGCAAGCCTCTATCCACGGCGCGGCCTACGACCCCGAACCGACGCTGCGCACCTTCCGGCACTGCCTGAGCGCGGCGCTGCGATGAGCCGGCGGCCCATGGTCGCGGTCGCCTCCGGCCGGCGCGCGAACTCCTTGCATCGGCCCGATACGCATGCTGGCGCTCGGCCGATTCATCCGACTGGATGGATGATTAACGTTCGCGATACGAGCCGCGCCAAGCCATTCGAGGAGGGGGTGTCCAACCGGAACAGGGCGTTCTCGTGGCGGGTGTCACGGCGGCCGCCAGACAAGTCTTCATCGTGCGACTGAGGGGGAAGATGCGATGCCTACCGACAAGGAAGCGCTCGAGCTCGAAAGGGAGCTCGCCGCACATCTCGAGCACGTGAACAATGATCTGGAACACGAAGGGGGGCAGGCGACCGCGGGAGATCAGGCCCTGCCCGCATTGGTGGGACTCACCGCCCCCGCCGCGGGGAGTCGGCCGACGGGGCTGCCTGCACGGCGCAGCGTCTGCTCGGCTTGCGGATGGGACCGGAGCTTGGACCACGGGGTTGCGCGATGAGCTCGATCCTCACTCGCATGGGCGACGGCTACAGCGTCGAGATGACCCCCGAGGAAGTCCGCGCGGACCTGATCGCCGGCTCGGAGGACGCGGCCCGACGCGGCAAGATCCCCACGCTCGAGCGCGATGAGTACGACTACCTCTACGAGATGTTCGCGAGCCCGACGCGCATCTGGGGCGTGGAGCGCGGTCATGAGGCGATCCTCACCAAGGACGGCTCGACCAACTCGCTGTACTCGGCGCAGCTGTCCTCGGGCGTCGGCCTGCCGCTCTCCCGCGAGCAGGCCTTTCGGACGTTCGAGCGGGCGTTCGGTTTCGATACCATGGAGGTCGGACACTTCGACTACTCCGTGAAGCCGGCGAAGCCGATCGTCGTGCTCGAGCAGACGAACGTCGAGGGGGTCCTGCACAACTGCATCATCCCGGTCTACTACGGGTTCATGCCGAACCTGGGGCTGTACTACCGGCCGGACGGCCCGTACCCCAATCCCTCCGACCTGCTCCCGCGGGGCCAGATCCCCGAGGCGCGGGCAGCCACCGAGGAGGCGCTCGTGGCGTGCCGCGAGGACGTCATCTGGATGACGGGCAAGATGGCCGAGGTCGGCGTCGACGGCATCAACTACGACACGACGGCCTCCACGGGCGACGGCGAGTTCCTCGCTACCCTGGAGGCGGTCGAGTGGACGGCGGCGAACACCGACGTCTCCATCGAGGTCGGCATGGCCGCGGAATGCGTGCTCGGATTCCACGGGCAACTGACCTACGACGGCGAACGGCTCGCCGGGATGTGGCCGCACCAGCAGCTCAGGATGGTCGAGAAGGCGGGGGCTCACATCTTCGGTCCCGTGGTCAACACGAACACGCGTCGAAGCACGCCCTGGAACCTCGCCCGCGCCGTGACGTTCGTCAAGGCGGTCACAGCGATGGCACGCATCCCGGTCCACGCCAACGTGGGCATGGGAGTCGGGGGCGTGCCGATGTTCGAGTTGCCGCCTGCCGATGTGGTCACGCGCTGCAGCGCGGCGATGATCATGATCGGCAAGGCCGACGGCTTGTAGGTGGGTACCGGCGATCCCAGCGGCATGAGCATGGCTCACGCGCTGGCATCCTCCATGGGCGGCATCCGTACTGCCGGAGATCTGGTGGCCCGGATGCAGATGGCCCGCAAGATGAGGTTGCCCGAGGCGAAGCAGTACGTGGCCCAGAAGCTGGGGCTGAGCGTGACCGACCTGAGCGATTCCACGATCATGCGCGGCGTCCGCGAGGAGCTCGACATCGGCATGATCACCGCCGTACCCGGCACTGCCAGGGGGCTCGAGGCCAAGGCGCGCATCGCCGACCTGCTCGACATCAAGATCAACAGCGTGGAGCGGTTGAAACGCAAGATGAGCTGACCGAGGTCAAGCGGCTCAGCATCGACTTCAGCAAGGTGAAGGAGGCCGACGCCGCTTCGCCTCAGCCCCCGACGGCCAGGGCGGGCATCAACTCGCCCCGGCCGTCGGGGGCCACCAGTGCCGCCGCCGGGCGCCGTGCGACCTGCCGGGACGGCCTAGGCAGGCGACCGCGCTCATACGCGGTGCACCTGTCGCCCTGTTGCCTCGCTTCTCGCGGACGGGCTACGATGGGCGTCGAACGGGAGCCTGTTCGCCCGTACACACGGGATTCTGATCGCGAGGGGGGTGCTCATCGTGAGCGCGAAGGAGCGTGAGACGGCCAACGTGGGCGCCGGTCTGTGGAAGGGCGTCGGCATGTGGGCCTGGATCCTCTTCCGCATCAGCGGCCTGGTGCTCGCCGTCTACCTGTTCATCCACATCTGGGTGATCTCCCAGGGGCGCGCCGGGGGGGCGGACCGGCTCGACAGCTTCTTCGAGTTCTTCGACAAACCGTTCCTGGTGTTCCTCGACTCGGTCCTGGTCGCGGCGGTCCTGTATCACGCTCTCAACGGCGTGCGCATCATCTTGATGGACTTCGGGGTGGGCATCCGTCAGCACAAGGCCATCTTCTGGATCTGTATGGCCGTCGCCGCGGCGGCGGTGTGGGCGTTCGCCTACAAGGCCATCCCGTTCATCGTCTAGGCGCGGAGGCGCTCCTGTGAGAACCGAGACACTCGATCGCAGCCGCGGCGGGATGTGGCCCTGGCTGGGCCAGCGCGTCACCGCGGTCGTCATCATCGTCACCATCATGGTCCACCTCGTACTGACGCATTTCGTCTCCATCGGCGAGCTCAGCTACGACAACATCGGCGAGCGGCTGGCCAGCGGCGCGGTGCTCGCCAACGACGTCCTCCTCCTCCTCGCCGTCGTCTACCACGCCCTCAACGGCGTGCGCATGGTCGTCCTCGACTGGGGTCTCTCCGGCAAGGGCGCCCGGCGCGGGTTCGACGCGTTCCTCTGGGTCGCCGGCGTCATCGCCGTCGTCTACGGCATCTGGGCCCTCTGGGTCTGGGTGAGCTGAGGGGGCGCGGCATGCCTCATCACCAGTTGATCGTCGTCGGCGGCGGGCTCGCGGGGCTCCGCGCCGCCGTCGAAGCCAAGGCGGCCGGCGTCGACGTGGCGATCCTCAGCCAGGTCCACCCCGGCCGCAGCCACTCCGGCGCCGCGCAGGGCGGCATCAACGCGGCGCTCGGCAACGATCCGGACGGTCACGACGACACGCCTGAGAAACACGCGTTCGACACCGTCAAGGGCAGCGACTACCTCGCCGACCAGGACGCCGCCATCCAGATGACCAGCGACGCCCCCGGCGTGATCTTCGAGATGGACCACTGGGGCTGCCCCTTCAGCCGCTACGACGACGGGCGCATCGCCCAGCGCCCGTTCGGCGGCGCCGGCTTCCCGCGTACCTGCTACGGGGCGGACAAGACCGGCCACTACCTGCTGCACACGCTCGTCGAGCGCGCCTACGAGCGGCAGGTCAAGATGTACATCGAGGTCTTCGTGACCGCGCTGATCGTCGATGAAGGCCGCTGCCGCGGCGTCGTCGCCTACGACATGATCCACGGCAGCTTCGAGGCCCTCACCGCCGACGCCGTGGTGATGGCCACGGGCGGCGCCGGCCGGATCTACGCCAACACCACCAACGCCATCATCAGCACCGGCGGCGGGGCGGCGATCGCCTACCACGCCGGCGTCCCCGCGGAGGACATGGAGTTCATCCAGTTCCACCCGACGGGCCTGCTGACCAGCCACATCCTCATGTCGGAGGGCTGTCGCGGAGAAGGCGGGTACCTCGTCAACGGCGAGGGCGACCGCTTCATGGCCAGATACGCGCCCAAGGCGATGGAGCTGGCCCCGCGCGACATCACCGCGCGCTCGATCACCACGGAGATCCAGGAAGGCCGCGGCATCGACGGCAAGGACTACGTCTACCTCGACCTGCGGCATCTCGGCGCCGAGCGCATCATGGAACGGCTGCCGGGCATCCGCGACCTCGCCATCCACTTCGAGGGCGTGGACCCCATCGAGGAGCCGATCCCCATCAGGCCGGTCCAGCACTACACCATGGGCGGCATCGACTGCGACGTAGACGGACGCACCAAGCTGCCGGGGTTCTACGCCGCCGGCGAGTGCGCCTGCGTGAGCGTGCACGGGGCCAACCGGCTGGGCGGCAACTCGCTGCTCGAGACGATCGTCTTCGGTCGTCGCGCCGGGCACGCCGTCGTCGCCGATCTCGAGGGGGGATCACTCGGTGGGCGCGACGCCTCCGCTGCCGGCCGCCAGGCCGTCGCCGACATGGAGTGCCGCGTCGCCAACCTCGTGGCGCGGGGCGCGGACGGCGCCGACCCGTACGCCATCCGCGCGGAGATGATCGCCACGACGCGCGACTACTTCGGCGTGTTCCGCGAGGACGCGGTCATGCGCGAGGGTCTCGCCATCCTGCGCCGCCTTAGGGAACGTTGCGCCAGGATCGGCCTGCGCAACGCGGGCGGGGTCTTCAACCTCGATCTCATGCGCACCATCGAGCTCGAGGGCATGGTCGACCTCGCCCTCTGCGTCGCCGAAGGCGCGCTCGCACGCACCGAGTCACGCGGCTCCCACTCGCGCACCGACTTCCCCGCGCGCGACGACGAGCGCTGGCTGAAGCACACCATGGCGTACCACACGCCCGAGGGCCCGCGGCTCGAGTACGCGCCGGTCGCCCTCGGAACGTTCGAGCCGCAGGAGAGGAAGTACTGATGCCGTCCATCACCTTCCACGTCAAGCGGTACGACCCGGCCCGCGACGACAAGGGCTCGTCCCGGGTGGACGACTTCGTCGTCCCGTACGAGACGAGCCTCACCGTCCTCGAGGGCCTCTTCCACATCCAGGAGAACCTCGACGGTTCGCTCGCCTTCCGCTACTGCTGCCGGGCCTCGATCTGCGGCTCGTGCGCGATGTACATCAATGGCCGGTACCGGCTGGCCTGCCAGACCAATATCTTGCACCTGCACGCCGACGAGGTGCACGTCGCCCCCATGCCGCATCTGCCGCTGGTCAAGGACCTCGTCTGCGACATGGACGACTTCTTCGCCAAGTACGAGTACGTGCAGCCGTGGCTGATGCGCGCCTCGCAGCCGCCGGAGAAGGAGATCCTCCAGTCGCCGGCAGACCGTCACAAGATCAACATGCCGATCGACTGCATCCTTTGCGGCGCGTGCTACAGCAGCTGCCCGTCGGTGTGGACGGAGGACAACTACCTCGGCCCGGCGGCGCTGCTCAAGGCCTACCGCTTCGAGGTGGACTCGCGCGACGAGGCCCGCAAAGAGCGCCTGCCCCGCTGGGACAACGAGCGCGGGGCCTACCGCTGTCACACCATCACCAACTGCGTGGAGGCCTGCCCGAAGGAACTCAACCCGACGGAGGGCATCCAGTGGCTCAAGATGGCGGCCGTGCGCCGGAGGCTGTTCGGCAAGGCCAAGTAGCGCTGCGTCAGGTGGCGCCGTCCAAGGTGGCGATGAGCACGCCCGCGACGGTGACGGCGGCGGCCAGCGTGAGGCGCAGGCCCGGACGCTCACGCAGGAAGACGACGCCGAGGATGATCGAGAACACCGGCGTCGTGGCCATGATCAGCATCGTCAGCACCGGTCCGATAGCCTCGATGCAGAGATAGAAGAGCACGGCCACGAACGCCTCGAGCAGTCCGGCGCCGCCCAGCAGGAGGACGGTGCGCCTGCGCTCCGGCGGCGTCAGTGGACGCACCGTGAGCGGCGCGCGGCGGAGCAGCAGCACGCCGCCCAGCATCAGCGCTCCCAGCACCTGGCTGAGCAGCATCATGGTGGCCGTGGTGCGCCCGTAGGCGCCGGCGGCCAGGTCGATGAAGATGGGGCCGAGGCCCCAGCCGGCCGCGGCCAGCACGGCCAGCGCGATGAGCCGCGCCTTGGCGTTCGCCGTCGTCGGCACGGCGGAGGGGACCGCTGCGCCGGCGACGGCGTCTCTCGCGCCTGCGGCGCCCGGCAGGACGTCGCCGTGGGCGGCCCCGGCGAGCGCGCCCACCCCGGCCAGCACGCTCGCCTCGCTCGCGGTGCCTTCGCCGATCCGGCGCGAGATGAGTACGACGCCCGTCATCGCCACGCCCATGCCCACGAGGGTCGCGCCGCCGAAGACGGTGCCGAGCATCAGCCAGGCGAACAGGGCCGTCCAGATGGGGTCGGTGCCGCAGATCGGCGCGATCACCGCGACGCGCTCGCCGCGCAGCGCGTAGTAGTAGGCGTTGAACGCGACGAGCCACGTGGCCAGCGCGGTGAGCGCGATCCACCCCGCCGCCTCGGCGTTGATGCCGAAGCCGTTGCTCCACAGGTCCAGCTCCGTGAGCGGGATGGTGATGAGCAGCAAGCCCGCGATGGCGACGAGGCGGATGCAGAAGTTCACCGCGACAGGGGTGACGAACTCGAGGACCTTCTTGTTCACCACGACCACCAACGCCCACAGGGCGGTCATGCCGAATGCGGCCGCGATCCAGGTGGCGTACGTGTCCGTGCTGCTCCTCCAGGCTCCCTCCCGCAGTCTACCGCACGGCAGGTATAATCCCGGGAACGCGAATTCCTGCGCACGGGCGCGGGGTGGAGGCCAGATGAAGACGTCAGTCGGCAAGACCAAGCTCCAGCTCGCCAGCGGCGACATCACGCAGCTCGCGGTCGACGCCATCGTCACTCCGTCGAGCACGGAGTTGTGGATGGACCACGGAGTGGCCGCCGCGATCAAGCGCGTCGGCGGCGAGGCCGTCGAGAAGGAGGCGGTGCTCCAGGGTCCCGTGCAGATCGGCGAGGCCGTCGTCACCACCGGTCAAGATCTGAAGGCGCGCTGGGTGATCCACGTGGCCCTCACCGAGGCCGGGCCTCAGGCCGACGCATCCGGCATCGCCAAGGCCACGCGCGCCGCCCTCGCCGCGACCGAGCGTTGTCACGCCCGCTCCGTCGCGGTGCCGGCCTTCGGCACGGGCGGGGGAGGATTTCCGCTCTACCAGTGCGCCAGCATCATGGTCGCGGAGACGGTCGCCTATCTGAAGGAGCACCCTCGTACGGCGCTCCGCCACATTGTGTTCGCCGTCTACGACGAGGCGACTCGCGTGGCCTTCAAGAACGCCATCGCCGGCATCAGCCGCGCCTAGGCTCCGGTCGCTGCCTCGGGGGTCGCTGCCTCGGGGGTGGCTGTCTCGCCGTCCGCCCCCGAGTGCTCTGGGGGGTGCTTTCGCCGTGAGAACACGGCCTTGATCAGGTAGGGGCTGATGATCGTGGTCGCCAGCACCATGCCGAGCACCGCGGCGTAGACGTCGTCGGTCACGGCGCCGGCCGCCAGGGCGATGCCCGCGACCACGATGCCCACCTCGCCGCGCGGGATCATGCCGACGCCGATCTCACGGGCGATGCGCTTGCCCTCCGCGCGCGCTCCCCAGATCGCGCCGAGGTACTTGGTGACCACCGCGATCGCGGTGAACGCGACGATCGCGAGCAGCACCATCGGCTTGGCGTAGGACGTGAAGTCGATGAAGGTGCCCATGAGCACGAAGAAGAACGGGACGAAGAACCAGGCGAGCGGTGTGAACTTGGCCTCCACCTCGGTGTGCTGCTTCATCTCCGCGAAGACGAGGCCGGCGAGGAACGCGCCGACGATCGCCGCGAGGCCGATGTAGTTGGCGAGCAGCGACAGCGCCAGCATGAAGATGATGCCGATCTCGAAGATGGCGTTCGGGGAGAGGCGGGCGAGGCGCTGGCCGACGCGGTTCACGATCATTGGCCCGGCGAGACCGATGCCCCCGACGAAGACGACGGCCTCGATCGCCAGGAGCGCCAGCTCGAGCGTATTGGCCTCTCCCAGAGCGATGGCTGTGACGATGCCCAAGGCGATGAGGCCCAGCACGTCGTCGAGCACCGCCGCGCCGAGGATGATGGTGACCGACCGGCGGCGATGGTAGCCGAGGTCGCGGAGCACGCGCACGGTGATGCCGACGGAGGTCGCCATGAGCGCGACGCCGACGAAGAGGCTCTCGCCGGTGGTGTAGGTGAAGGCGAGGCCGCCGGCCACGCCGCCCAGAAACGGCAGCAGGGCGCCGAGGACCGCGACCTTGGAGGCCGTCGCCCGCGACTCGGCGAGCTGCTGTACGTGCGTGTCCAGACCGGCGGTGAAGAGCAGCAGGATGACCCCGAGCTCGCCCAGCGCCTCGAGGAACTCCGTGTGGTGGACGAGGTCGAGCAGGAACGGGCCGAGCAGCGCCCCGGCGAGGAGTTCACCGATCACGGCCGGCTGCTTGATGCTCTGGAACAGCCAGCCGAGCAATCTGGCGCCGGCGAACGCCAGGAAGATCTCGAGCAGGATCCTGGTGGTGTCTTCCATCGGGGTCAAGTATATAGTCGAGCCGCATCAGGTTGCCGCCATGCAGGCAGCATGCCGGCGGGTTCGCAGGAGACCGGCTCGTGAATCACACGCTGACGGACGTATCCGGCCTCACCGTCGGGCACTGGACCGACGCTGAGGCCGCCACCGGCTGCACCGTCGTCCTCTGCGGAGAAGAGGGCGCGGTCGCCGGCGTCGACGTGCGCGGTTCCGCGCCCGGCACCCGCGAGACCGATCTGCTGGATCCGGTGAACGCCGTGCAGCGCGTCCACGCGGTGCTCATCGGTGGCGGGAGCGCGTTCGGTCTGGACGCCGCCGCCGGCGTCATGCGCTGGCTCGAGACGCACGGCCGGGGCGTGGAGGTCGGGTCGCTGCGCGTCCCGCTCGTCCCGGCGGCAGTGCTCCTCGACCTGCCCGTCGGGCGATCCGATGTGCGGCCGGACGCGGCCGCCGGGGAGGCCGCCTGCGAGGCCGCTTCGACGGCGCCGGTGCCGCAGGGCTCAGTCGGCGCCGGTACGGGTGCGACCGTCGGCAAGATGCTCGGCTTCGAGCGCGCCACCAAGAGCGGCCTCGGCTCGGCCAGCCTTCAGTTGGTGGGCGGCGTGACCGTGGGGGCAGTGGTGGCGGTCAACGCCGCCGGCGACGTGGTCGACCCGGCGAGCGGCGCCGTGCTCGCCGGCCCGAGGCTCCCCGGCGGCGGCTTCGCGCGCACGAGCGAGTGGCTGCGCGAGCACGCCGCAGGGATCGGCATCGGCGGCAGTACCACGCTGGCCGTAGTGGCCACCGACGCCGAGCTCTCCAAGGCCGAAGCCACCAAGGTAGCGCGCATGGCCCACGACGGCCTCGCGCGGACGATCGACCCGGTGCACACGATGCTCGACGGCGACGCCGTCTTCGCGCTCGCGACCGGCGCCGCCGGAGCGACGGCCGACGTCACCGCCGTCGGCGCCGCGGCGGCGACGGTGCTGGCGCAGGCCGTGCTGGCGGCGGCGCGGGCGGCTACCGGGCTCGCCGGCATCCCCGCCGCCGGCGAGCTGGACGGCACGACCGGTGAGGCCGCCCTGTGAGCGTGCACCGGCGTCCCTTCGCGGCGGCGTCCTCCGGGGCGCCTGCATGAGCTCCCCCGGCCGCGCCCGCGGCGGCGGGCCGCGCGAGCCCTACCGGCCGCCGGGCGGCGCCTTGCTGTACCTCTCTCGCGACGACCTGGAGTCGCTCGGCCTGAGCATGCTCGAGGTCGTCGAGGCCGTGGACCGTGCCTGTGCCGCCAAGGGCCGGGGAGAAGTGGTCATGCCGCCCAAACTCAGTCTGCACGGCGAGGGCGATGCCTACTCCCAGGTCATGGCGGCGACCCTCCCGGCCGGCGGCGGCCTCGGGGCGAAGTGGGTGACGCTGTTCCCGCAGAACGTGGCTCGTGGGTTGCCGATCACCAACGGGCTGGTCGTGCTGAGCGATCCCGAGACGGGGCTGCCGGCGGCGGTGATGGACGCCGGGGCGATCACCGCCTGGCGAACCGGCGCGAGCGTCGGCGTCGCGGCTCGCTACCTGGCGCGTCCAGACGTCGGCTGCGTCGGCGTGCTCGGCTGCGGGGTGCAGGCGCGGGCGGCGGTGCGCGCCCTGGCCGCGGTGCTGCCGGAGCTGCGGACGGTGCGCTGCCACGACGCCGTCGCGGGGGTGGCCGGCGCGTTCGCCGCCGAACTGGGCGTCGAGTTGTCCGGCGCGGGGTTCATCGAGTGCCCGGCGCCCGACGCCGTCGCACGCGGCGCCGGCGTGGTCGTCACGGCGATCACGATGACGGCCGAGATCCGGCCGCCGCTCGGTCCCGGGCCACTCGAACCCGGAGCGCTGGCGGTGGCGCTCGACTACGACGCCGCGTGGAGCGCCGCCGCGATGGCGGCGTGCGATCGCTTCTTCTGCGACGACGCCGCCACGGCGCGGGCGACGCAGGCCGCCGGCGTGCGCCTCGCCGGCATCCCCGGCGAGATCGCCGGGGACCTGGGCGAGCTGGCCGCCGGGCGTGTCGCCGGCCGTCGTGACGCGAGCGAGCGCCTGTTCTGCCTCAATCTCGGCATGGCGCTCGAGGACGTCGTCACGGGCGAGCTCGCGCTCTGCCGCGCCCGCGAGCTCGGGATCGGGCGGGAGCTGCCGCTGTAGACCGGCCGCGTCGCGGCCGCGAGGTCAGGCGGCGGGTCCGCCCAGCGCGAAGCGGCGCCGCTCGAGGAGCGTGCCTCCGTCGTCCTCCTCGACGAGGAGTACCTCGGCGGCGCGGGTGGAGAGCGGCAGCCGCGGCGCGATCGCCGCCTCTATCGCCGCCCTCTCGGCAGCCGTAGGGTCGAGCGCGACCGTCAACCGCGGTGCGAGGTCGTCGTAGGCGCCGCCGAACGGAGGGCACTCGGGCCATTCGGCCCACAGCAGCCGCGTGAGCGCGACGAACGGGTCCGTGGGATCGGGAACGAGCACCAGCGCAGTGGCCAGCCCGGCGATCCGGGTGAGCGCGAACTCGAACCCGTGTTGCCCTTCCAGCAGCGCCGCGAGGCGGCGCTCCACGGCGCCGTCGAGCGCGTCCGCCGGCAGGAACGGCCAGAGCGCCGCGACGTAGGGCGGGAGCGCACGGGCCGCCGCCGGGACGAGGCGCTCCCACGGCGCGAGGAGCTCCCGCGCGGCGTCGACGGGCACTACCAGGCCGGAAGAAAGGGGCCGGGTCACGAGGTCCTCCGCGGACCGGGGCGGCGCGGCACGGTCACGCCGCGCTCCGGGCGAGGCCGTCGTGTCGCTCGCGGAGGGCGCGCAACAGGCCGAAGCAGCCGGTGAGCATCATGTCGCCGTGCGGCGCCGCGAACTCGAGCGGCAACTCGCTGCCGGCGAGCAGCTCACGACGCGGACCGGTGACGACGAGCGGCAGGTGCAGAGGGTCGCGGTCGGCCGCGCCTGGGGCCAGCACGGCTCCGTGCCCGTGGTCGGCGCGCACCTCGTCGCTCTCGAGGTCGCCGGCAAGCCAGCGGCGCAGGCGTAGTTCGAGCCCGGGACCATCGAGGCAGGAGGTGTGGTGCTCGAAGACTCCGGCGACGCGGCCGTCGAGGGCCAGCAGGCAGACGGTGTGGCCGTTGCCGATGTTGACGAGGACGGCGTCAAGGACGCCGTCCGGCAGCGCGCCGTACAGCGCGGCCGGACCGGTGTCGGCGACCAGCGCCGGGGCATCGCCCGCGAGTGCAGCGGCGGCGACGCCGGCGGCCTTCAGCCTGGTGAGCACGTCGGGGACGGAATCTGCGGCGTAGAAGAGGCTCGCGATGGGCCGCCGCTCGGCCACGGCCTGCTGCCAGAGCGAGAAACGCAGCACACGGTTGGAGCCACCGGGCGCGAAGCCGTGATCCTGGACGGCGATCGCCACGGCAGAGAAAGCCGGCTCGACGCCGAGCAGCCGAAGGGCGGCCGTGAGGGCCGCCGCGTCCAGGTCTCCAGAGGCGACCTCGGCGCCGGCGCCGGGCGGCAGGCGCCGCAGCACTTCGTCGGCGGCCTCGTCGCCCACGACGCGGACGCCCAGGGCGCGCGCTTTCTCGGGGTCGTCGGCGAAACTGGCGGCGGCCGACGCGGTGGCGACGAAGGCGTGCCCCGCGGCGAGGTGCGCCTTCATCGCCATCGTGACGGCGCCGCCGCCCATGACCGGCCCGCGGAAGACGACGGTCTGGCCGAGGGCTGAAGCGGCGGCGATCCGCGCGCCGGCGACCTGCGTCGCCGAGGGGACGACCAGCTTCACGGCGTTCTCCAGCTGCTGGCCGGGGCGGGTCAGAAGGATATCGCTGGTACCGGCGCCGACGTCGACTGCCAGGACGCCGGCGGGCTGCGCGGGGGCGATCACGGCCGGGCCCGCCGGCTCAGCCCGGCCGCCGGGCCGGGACATCGCTGAAACGGAGCTTCCACACGTTCGTCATCGCTTCGAGAACGATGTCGTTGCTCATCTTGCTCTCGCCGACCTTGCGGTCGACGAAGATGATGGGCAGCTCGACGACCTTGAAGCCCATCTTGGAGGCGCGGTAGGTCATCTCGATCTGGAAGCCGTAGCCCTTGGTGTCGATGGCGTCCAGGTCGATCGCCTCGAGGACCCGGCGGCGGAAGCATTTGTAGCCCCCCGTGAGGTCACGCAGCGGCAGTCCGAGGATCGTCTGCGCGTAAAGGCAGCCGCCGCGGCTGATGATCCTGCGCGTGAGCCCCCAGTTCTCGACGCCGCCCCCCCTGACGTAGCGCGACCCGAGCACGAGATCGGCCCCCTGGTCGATGAGGCGGAGGAAGTGGGGGAGGTAGGTGGCGTCGTGGCTGAGGTCGGCATCCATCTCGAAGATGCGCTCGGCGCCCATGCCGAGGGCCTTGCGAAAGCCGTCGATGTACGCCTTGCCGAGGCCCTCCTTGCCGGCGCGATGCAGCACCGAGACGTCGGCGACCTGGGCGGCCAGCTCATCGGCCAGTTCGCCGGTGCCGTCCGGGGAATTGTCGTCCACGATCATCGTGTGCAGTTGCACGCCGGCGCCGTCGGCGACTTCGCGGATCCGGGCGAGGGCGTGGCGCAGGTTCTCGCGCTCGTTGTACGTGGGCAGGACGATGACGTTCACGGTCCGCCAAGTATATCGCTCCGGGTCGGTCGCGCCGCCGGCGGCGCTCCGTCCGGACTGGGGGGAGGCCGGCGGAGGGCGCTCCGCGCCGCCGCCGGCACCGCCGGCAGGACCGTAGCCGGCTCGTTCGCCCCCCGCCGGAGGCCCTCCGTCCGCGCCGCCTGCTACCGTCTGGCGGCGCCCTCACCAAGCGCTTCTTGTCACATACCATCATGCTCAGGTAGAGGGTGATGGTCTTGCGCACGAGCCAGGCGTCGGGGGATGGGAAGGAATGGTTGCGAGCGACCGGGAATACACTATAGTGGTGTCCGCACTGACCGGGGGCACTACATCTTGTGGTGAGGTCGATATCCCTTGCACTGTCCATTCTGTACGAGCGAAGAGAGCAAAGTCGTCGACTCGCGTGACTCCGAGTCCGGCGACGCGATCCGGCGACGCCGGGAGTGCCTGGCGTGCGAGCGCCGGTACACGACCTACGAACGTATCGAAGAGGTACCGCTCGTGGTAGTCAAGAGCGACGGCCGAGAAGAGCTGTTCTCACGCCAGAAGGCGCTCAACGGGTTGCTGCGCGCGTGCGAGAAACGTGACATCGCTCTGGACCGTCTCGAGCGAGCCGTCGACGACATCGAGAACGACCTGCGCCGCGTGTCGGGGCGGCCGGTGACGACCAGGATGGTCGGCGAGCGGGCGCTGCGGCAGCTGCGCGACATAGACAAGGTGGCGTACATCAGGTTCGCCTCCGTGTACCGGCAGTTCGAGGACATCGAGGAGTTCCAGCGGGAGCTGGCGCTCCTCGAGCTCGCGGGTGTCGACCCGCTGCCGGGCGAAGAGCCCCTTCCGGGCATCGACGCCGGCGAGAGCTATGCAGACGAGGCCATCATCATCACACCGCCCAGCGCGGTGGCTACTCATGGGGGGCAAGGGGCATGACTGACACGGGGAAGGCAGTGATCGAGCTGTCGGCAAACGCACTCAAGGTGCTGCAGCGGCGGTACCTCAAGAAGGGCGAGAACGGCGAACTGCTCGAGACCCCCGAGGAGATGTTCCGGCGCGTCGCTCGTGCCATCGCGCAGGCCGAGCGCCTGTACAATCCTGCCGCCCCCGTGGAGGAGTGGGAGACCACCTTCTACGACCTCATGACGAGCCTCGAGTTCCTCCCCAACAGCCCCACGCTCATGAACGCCGGCCGCGAGCTCGGGCAGCTCTCGGCGTGCTTCGTGCTCCCCGTCGGTGACTCGATGGAATCCATCTTCGAGGCCATCAAGAACACCGCTCTCATCCACAAGAGCGGCGGCGGCACCGGCTTCTCCTTCTCGCGCGTGCGCCCGCACAACGACGTCGTTCTCAGCACCAAGGGTGTCTCCAGCGGCCCGCTCTCGTTCATGAGCGTCTTCGACGCCGCCACCGAGACCATCAAGCAGGGCGGCACGCGCCGCGGCGCCAACATGGGCATCATGCGCGTCGACCACCCGGACATCCTCGACTTCATCACGGCCAAGCAGGACGACGATCGCCTCAACAACTTCAACATCTCGGTCGCGGTCACCGACGCCTTCATGCGCGCCGTCGAGGCCGACGAGGAGTACCCGCTGGTCAACCCGCGGTCCGGCGACACCGTTCGCTCGCTCAACGCCCGCAAGGTGTTCCAGAGCATGGTCACGCTCGCCTGGAAGAACGGCGACCCCGGCATCGTGTTCATCGACCGCATCAATGCCGAGAACCCCACGCCGCAGCTCGGCGACATCGAGAGCACCAACCCGTGCGGCGAGCAGCCGCTGCTGCCTTACGAGAGCTGCAACCTGGGGTCCGTCAATCTGTCCAAGGTGGTGCCGGACGGCCATATCGACTACGGCGCGCTGGGTCGCATCGTGCGTACCGCCGTGCGCTTTCTCGACGACGTCATCGACGTCAATCGCTACCCGCTGCCCGAGATCGAGCAGATGACCAAGGGCAACCGCAAGATCGGCCTCGGCGTCATGGGTTTCGCCGACATGCTGCTGCGCCTCCAGGTCCCCTACGACTCAGACGAGGCCTGCCGCATCGCCGGCGAGGTGATGAGCTTCATCCACGACGAGGCGCGCGCCGAGAGCGAGGACCTCGCGCGCGAGCGCGGCGTGTTCCCCAACTTCGAGGGCTCCATCTTCGACGCGCCCGCCGGCGCCCGCGTGCGCAACGCCACGGTCACCACCATCGCGCCGACCGGAACCATCAGTATCATCGCCGGCTGCTCGAGCGGCATCGAACCGCTCTTCGCGCTCAGCTACGTGCGCGCCAACGTCCTCGACGACGACCGCATGGTCGAGGGCCACCCCTACTTCGAGCAGGTGGCCGGCGAGCGCGGTCTCCTGAGCGACGAGTTCCTGAAACGCCTCGCCGACGTCGGCTCCGTCCGTCACCTCGACGGGGTGCCGCCCGACATACAGGAGGTCTTCGCCACCGCGCACGACATCACGCCGGAGTGGCACATCAAGTTGCAGGCGGCGTTCCAGAAGAGCACCGACAACGCCGTCTCCAAGACGGTCAACTTCCCGAACGAGGCCACCGTCGACGACGTCGAGAACGTCTACCGCATGGCATTCCGCACCGGCTGCAAGGGTGTCACCATCTATCGCGACGGCAGCCGCGACGAGCAGGTACTCAACGTCGGCCAGACCAAGAAGAAGCGCGAGCCCGAGGCCGGACTCGGCATCGCCACCACACGCCCGGCGCGCCCGCAACTGCTCACCGGCGAGACGCAGCGCATGGACACCGGCTGCGGCAAGCTCTTCGTGATCATGAACGACGACGAGTACGGCCCCCGCGAGGTCTTCGCCAACATGGGCAAGGCCGGCGGCTGCGCCTCGAGCAACACCGAGGCCCTCGGCCGGCTCATCTCGCTGGCGCTCAAGAGGGGCGCCTCCGCGCAGGAGGTCGTCGAGCAGCTCAAGGGCATCCGTTGCCACGTGCCCTACGGCATGGGCCCGAACGCCACGCTGAGCTGCGCCGACGCCATCGGCAAGGCGATCGAGCGCCGCTATGTGGCCGGCGCGGCGACGCAGACGGGCTCCGCGCCAGAGCCGCAGCTCTCGCTGGTCGAGGTCGCCCAGGGCGCCTGCCCGGACTGCGGCGGCGCCATCGAGCACGAGGGTGGGTGCGTCGTGTGCAGGACGTGCGGCTACTCCAAGTGTGGATGACGAGACTGCGTTGTCACCCACGTGATGCCGCCTGCGGGGCAGATCGTGGGTAGCATCGTCGCAGCTACCCACGTATCGTTCGCCACGCTCCGGATCGCGGCGGCGTCTTCGGCGCTGACCCGTTCGTCGTCAGCGTCCACTCCGGGTACAGTAGGCAGGTGAGACCGCAGCCGTCACCCGCGGAGCGAGCGCAGCAGACCGACGACGGAGGAGAGCCATGAGCGAAGCCCCGAAGCCCGACGCCCCCGGCCCGGGCGGCGTCACCATCTCGGACGGTGTTGTCGCCAAGGTCGCCTTCAAGGCGATCAGCGACATCGAAGGCATCAACGCCCTGGGCGGCACCAGCGCCCGCGCGCTCGCAGGGCTGCGCGGCGACAAAGGTACGCCGGGCATCTCCGTCGATCTCCGCGACGGCAGCGTCGACATCGACATCACCATGAGCATCGTGTTCGGCGTCAGCGTCCCGACCATCGCCGAGGCTTGCCGCAAGGCCGTCTCGGAGCAGGTCGAGGCCACCACGGGGCTGCCTGTGCGCGCCGTCAACGTGCTCGTCACCGACGTCGTCTTCCCGGAGGACCAGGCTGGCTCCGCGGACTGAGAGGCGCCGGCCCGCCGGCGCCGCAGCGGGTGCGACCACCCGCCTCGCGACCTTCTTCCTGCTGCTCACCGGCGGTATGGTCGCGCTGCTCTTCGCAATACGGCTGACGGCGGCTGCGTTCGACCGCGACTTCTCGCCGTTTCCCTATCTCACGCCGGGCAGCGACCACTCGGTGCAGGCCTTGCTGCTGCTCGCCGCGATGGTGGTGCTGGCGCTGCTCGTCTGGCTCGTCCTGCGCCACGACGCGGACTACCTGTGGCTCGTCTCCGGTGCGGGGGCCGGCGGCGTCCTCGTGGCGAGTTCCGAGATCGAGCGGCCGGCCTCTTCGTCCGCCACTCGCTGCCACCCGGACGCCCTGCGCGCCGAGGTCGAGCTCTCCCAGCGCGGCGCTGATCTACGCGGACGGGTGCAGGTCTGGGCCCGCCCTCTCGCAGACGCCGCCGTGGTGGGCGGCGCCGCCGACGCCGCGGTGAGGCGCCAGGTCGCCCGGCTCACCGGCCGTGACCTCGAGAGACTCGACGTCCGCGTCCGGGTGCTCAGGGTGACGCAGTTGGCGAGGTACCTCCCGTGACATCGCTCGCCCGCGTCATCGCCGCCGTGACCGGCATCATCTGCCTGCTCCTCGCTGGCGCTGTGCTCGTGCGTCAGGGGGCGCTCGCCGTCGACGCCGGTGTCCGCTGGCCCGCTTCCACCCTGTGGGGCGAGCTGACCGGCGATCCGACCTGGACCACCACCGGAGTGGCCGCCGCCGTCATGGCCGGGATCACCGCCGTCCTCATCGTCCTCGCCTTGCGCCAGGTCAGCGGGGGCGACGGGCCGGAGATCATCGAATACGCCGTCGACGACGGCACCGCGCGGCTTTCGGTGCCGGCTCTCGGCAAGGCGTTGCGCCGCCGGTTCCACGCCATGCTCCCCGGATCGCAGGTGACCGACGTCGCGGTCCGCAGGGGCGCTTCCGGCTGGAGCGTGCGCGTCGAGGCCTCCGTACCGGTCTGCGACCTCGGGGACGTGCACGCCGCGATGCTGGATGCGTTCCGCGACGACATGCGGCGGGTCGCGGGGATCGACCTCACGCGGCTCGACCTCGTCGTCACGTCGATGCGAGCGCCGGCGAGGCGCGCCTGATGGCAAAAGGAAGACCTGGGAATCACCAGGTCTTCATGAGAAGCCGCCCCGCGGGAGATGGGGTCTGCGCTTCTCCACGTATCGGGCGATACGCACAGAATGTACCCGTCGCGGCGCCGGCGCCAACCAGTGGCGCCTGATGCGGCCGTACCGCGGGGCTTCGTCGCCGGCCTCATCGCCGCGGACCTCGACGGCACCCTTCTCGCCCCTGATCTGTCGCACGCGGACGGACTTCCCGAGTCACTGACGCGGCTGCGCGCGGCCGGCGCCCGGACCGTCATCTGTACGGGGCGCATGTTCCGCAGCGCGCGCCTCGTGGCGGCGCGCCTCGGCATCCACGAGGGGCCGGTCGTGTGCTACCAGGGCGCGCTGATCAAGGATCTCGCCGGCGGCGAGGACTGGCGCCACGTGCGCATGGACGGCATGGTCGCCGCCGAGGTGGTCCGCCATGTGAAGGCGATGGACCGCCATCTCAACACCTACATCGACGACCTGCTCTACGTCGAGCGCATCAACGACTGGGCGCGGCAGTACGCAGAGCAGGTCGAGGTCGGCATCAACACGGTCGGCGACATGGCGGTCGAGGTCGAGCGGCGGCCGCCGACGAAGCTCGTGCTCGTCACGTCGGCGGCCGACGTCGACGAGATCCTGCCCGGCTTGCAGGAGCGCTGGCGTGGCCGGCTGTACGTCACTCGGTCACAGGCGGGGTACATCGAGTTCACCGACGCCTCGGTGAGCAAGAGCGCGGCGCTTGCTTGGCTCTGCGAGCGGCTGGGCGTGGCGAGGGGGCAGGTCGTCGCGCTCGGCGACGGCATGAACGACGTCGACATGCTCGAGTGGGCCGGGCTCGGCGTGGCCGTCGAGGAAGCGGCGGAGCCGGTACGCGCGGCGGCCGACCTCGTCGTCCCGCGCGCCGGCGTGCCGTCGTTGCTGAACGGCTTCACGGGACCGACGTCCGCCCATAAATGAAGGCGGCGCCTGGAGGGGTGGCGCCGCCTTCGAGGGGCCTCGGTGCTGGTGGGATGGCACCGGTCTTGTCCCCCTGACGGGACACGCGTTCTACAGTTTAGACTGTGAATGCGCACCAAAAGAATACGCCGCGCTGCGGGGCCGGTCAAGGCGCGAAGGCCGGAATCTCGTGAAGAAATGTTGCGCGGCGGCGGCACGCCCGCGCCGCGGCCGGGTCATGCGCGGCCGACGCCCCGGAGCCCGATCCGCTTCTTGACCTCGATGTAGCGCGCCTCAAGCGCACGCTCGTGGGCGCGCTCTTCGTGAAGGAGTTGCTCGAACACCTCACAGGCCTCGGGGTCGGCGCAGCGCTCAAGGCCGCGCCGGTACTTCTCCTGGGCGGCCTGCTCGTCGGCGATCGCCTCCTCGAGGATGACGAGGAGGTCGTCGTCTCCCAAAGCCCGGCCGGCGTTCCCAAACGTCCCGTGTTCGCGGGCGGGGGGCAGCTCGTCGCTCACGCGACCTCCTTCGTCATCCTGAGGGTGAAGCTGAGAGGGAAATCCTCGTGATGGTCTCTGACGCGGAGCATGCCACGTGCGTCCTTCTCCAGGAAGGAGAACTGGAGCCCGGGGACGGTGTACGGCAGCTCGTGCAGGAAGTCGAGGCGCAGGCCGCGGCGCAGGAGCGGGTCGATGATCTCGCCGAAGCCGTGCAGCCACTCGAAGGTGATGGTGTGCTCCGTCCGGGCTTCGGGTTCGGCGTAGTCGCCGGGCTCGTCGAAGCGCTGGGGCACGCCGTGCATGAAGTAGGGGTAGCCGATGCGCAGCGACCCGGGTGTGGCGTCGTCGGCGAGGAGGAAGGCGTACGGGTGAAACTCGGCGATGTAGAGGATCCCGCCCGGCTTCAGGAAGTGCGCGACCACGTCGGCCCAGCGCTCCAGGTCGTCGAGCCAGATGAGCGCTCCCCACGACGCGAACACGACGTCGAACGAACCGGACAGCCTGTCCGGCAGGCTTTCGACGTCGCTCTGGACGAAGGTGGCGCGCCGGGAGAGGCCGACCTCGTCGGCCAGCGAGCGCGCCGTCCTGACCCCTTTGCCGGAGAAGTCGACGCCGGTGACGATCGCCCCGCGGCGTGCCCAGCTGAGCGTGTCGAGGCCGAAGTGGCACTGCAGGTGCAGCAGGGTCGTGCCCTCGCGGATCGACGGACCCAGCTCGTCGAGCTCGATCTCGCTGAGGGTGCTGCGACCTGCCTTGAAGCCCTCCACGTCGTACAGCCCGGAGCCGACGTGGAGGGTGACGGCCTCGTCCCAGCTCGCGAGGTTGGCCTTGAGGTAGTCGTCGAGCATCGTTACGTCTCCGGTCCGGCGGGTCTGGTAGCGCGCAGCGAGAAGCTGAACGGGAGGTCCTTGCGCAGACCGCCGCGCGCGTCCGGGAGCCACCACCAGCGGCTCTCGTCCTGGACCATCCAGTCCCAGAACGGCGCCGGCGAGGTCGGGAACTCGTGCAGGTGCTCGAGGCGCAGGCCGGCGGCGTGGAGAGCGCCGGTGATCTCCGCGAAGCTGTGCGTCCAGCCGTAGGCGACGAGGCCGGTCGTGTCCGCGTCCCGGTCGGCGTAGCTGCCCTCGACCGCCTCGACGTCCGGCGTATCCGCGGCCGGCTGGAGCCGGTACTGGACCAGTACGTCGTGCTCTCCCGGCACCTCGTCGAGCGCACGGGCGAACGGATGGATCTCGGCCATGTAGAACACGCCGCCCGGTCGGAGGTGCCGCGCCACGATGCCGGCCCAGCGGTCGAGGTCGGGCAGCCATTCGATCGCGCCCCAGCTCACGAAGACGACATCGAAGAGCCTGCCGCCCAGGTGGGCGTCGGCGTCGTAGAGGTCGGAGCAGACGAACTCGGCGCGGCCGGACAGGCCGGCTTGGCCGGCCAGGCGCCGCGCCAGCGCGATCGCCTCGTCACTGAAGTCGAGACCGACCACCTCGGCGCCCATGCGCGCCCAGCTCAGGGTGTCGAGGCCGAAGTGGCACTGGAGATGCAGCAGGGTTGTCCCCTCCCGCACGTACGGTCCGAGCTCCTCCAGCTCGAGCGGCCAGAGCGAGGTCTTGCCGGCCAGGAATCCCCCGACGTCGTAGAAGGCGCTCTTCTCGTGGATCCTGGTCCAGTGGTTCCAGAGCTCGAGATTGGCCGCGCGCGCCTCGGCGGGCACGGGGTCGGGGCTCTCTCTGTGGGGTCCGGTGTCGCGCGTGTCGTGGCTCATGTCGGGTGGCCCGCCTCTGGTGGATCCAGCTTCGAGCTCAGTCGGGCACCCGGTACGCCACGGCGCGGACGAGTCCGATGGTCTCGCCGTTCTCGCCGGCGGTCGTGCAGTCACTCAGGGAGAACACCGTGTCGGCGCCCTCCTCCGCCAGGAACTCGGCCACCTGCGCGTCCAGCTCGCTCATCTCGCGCATCGCGGCGAAGATCTTGATGGGCGTGGCGAAGGTCCTCACCTTGATCATGACTGCTCCTCTTCTCGTATGGTCCCGTGCATCCGCTGTCTGCTGCTTATCCGGAGGGCCGTCATCCGTAACGTGCCGCGGCCTTGTCCGCAGCATGACCGGACGCGGTGGCCCACGTGGCCCAGAAGAGAGCCAGCACCCCATTCTGTGGCTAACGAGCATCGTAAACCTTGGCTTGTGAATGCAACTACGATAGGCTGCCAGCGGTGGAGACTGCATACGACAAGGAGGGCACGTATCTCGGCAAGCTCGCCGACGTCTTCGGCGACCCTACTCGTCGCAGCATCTACCGGCATCTGCGCGGCTGCGAGTCGCCTCAGTCGGCGACCGAGGTGGCCGACGTCTTTGGCCTGCACCGCACAGTCGCCCGCGCCCACCTGGAGAAGCTCGGCGAGCTCGACCTCGTCGTGACCTCCACGCGCCGGCGCGCCGGAGGCGGCCGCCCGGCGAAGACGTACCAAGTCGCCGACTCGCGCCTCGAGGTCATGCTGCCGCCGCGCCGCTACGAGCGTCTGGCGCGACTGCTGCTTCGCCTCGTCGATGACGCGCTCGAGCCTGAGGTCGCCGTCGCTGCGGCGGCTGCGCTTGGCCGCGATTACGGAGAGCAGACCGCGGAGGAGCTTGCCGGCGACACCGTGCAGTCCCCCGTGAGACTCTCGCCGCGCGCCGTGCTCGAGTGGCTGGACTACTCGGGCTACCGCGCGACGCTCGCTTCCGGCGGCGACGGCGAGACGGTGATCGAGGTCCACAACTGCGTGTATGCGGAGCTCGCGGCCGAGCATTCCGGCGTCGTCTGCGCCTTCGACCGGAACATGATGTGCGGCATGCTCGGCGTCGACACGTCGGTCCATACCCAGACGCACGCCCTGAGCTCCGGCGACACGTTCTGCCGGCACGAGTTCAGGCTCTAGATCCCCCGCCGGATCGCCGCCGGCCACGGTTCGCACCTCGTCCGCGTCACGATCCTGCCTGCCATGGGTCGGGCGGCAGGGTCAGGTCCGCCGCTTCGCCCGCTTGAGGTCCTGAACGTTCTGGGCGGCGCGCTCGACCAGTTCCTGCACGGTGACCTGCTCGGTGACGTCCCAGTCGACGGCGCCGATGCTGAGTGAGAGGCGGAAAGGCCGGCCGTTCTTCGCGTCGCGCCGTTCCGTCCGTCGCTGCAGCCTGGTGACGAGCTCGCCGGACATCTCCGATCTGTCGTCGGCGAGGATGGCGAACTCATCGCCGCCCACGCGTCCGACCACGTCCGACTCGCGCACGCTCGCGAGGATGATGTCGGCGACGGCGCGCAGCGCTTCGTCGCCTTGCGCGTGTCCGAAGCGGTCGTTGACCGCCTCGAGCCCATCGACGTCGACGTAGATGACTCCGAGGCCCGTGGTCCGCCGTCGGGCCACGCGCATGACGTGGTCGCCGAGCGCGAAGAAGCCACGGCGGTTGTACAGGCCCGTGAGCTCGTCGGACAGCGACAGCATGCGGAGCTGTTCCTCACGCCGGCGGAGCGCCCTCTCCGCCTCTTTCTGCGGCGTGACGTCGATGATGTAGCCTTCGTGGGCCGTCGCCGCGCCGTCCGCACCGCGGACCGCGTGCGTGAAATCGCGGACCCAGTGCGTCTCCCCGTCGGCGTCGACGATCCGGTACTCCTGTGTCCAGCCGTCGAGTCCGGCGCGTGACTTGTCGTTGCTGTCTTCCACGATCCACTCGTAGTCCGCCGGGTCGACGACGCTCGCGTAGGTGCGGCGCCCGCTCATGAACTCTTCGGCCGTATAGCCGTAGGCGCTGATGTTGGGCGAGACGTACTGCACGGTGCCCGCGTCGTCGATGTGCCAGCGGAAGGTGACCACCGGGCCGGCGACGAGCAGGTCGCGCTCGCGCTGGAGGTCCGCCTCCGCCTGCTTGCGGCGGGTGATCTCATCGGTGAGTGTGCGTTCCCGCTGCTCGAGCAGCACGACCATGGCGTTGAACGCCTCGGAGAACTCGCCCATGAAATCGATGCGCTGCGAGTAGTCGCCGCGGGCGATCTCCTGGGTCTGGCGGGTGAGCTGGCCGAGGCTTTGGTGCAGCTGGACGAGCGGCTGCGCCATCCTGTTGCCGGGAGAAGGGATCGGCGCCGAGAGTTCGCCACGGGAGAGCGGCACGACGAACAAGCCGATCTCCTCGATCAGCCGGATCATGCGATTGACCGTGCGGGCGAGGGGCAGCGCGGCGGCGGAGCAGGTCGATTCGGCGACGTAGCACACGGACCTCGCCTCAAGCAGCTCGGTCAGGGCGTGGTCGATGGCCGCGAGGCAGGTCTCGATGTCGTGGCGCGCACGGTTATCGACGCGCGGAGTCACGGCCCGACGCCCGCGCTCTTCCCGGCGACACGACCGTGAGGCCTGCGCCCCCCTGCTGTGTTGCGGTCCATCGTCACCCGCCTGCTCGACCCCTCCGTGCACGGCAGTCTACACCCGGGCGGTCGCGAGGGTATGCGGCGCGCCGCGCCGAAAGATACGGAAGAGCATCGAGGAGGCTGAGGTGAGATCGAGGTGGCGCGGGAGCGTGCTCGCGGCGGCCGGCGCGGCGACGCTGCTCGCCGGCTGCGGCATCCGCGTGAGCGCGCAGCCGTCTCCGTCGGCACGGCCGGAGAAGGTCGCGGTGGCGCCGGCGTCACTTACGTCTTCGTCGCCGTGCCCGTCGCCTTCGGCCTGGCCGACTGCTTCGCCGTCCGCCACGCCCTCGCCGCCGCCGCAGGGCGGCCCTCCCGCCGTCGCCCCGCCGTCGCCGTCGTCCGGCGCCGCGGCCGCCGACCTCGCAGCCGCCGTCCGTCGCGTCGAGGCCGCGGCACGCGTCAAGGAGGCGCTGCCCGTGTTCGATCAGCTCGCCGCGAGCATGGTCGCGCGGAGCGGGGTGCCCGGCGCGGCGGTCGCGGTCGTCGCCGGCGACACGGCCGCCTACATCCGCTGCTTCGGGTTGCGCCAGATGGGCAGCCCTGACGAGGTCACGGAGGACACTCTGTTCCAGCTGGGCGCGGTCTCACGCAGCTACACGACGGCCACCCTGGCCGCCCTCGCCGGCGAGGGAGAGCTGCGCTGGGACCAGCCGGTGCGCCGCGTGTGGCCGGGCTTTCGCCTGCGCGACGGGTGGGCGACGCGCGAGGCGACCTTCCGCGATCTCACGGCGCAGCGCAGCGGCCTGCCCGCGTACGCGGGCGCCGAGCTGCGTCTGTTCGGCTACGGCCGCGCCGAGATCCTGCGGCGCCTGCGGTATCTGCGGCCGGCCGCCGGCTTCCGCGCCGCCTACGCGCCACAGGATGCGGTGTTCACCGCCGCGGCCACCGCGGCGGAGCGGGCGACAGGCGCTTCGTGGGCCGAGCTGGTTCGCACCCGCGTGCTCGATCCCATCGGCGACGACCAGACGGCGCTCGGCTACCGCGCGTACACCGCCGCGGCCGACAGGGCCGCACCGCACCGGGCGGTCGCTGGATCGATGGTGGCCCAGGACCCGTCGAACGAGACGGTGTTCGCGCCCTCTCTCGGGATCAGCTCCAGCCTCAGCGCTCTCGTACCTTTCGTCCGGCTGCAGCTGAACGGCGGCGCGCTCGGCGGCGTGCGCGCGGCCCCCGCCGGCCTGCTCGCGCAGACCCTCGCGCCGACGACCGCCGTCGCGACGGGGACCTCCGGCCCCCAGACCGCCGGCCTCGGCTGGATGGTCTGGAGCTTCGACGATCGGCTGATCGCGAGCGCCGAAGGCGGGCTCGCGAGCGGCACTGCCGCCACCGTCAGCCTGGTGCCCGGCGACGGTATCGCCGTGATCGTCCTCGCGAACGCGTACCCCGAAGGCTCCGCGCTCGGCAGGGCACTTGCGAAGACGCTGATCGACCTCGCTGCACTCGGGGCTGCGCAGGAGGACTGGCTCGCGTACGAGCAGGCGCTTGTGGCCGAGGGGGCGATGGACCTTCAGGCGGGCGGGGCGTCGGGGGGCGCGAGCGGCGCCACCGTAGCCGGCGGGGACAGCCCGCGCGGGCTCGCCCTGCCGCCGGAGGCGTCCGAAGGCGCCGCCGCGCCGCGGGAACGGACCGTGTACGCGGGTGTCTACAGGGACGCCTACTACGGCCGCGTCACCGTGCGCCGGGGCCCGGGCGACGGCCTGAGCGTGCGTCTCGGACGCGGCGTGACGCTGCGGTATGTGCCGTGGAATCGCGACATCTGGCGGGACACGGCATCCGGGACCGCTGCCGTGTTCGCCGTCCGGGAAGGCCGGGCGCAGTCCCTGACGCTCACGCTGCTGTCCTTCGACGGCCGGCGCGGAGCGTTCGCACGGGTCGACTGACGTCGCCGCGTGGCCGGACGCGCCCTGCTACTTCTTCTTGCGCCGCCCGCCGATCATCCCGTTGAGCATCATGCCGAAGGCGATGCCGGCTATGGCGGCTCCGATCAGCAAGATCCAGGCGCTGATCCCGCTGACGGCGACAATGGTGGTCATATCGTCCATCTCCTCCAGCGCCCGCGTCACCAGCCGGGGAGGGCCTGCTCGCCCTCCAGCGCGCGGGCGCCGCTGACGTCGTCGTTCACCTCGAGGATGCCCTTGTAGGCGCCGTCCTTGTCGCGCAGGGCGAAGTATCGCGTGCGCTTCATCTTCTCGCCCTCCTGCCCCCAGCCCTCGGCCGCGTCCTTCGTGCCGGCCTTGAACTCGCGCAGGATCTCCTCGAGGCAGTCCAGGCTCTGCTCCGGGTGACAGTCGCGAATGTCGCGGCCGATGTAGCGGGGGTCACACGTCTTGTACGTCTCGCCCTTCCAGTAGACGAGGACGTCGTTCTCGTCGGCGACACTGATGTCCAGCGGCAGGAACGTGAACACCGCGTCCGTCAATTCGGGGGTGAGACTGCCGCGCTTCCACAGCATCGTCGGGACCGCCTCTCGGAGTCGTTGCCTATGTGACTCATCGTATCGCATGAGAGGCGGGCCGCGGCGCGGCGACCGCCCAAGGGTTGCGGCTCTCCTGCGCCCTGACCGCCAATCGGTGGTCAGGGCGCAGGCGCCTACCAGTCGAGCAGCCGGCGCTGACCCTCGAGCGCGCGCACCGCCGTCGCGTCCTGCACCGTCTCGACGACACCGCGGTAGGCGCCCGTCCCGTCGTGGATGGCGAAGTAGCGGATGTGCAGGAACTTCCCCTGCATCTCGATCCAGAACTCGGCGGTGTCCTTGCTCCCGTCGCGAAACGCGTCGACGATCTGCTGCACCTTGTGCACACTCGCGGGCGGGTGACAGTTCTGCACCTTGCGGCCGATGACGCCGGGGCTGCGCGGGAAGATGCGGTGTCCCTCGCTGTAGAAGCGCACCCGGTCGTGCTCGTCCACGTACTGGAAGTCGATGGGCAGAGCGCCGAGCACCAGGTTCAATTGCTCGAGCGTGAGGCCGCCGGTCTTGAGCTCGAGGAGGCCGGCGGGCGGAGCCTGCCCGGCGCCCGCGGCGTCCTCGGTCTCGTCCGCGCCGGCCGCCGCCCACGCCGGCACGTCGGAGATGAAGGCGTAGCCGATGTCGGCTTCGCCGGCGCGGATCTGCGCCCACTCGGTGTCGCTCAGCGTGTCCATCGCCATCGGGTGCAGGACCTTCTCCTCCTTGGTCACCATGTCGTCGACCATCTTGGCGAGCGCGAGGCAGGTGCTCACGGCGAGGGCCGCGTCGTCGTCGGCGAGTGTCGCCCGCGCCTGCTTGATGAGAGCGCGGATGTCGTCGTGGATCGCCCACATGACCTTGCTCGGTCCCTCCACGCCGTGCTCTTCGAGGAAGGGGAAGAGCTGGTTCTCCTTGCGCAGGTAGTGCTTGTCCGCCTCGGCGACCCGCTCGATGGTGTCCTTGAGGGCGTCCTTGAGCCGCGCCCAGGCTGCGCCGTCCGGCGGCTCGCCGATCGCCTCGGCCACCTTGCGCAGCGAAGCGGTCACCTGCAGCAACGCCTGGTTCTCGCGCTGGAACGTGTCCATGGGGTGACCCGCCGGGGCCTGGACCGGCTCGTGGCCCTCGAGCGCGTCGGCGAACACCTGCACGTGGACGTCGCAGAGGCGCTTGACCTCGGAGTCGGGCACGCCACCTTCGATGAGCTTCTGCTCCATGGCGGCGATCTCGGTGGCCTCCACGTCGGCGATGAGCTCCTCGAAGCGTGGCTTGACCTCTTCGACCGTCTTGCCGGCGTGCAGATCCTTGACGATCGCATGCAGCTCGGCCAGCCGTGCCGGGTCCATGGTCTCGGCATCGGCGACGTCGGCGACGGGCGGCCGCGTGCCGGTCTGCCTCTCGACCTCGGCGGCGATGTCGTCGGTGAGCTGGTTGAGCGGCACGTTGCCCTGTTCCGCCACCGTATCGAGCGTCGCCATGCGGCCGACCGTGCGGCGCAGCACCGGGTTGGTCAGCTTCTTGAACTCGGGGTGGTAGCCGGCCAGAAACTCAAGGAGGAAGGGGTACTCCTTGAGAAGGGTGTGGACGGTGGTCTTCGGCGTGAGGGTGAGCGTGCGCGGCGCGGTGGTCATACCCGACTCCAAGGGTTGGGATTATCTCTGAGCGGATGGTACCACCGGTCAACGCCGCCCAGTCTTGACGTTGCTCAAGCGTCGCGCGAGTCGGGGGCGGGCGACTCGACGCCGCAATGCCACAGGAATCGCGCGAGTGGGGACACTCACTCCAGGCCCCCTGCGCGAGGCGTGGGCGGAGAATCGTACTTGGAGGGAGTCGTCATGCCCATCATCCACGCGTCTGTCGAGGTCGACGCCCCGCTGGAGTTCGCGGATCTCGAGTGGAGCGAGTTCGTCCTGGATTCACTTCTGCACGGCTATACCCGCGGGCTCATCGACGCGGAGCCGCTGATCGATGAAGAGGACATCAGGGCCGGCAAGGTCGAGTTCACCACCGAGGGCGAGCGACTCGTCAAGGTCGACGTGCGGCTGGAGTACACGCCGCGCAGCACGACGACGGCCGAGGAGGAGGTGTCGCGCGCCCAAGCGACGCTCGAGCGCGACCTCGAGAAGTACCGCCGCTTTGTGACCGACCGCTGCGAGCGGCTGGGCTGCCGGCCGGACTGAGTCAGGGAAGAGGCCGGCGGCCGGCCATCGCCTCAGGGCCGGCCGCCGCTCCGCGTGTGCTACCTGCTGTCGCGCCGCGCCTGACGGCGCTTGTGGCGCCGCCACATCAGCGCGAGCTGCCCGATCACGAACGCCGCGAGGGCCGTGATGAGGAGCCCGAGCCAAAGCGGCAGCGCGAACGACCAGAACAGATACTTGAAGGTCACCTCGGCGGTGTTCTGGAAGATGAAGAGAAGCAACAGCACGAGCAGGATGCCGCCGCCGATCAGGAAGCCGTTGCCTCCTCCGCTGCTGGACCCCTGTGACGAACCCTGTGTCATGACGCGCCTCCTCGAAGATGTCTATTCGCCCCCGGTGGCCGCGCACGCGATCGCGCGATGTCCATCTTGGACGTCATACCCGCTGGCTACGGCGCGAACGCCTCGACTTCCTGCCCGAGACGCACGCCGGATCGGCGCGCCACTACACCTGCGCGCCGAGCAGCGGCAGGGTGACGGTGAACGTCGCGCCGGCGCCGGGAGCCGTTTCGAGCCGCACCTCGCCGTCATGGGCCTCCACGATGGCGGCGACGATGGCGAGGCCGAGGCCGGCGCCGCCCGTCTCGCGAGCGCGGGAGTCGTCGGCGCGGTAGAAGGGCTCGAAGACCTTGGCGGCGATATCGGGCGCGAGCCCGGGACCGTCGTCGGTGACGGCGAGCGAAGCGTGCCCGGCGCCAGCCGTCAGGCGCACGCCGATCCGCGCCTCGTCGGGCGTGTGTCGTAGTGCGTTGCCGAGGAGGTTGGCGACGACCTGGCGGAGCTGGTGGTCGTCGCCAAGGACGTCCAGGGTGTCGACGCTCCCGAGAGTGATCTCGCGCTCCGGCGCCGCGGCGCGCGCGTCGTTCACGGCGTCGCTCACGACGCGTGCGAGGTCCACCGGTGCGCGCTCCGGCTCGCGGCCCTCTCCGAGCCTTGCGAGCACGAGCAGCTCTTCCACCATCACTCCCATGCGTTTGCTCTCCTCCTCGATGCGGCGCATCGCCAGCTCGAGGTCCTCCGGATCGTCCTTGGCGCGGTCGAACACCTCCGAGTAGCCGCGGATGCTGGTGAGCGGGGTGCGCAGCTCGTGCGAAGCGTCGGCGAGGAAGCGACGCAGCTTGTCCTCCGTGGCGGCGCGCTCGGCAAAGGCCTCCTCGATGCGGCCGAGCATGGTGTTCAGGCTGAGACCGAGCCGGCCCACTTCCGTGCGCGGCTCGGCCGGCAGTACGCGTCTGGTGAGGTCGCCGGCGGCGATCGCGTCGGCGGTCACGGCCATCGTCTCGAGGGGACGCAGGTCGCGTTTGATGATGAGCCAGGCGGCGACGGCCAGCACGCCGAGCACGCCGAGCAGCACCACGACCTCGACCCCGACGAGCCGCGTGAGCGTCTGACGCGTCTCGCTGAGCGGGATGGCGACGACGAGGATGCGTTGCACGCTGGGGATGTCCTGGACGAGCACGCGAAAGCCGGCCGAGGTAGCCGCGGCCGTGCTGCCGGCGGAGAAGATGCTCTCGCCGGCCGCGTCCACCGCCGGCAGCGGGTCGGGCAGCACCGGCGCCGGTTGGTCGTTGCCGTAGCTGAACGACACCGTGCTGAGGACCGATCCTCCTGAGTCGCGGACCTGCCCGTAGGTCCCCGGCGGCAGGTTTGGTGCCGGGCGGTCCTCCGGGGAGCCGAACGGCAGGCCGCCGGCGAGCCCGCGGGCGAGCGTCTTCGCGACCGGCACACGCGCTTCGCGCAGCTGCTGGTCCACGCGCTCGAGCAGGAAGGAGCGCAGCGAGAGGTAGGTGGCCACGCCGGCGACGACCATACCGGCGGCCACGACGGCCAGGATCGCGAGCAGCAGGCGGGTGCGGAGGCTCACGACGTCGCCGTCATTCTTTGGGCAGCCGCAGGCTGTAGCCGACGCCGCGGACGGTATGGATCAGCGACGCGCCCTCGGCGTCGACCTTGCGGCGCAGGTAGCTGATGTAGGTCTCGACGATGTTGGCGTTGCCGCCGAAGTCGTAGTTCCACACGTGGTCGAGGATCTGATCCTTGCTCAGCACGTGGCGCGCGTTGAGGAGCAGGTAGCGGAGGAGCTTGAACTCGGTGGCAGTGAGCTCGATCTCGCGCCCCGCGCGCCAGACCTCGTGGGTGTCGTCGTCGAGCTCGAGGTCGGCGAAGGCGAGCCGGCCCGGCGAAGCGGCGGCCGGCTGCACGCGCCTCAGGATCGCACGGATGCGCGCGACGAGTTCCTCCACGCTGAACGGCTTGGTCATGTAGTCGTCGCCGCCGAGCGTGAGCCCGCGGATCTTGTCCTCGGTCGCGTCGCGCGCGGTGAGAAAGAGGATGGGGAGGTGCGAGCCTGAGTTGCGCAGGCGCCGGGCGACCTCGAAGCCGTCGATGCCCGGCATCATGATGTCCAGCACGGCGAGGTCGGGCGCGAACTGCTCGACCGCGTCGAGCGCCTCTCGCCCGTTGCCCGCCACGCGCACGTCAAACTGCTCGTAGCGCAGCGCCATCGAGACGAGGTCGGTGATGCTCGGCTCGTCGTCGACGACGAGCACCTTCGTCGCTCCCGCTGGCGTCTCGATCATCCTGACCCTCCGCTCGCGTGTGATCTCCTGGCTCCCACGCGCAGTCTAGCCACATTTCCTGAGAGCTTCCTGAGAATACACTGAACGGCGCCTGTAGCTTCATTGCGCCTCAGAGCCATTCGACTCTCAGGGAGCTCTCAGGTGAGCTTCAGCCGCCTCCCATGCCGGCGTCGTAGAACCTGAGGCGAAAGGAAGCCAGACGGCGGGCGGCGGAGCCTGACGGCCCCGCCCGCCGCGGACAGAGGAGGCAGCATGTTCTTCACCTACGTGTTCCGCGAGCTCCGTCGCCGCCACCGGCAGGCCTTGCTCACCGCCCTCGGCCTCGCCGTCGGCGTGGCGCTCGTGGTGGCGGTGACCGCCTATGCCGGCGGGGTGAGCAGGGCTCAGGACGAGGTCCTGGAGTCGCTCTACGGCGTCGGCACCGACATCACCGTGTCGCAGACCCGGCAGACGGACGAGGGCGGCCCCCAGAAGTTCGGCATGAGGCCGCCCGACGGCGAGAGGCCGGCCGACGGCAAGATCGACCGCACCATGATCAGGACCGGCATGGGGCAGGACGTGATCGCGGAGGAGAAGCTGGCTACCATTGCCGGCCTCGACGGCGTGGCCGCCGCCACCGGCAGCCTGAGTCTCACCTCGACGCACGTCACCGGCACGTTCGATGAGGCGCAGGGCGGCGGCTCCGGCGGCGGCCTCGGCGATGGGTCCGGGCAGCCGTCGGCGGGCGTTTCGGGCCCCTCCGAGATCGACGTCACGTCGTTCACGATCGCCGGCGTCGACGTCGGTAACCTCAAGCTGGGGCCGCTCAGCGCCGGCCAGATCACCAGCGGCCGTTTGCTTGCGGCTGACGAGACGAACGCCAAGGTCGCCCTGGTCACCAAGGCGTACGCGAAACAGAACGAGCTCGCGGTCGGAGACAAGATCGAGATCGACGCGACGACGTTCAAGATCGTCGGTGTCGTCACCCTGCCCGCCGGCAGCACGTCGTCGGACGTCTACATCCCCCTGGCGCGCGCCCAGAGGGTGAGCGACAACAAGGACCACGTCAACCAGATCTACGTACAGGCCGACAGCGCCGACACCATCGCCGCCGTGCAGCAGGACATCAAGGACGTCATGCCCAAGGCAACGGTGACGACCTCGGCCGATCTCGCCGACCAGGTGAGCGGTTCGCTCTCGAGCGCCTCGGATCTGGCCGACCGTCTCGGCACGTGGCTCGCGGTCGCGGCGCTCGTCGCGTCGTTCGCCGTGGCCGGCCTGCTCACCGTGTCCGCGGTGTCGCGCCGGGTACGCGAGTTCGGGACGCTCAAGGCGCTGGGCTGGAAGAGCCGTCGCATCGTCGGCCAGGTGCTCGGCGAGTCGTTCGTGGTGGGGCTGGTCGGAGCGGTGCTCGGCGTCGCGCTCGGGATCGCCGGCGCGAGGCTGATCGTCGCCTTCTCCCCTGCGCTCAAGGCGACGGTCGGGAGCTCGTTCCCGGTGCCCGAGGGCGCCCCGGGCGGCATGGGTGGCGCCTTGCGGGCTCTCGGAGGTGCAGCGCAGACGGCGACCGTTCAGCTCACGGCGCCGGTGAGTCTGCAACTGGTGGGCGTCGCCGTGGCGCTCGCTCTGGCAGGCGGGTTGCTGGCCGGCGCTCTGGGCGGCTGGCGTGCCTCCCGGCTGCGTCCGGCGGACGCTCTGCGCCGGGTCGACTGATGGGCGAGCAGGCATCGTCGAGCGGGGCGCCGAACGTTGACCGCTCGCTGAGAGGACACGGCATGACGCGGACCACATCCAGCGATTCTCGGGAGAAGACCATGCTGTACGAACTGAGCGGTGTGACCAAGCGCTACACCCAGCGCCGCAAGCAGGTGGATGCCCTGGCCGGCATCGACCTCACCATCGACGAGGGTGAGTTTCTCGCCATCCAGGGCTCCACCGGATCCGGCAAGACCACCCTGCTGCAGCTGCTCGGCGCCATGGACCGGCCGACCGCCGGAAGCCTGCGCTTCGAGGGGCGCGACCTCTCGAAGGTGGGCGAGGGCGAGCTCTCGGAGCTCAGGAGCCACTCCTTCGGCTTCATCTTCCAGGCGTTCAACCTCATCCCGACCTTGACGGCCCAGGAGAACGTGGAGACGGCGCTCGTGCCTTGGCATGTGCACGCCGCCGAGCGTCACGCACGGGCCGCGGACGCTCTCGACGGCGTCGGCCTCGCCGACCGGGCGAAGCACATCCCCACCGAGCTGAGCGGCGGCGAGCAGCAGCGGGTGGCGATCGCGCGGGCGCTGGTCCGGTCCCCGCGCGTGATCTTCGCCGACGAGCCCACCGGCAACCTCGACGAGCGCACTCGTGACGACATCATCGGCCTGCTCGAGCAGCTGTGGCGCGAGCGCGGACAGACCCTGATCGTCGTCACCCACGACACGTGGGTCGCGAGCCGCTCCTCACGGCGCATCTGGCTCGACCGCGGCCGCATCGAGGAGCGTGTCGGGGCCGGCGACGCCGACCTGGACGAGCGCTTCCTCGCCGAGGCGATCGCAGCCGACCGCGTCTGAGTATCACCCGACAGACTCTCGGCGCGGCGCCGAAGGGGGCCGGGCGGGGGCTTGCGACGCTACCGCCCGGCCCTCAGTACATCTCGACCGGCGGCGCGGAGAGGCAGCGCGCGAGCTGACGTTGCCCGTCGCCGACCGCGGGCGGGCCGTGCGTTACGAGCACGTGCTCGATCGGCCGCACGGCGAGCGCCGCGAGGGTCGGGGCGAAGACGTCCCGGTACCACTCTTCACCGGTGCCGCTGCTCTGGTTCCAGAAGCGCAGCCCGTCGCGCGTGCCGACGACGGCGTCGCCGAAGACGACGGCGCGCAGGGCCGGCACAGAGACGGGGTGCTCACTGCGCCGCGGCCGCCCGATGGCGTAGGCTTCGGCCGCTCCGCCGGCGATGGGCGCCGCCGTGCCGGCGGCGCCCATCGGCACCACCTTGAGCGGCGTTTCGGGGCGCAGCCGCTTGCGCACGTTGGCGTGCCCCCAGATGCGCGTCGGGCGCTCCGTTGCGAAGCGAGCGCGGAGCGCCTCCGCACTGCGTGTGTGGTAGGGGATCGTGATCAGCAGCTCGACCCGGGCCGCGGCGGCGGCCATCCGGTCGAGCTCCGCCAGCAACGGCGTAGCCCGCTCGTCCGCGTCGGCGGGCACCAGCGGATCCACGAGCAGCAGCACCTCTCCGGCGACGAGGGCGTACGACGCCACCTCCTCGGCCCTGGGTCGCCACTCCGGATGCGGGGCGGTCCAGCGGTGGATGCCCGGCGCCAGCGTCTCCATCTCAGCCTCCTCTGCACGCGACGTCATACCCGGTCATGTCCCGCCACGCTTCTGCTCAAGCGCGAGCGGGGGTGTGGAGCGGCGGCGCGCGGCGGCGAGCGTCCCGGTCAGCCGCGCGGAACTCAGCCCTTCCTGGCGTCGTCCGCCGCGCCGTCTTCGGCGGCGTGCCCGCCGCGCCCGCGCCGCCGCACCGCGTCCCGCAGGATGTACTCGACCTGCGCGTTGACGCTGCGGAGCTCGTCCGCTGCCCACTTCTCGACCTCGGCCCAGAGGCCGGGGTCGATGCGCAGGAGGTATTGCTTGCGTACCGCCATCGTCTATCGCCGCCTCACGCGTACCCGGTCAACGGGACGTCCTCGGGTCGTGATCTTCGCGCCCCGGGCTCACGTGTACAGCGTGCCGGTGTTCACGACCGGCGTGACCTGGCTCTCGCCGCAGAGCACGACCATGAGATCGCTGACCATGGCCGCCTTGCGCTCATCGTCGAACGCCACGGTGCCGTGAGCGGTGAACTCCGTGAGGGCCATCTCGACCATGCTGACCGCCCCGGTGACGATCTTGCGCCGCGCCGCGATGACGGCCTCCGCCTGCTGGCGACGCAGCATCGCCTGTGCGATCTCCGGGGCGTAGGCGAGATGGCTGAGGCGGGCCTGCTCCACGACGACGCCCGCCTGCCCGAGCCGCTCCGTGAGCTCCACGCGAAGAGCCTCCGAGACTTCGTCGACGTTGCCGCGCAGGGTGGTCTCGCCCTCCGTGTCGGCGAAGGTCTCGCCGGAGTCGTACGGGTAGGCGCTGGCGAGATGCCGGACCGCTGTCTCGCTCTGCGTCGCCACGTACATCTCGAAATCGTCGACGTCGAACACTGCCTTGGCGGTGTCCTCGACCCGCCACACGACGACGGCGGCGATGTCGACGGGGTTGCCGCGCTTGTCGTTGACCTTGAGCTTGTCGCCGTTGAGGGTGCGGGCGCGGAGGCTGATCTTGTAGCGCTTGAGCTTCTTGGGCTGGGATGGACTCGACTCGTCGCCGCTCTGCTTCTTCATCTGGGACCAGACCGACTGACCGCTGCCCTGACCGGCCGACCCGTTGGCGTAGAAGGGGTTGCCCCAGTGGAAGCCCACGTCCTTGCACGTACCCTTGTAGGCGCCGAAGAGGATGAGCACGCGCGCCTCGTTGGGCTGAATGGTGAAGAAGCCCGGGCTCAGCAGGATGGCCAAGCCGAGGGCGGCGCAGCCGCCGGCAAAGAGCCCCCAGTCGGGCTGGGTGCTGCCCGAGGCGCTCGCCGTGCTGTTGACGAAGGCGTAGTAGAGGAGGATCGGGCAGGCGACGTACAGGGCGATGGTGACGACCAGCATCGGCCAACCGCTCATCACGCGCGCCTCGCGCTCCTGGGTCGGGGTCTTCTCTTCTGCTGCCATGGCTCCCACCTCCGGGAAGCCGCGCCGGCGGGTCTTACCCCGCCCGAATGGTCGCGCGGCCGCGTCGCCTGAGATATTTCAATGATATCATCTGGGTATCGCAGCGTCCAACGGCGGCGCGCCGTCCCGCGCTCCAGATCCTCGCGCCGCAGAAGCGCCCCTCCAGAACGCACGAGGGCCCGGGCATCGCCCGGGCCCTCGTGCGTGTCCGCTGCCGACTCGCCGTCCGGCTCGTCCTACTGCTTCACCCAGGTGACCGTCTCGAACACGAGCTTGTCGCCGTCGACGGTGCCCGCCTCGGACTCGGAACCCGCCTCGTCCTTGAGGGTGATGTTGTCGCCGTCGACCGTATAGGTTCCGTTGATGCCGATGTCCTCGCCGCCCTCTGGGTTGGGCTGCGTCAGCGCGAACGTGTCGTCGTCGTTCAGCGTGAGCGTGAAGCCCTCCATGCCCTGCTCGCTGCCCGAGTCGAACTTGTAGTCGCCGGTCACGCTCCCGTCGCTGCTGCCGCAGGCGGCGAGTCCGACGAGGAGCAACGCTGCCAGCGCCACCAGGGCGAGCACCGTGAGCGCGCGGCCCGCCGCCGTCGAATGGGTCCGACCGTGCCGTTCTCTTCTCATGCTGTCTCCTTTTGCTACCGGCGTGGCGCCCCCCAAGGCCGACAGATGGGCGGGCATCTTCGCTGTGAGTTCGCCGGACAGCCCACGTCCCCTTCGAAGCTCACCCGAGCCCTCGAGCTCGAGTTTCGCCAGTCGACGTCGCGGCCATGCTCTGGTCATCGCAGCAACGACGACGAGTGAGGCTCATCATGGCCAATACGATCGTATGGGCGGACATACCCGTGACCGACATGGATCGGGCGCGGAAGTTCTATGCCGCCGTACTGCAGGCGGACATCGAGCTGATGCCCGGAATGGAGGATGTCGCTCTCCTGCCGATGGAGCCGGGAGACGCGAGCGGCGATCTGGTGAAGAGCGACAACGCCAAACCCGGTGCCGGCGGCATCACCGTCTACCTCGACAGCAAGGGCGACCCCGAAGGGATGATCGAGCGCGCGGTGGGCGCGGGAGGGCAACTGGCGATGCCGGTGACCGACATGGGTGAGATGGTCGGCTTCATCGGGTTCTTCATCGACAGTGAGGGCAACAGAGTCGGCGTGCACGCGCCTCCGAAGCAGGGTTGAGCTACGCGAAGCCGGTGACGCCGGGAGCGCGACCCGCTTGACGGCGAGGGCGGGCGGAGGCCGGACGCTTCGCCCGCCCGCCGCCACCTTGCTTCGCCGTCCGTTGGCGCGCGGCCGCCCTCTTCGTCTGCCGCATCCGGATAGAATCGGGACGTGAGCCGGTCTGCGCAAGCCCTCGTCCCGGGAGCCGCCCCGAGTCGGTCCGGGCGACTCTCACGCTACCGCTTCGTCGCTCTCGGCGTCGTCTGGTGC
>DASRZL010000149.1:0-29497 GCA_035686425.1 Thermoleophilia bacterium
CGGCAGCGATCGCGAAACCGCTCGGCGTCGCGGACGTCCCCGATGACCTCGCCATAGTGCATGGGCACGGCGGCGGCCGCGTCGATCAGCTCGCACGCCCCGGCCGCCTCTTCCGCCGTCATGGTGAACTTGCCACCGACCGGCAGC
Organism: Thermoleophilia bacterium; assembly: GCA_035686425.1. GTDB lineage: Bacteria > Actinomycetota > Thermoleophilia > UBA2241 > UBA2241 > CAIXSE01. Next base: position 148 of record DASRZL010000149.1, read on the forward strand.
AGCGCGACCTCACAGTGGACGTCGGCCATCTCGGGGACGGCGTCGGTGTCGCCGGCGTGGTAGTAGCGCACGCCGTCAAGCGAGACGACGAAGCCGACCCCACCGGCCTCGCGGGGGTGATACGGTGCGCCGGGCGCCCGGAACTTGTCCACGTTGTACGCGGGGACCGCCGTGACCTGCACCCCGCTCACGTCCGCGCTCTCGCCCGGCGCCAAGGTGACCGTCGCGACAGCGTCGACCTGCGCGGTCACGGGGGCCGGGCCGATCAGCACCGTGTCCGGCCCGGACACCTTCTCGACGTCGGGCAGACTGAGGTGATCGAAGTGCTCGTGGGTGACGAGGATGACGCCGGCTACCGGCTGACCCGCCGGCAGCTTCCAAGGGTCGATGTACACGGTCACGCTGCCGTCGAGTCGGAACGAATCGTGACCGAGCCAGTGGATGTCCTCGAGCATCGTCGCCTCCCGCGAAGGTCGCTTGTCCTGCGTTCTACCCGCCGGGCGAAAGAAGACGACGGGCCGGCCGCCGGATCCCGAGCGATCCTCCGGCGGCCGGCCCGTCAGGAGCTCAGAGCCTGCTCAGGCCTCTTCCTCGACTTCGGTGATGACCTCGTCGCGGGTCTCAGTGACCTCATCGATCACCGTGACGTCGCCGGCCTCGTCCTCGATCGCGACGACCTCTTCGCGGGTCACCTCGACCTCATCGATCAACGCGACGTCGCCGTTCTCGTCCTCGACCGCGACGACGACCTCGTCGGTGGTCACTACGACCTCGTCGACGATCTCCACCACATCGCCGTCCTCGTCCTCGACGGTCTCGACGGTCTCGGTGACCTCGACGGTCTCAGTCGCCTCGACGACCTCGGCCGCGGGAGTCGCCGCGGCGCTCGCGGGCTTCACATTGGTCGCCTGCGGACCCTTGCGGCCCTGCTCGACCTCGTACTCAACGAGCATGTCCTTGTCGATTGCGGTCACGCCGTCGGCCAGGCCGGTGACGTGCACGAAGATGTCGTTGTCGTTGTCCTGCTCGATGAAGCCGAAAGCCTTCTCCGTCGAGAACCACTTGACTTTACCCTGAGGCACTTTCTTTCTCCTTTGATCTTGAAGCGCGTCGCCGCCGATGCTCGGTGAGGACGTGGTGCGCTCCTTGTGCCGTTCGCGCCGGTCTCTGAGACGCAGAACGTACCGGTAGTGTACCCGCGAATGGATGGACCCGAAAACCGGTCGCCGTGGTACCGGGGAGCGGCGGCGAGACGACGCCGCGGTCAGGCTGGCGGCCGCACGCGCACCGCTCCCTAGCGGCGGCTGACTGCGAAGATGGCGATCCGCGCCAGCAGGTTCGGGGCCACCGCGCGCACCGGCGGCGGCTTCTCCACAGAGCCCAGGTACAGCTCGTGCTCGATACACAGGCCCTCCTCGCGGCAGAGGGCGCGGAAGTCCTGAACGGTGCAGAGGTGGATGTTGGGCGTGTCCCACCACTGGTGCGGAAGGTCGCGCGAGACGGGCATGCGCCCGCGGAGCAGGAGCTGCGTGCGCGGGACCCAGTGGGCGAAGTTCGGGAAGCTGACGACCGCAAGCCGGCCGACACGGACCATCTCGCGGACGATCATCCGCGGTCGCCGCAGCTGCTGGAGGCTCATGCTGAGGATCACCACGTCGTGCGACTGGTCGGAGAAGTCGGCGAGGCCGGCGTCGAGGTCGCCGTGGAACACGGAAAGACCGCGGCGGATGCACATCTCAACGGCGGTCTGGTCGATCTCGACCCCGCTGCCGCGCACGTGCTTCTCCTCGATGAGCTCGTTGAGGAGCTCGCCGTCGCCGCAGGCGAGGTCGAGGACGGTGGAGCCGTCAGGCACCAGGTCCTGGATCAGCTTGTAGTCGATGCGCCGCATGAGGCCTATCCTACGTCGTGCGGCGCCCGCTCACGGGGCGCTTCATGCTTCATCGGGCTTGATCGGCGTGTACGTCCGCGCCCCGCTCGCGAGGAACGCGCCGATGATGCCCTCCATCTTCTCGCGCTCGAGCAGGAAGGCGTCGTGGCCGTAGTGGCTCTCGACCTCGTAGTAGCTCACGTGCTTGTGGGTCGCGCGCAGGGCGGAGACGATCTCCTTGAGCTGGTACGGGGGGTGGAGCCAGTCGCTGCTGAAGCCCATCACGAGGAAGCGCGCCTTGACGTCGGCGAACGCCTTGACGAGCGTCCCGTGCTGGCGCGTGAGGTCGAAGTAGTCCAGTGCGCGCGTGATGTACAGGTAGGTGTTGGCGTCGAACCGGTTGGTGAAGGAGAGCCCCTGGTGACGCAGGTAGCTCTCGACCTCGAAGTCGGCCGAGAAGGTGAACGAGTAGTCGTGGATGTCGCGCAGGCGGCGACCGAACTTCTCCTGCATCGCCTCGTCGCTGAGGTAGGTGATGTGGCCGACCATGCGTGCGACGCTCAGACCTTTGGACGGCGACGTGTGCCCGTAGTAGTGACCGCCGCGCCAGTTGGGGTCGGCCATGATCGCCTGGCGGCCGACCTCGTTGAAGGCGATCGCCTGGGTAGGCTGGCGCGCCGCCGTGGCCAGCGGCACGCAGAGGTGCGCGCGGTCCGGGTGCGAGATCGCCAGCTCGAGCACCTGCATCCCGCCCATGGAACCACCGACGGCGGCGAGCAGCTTGCCGATGCCCAGGTGGTCGAGCAGCATCATCTGCGCGTTGACCATGTCGCGGATGGTGATGATGGGGAAGTCAGTGCCGTAGGGCCGGCCGGTCGCGGGGTCCTCCGAGGCCGGCCCGGTGCTCCCTGTGCAGCCGCCGACGACGTTGCTGCAGATGACGAAGTGCCTGTCGGTGTCGAGCCCCTTGCCCGGGCCGATCATCATGTCCCACCAGCCCGGGCGCTTGTCGTTGGTGCTGTGACGACCCGCGACGTGGGCGTCGCCGGAGAGGGCGTGCGTGACGAGGACGGCGTTGTCCTTGCGCTCGTTCAGCGTGCCGTAGGTCTCGTAGGCGAGCGTGAAGGGAGCCAGCGTGCCGCCGCCCTCGAGCGCGAGCTCCTGACCGGGCTGGTCGAAGGTCGCGCGTTTCGTGCGCACGATGCCTGCGGATCCCGCGTCCTCGCCGAGGCCCATGGCGACGTCGCCGATCTCCTTGTGCTCTGCGGGTTTCTTCTCAGTCATAGCCGGACGATTCTAGCTCAGGCCTTCGCCAGAGCTTGGTCGATGTCGGCGACGATGTCCTCGAGCGTCTCGATGCCGATGCTGAGCCGCACGAAATCCTCGGTGACGCCGGTCTCGAGCTGCTGGTCGGCCGTCAGCTGCGAGTGCGTCGTCGTCGCGGGATGGATCACGAGCGACTTCGCGTCGCCGATGTTGGCCACGTGCGAGAGGAGCCGGGTGTTCTCGACGAAGTGCCGGCCGGCCTCGCGGCCGCCGGCGATGCCGAAGCCGATCATCGCCCCGAACAGACCCCGGTAGTGGTACTTGCACGCCACCCCGTGCGTGCGGTGACACTCCAGACCCGGGTAGCTGACCCAGGTGACCCTGGGGTGCTCCTGAAGATGCGTCGCCACGCCGAAGGCGTTGGTGCTGTGCCGCTCCATGCGCAGGTGCAGTGTCTCCAGGCCCTGCAGGAAGAGGAAGGCGTTGAACGGCGAGAGCGCCGCGCCCACATCGCGCAACAAGCTCACGCGCAGCTTGATGATGTAGGTGATCGGCCCGAGCGCCTCGTAGAACTTGAGTCCGTGGTAGCTCGCGTCGGGCTCGACGAGGCCGGGGAACTTGTCGTTCTGCGACCAGTCGAAGTTCCCCGCGTCCACCACGACGCCGCCGATGGACGTGCCGTGGCCGCCCATGAACTTGGTCGCCGAGTGGACGACGATGTCGGCGCCGTGATCGATCGGGCGGACCAGGTACGGGGTCGCCATGGTGTTGTCCACGATCAGCGGGATGCCCGCCTCGTGAGCGATCGCCGCGACCGCCGCGATGTCCAGTGTGTCGAGCTTGGGGTTGCCGACGGTCTCTGCGTACAGCAGCTTGGTGGTCGGGTTGATCGCGCGGCGGAAGTTCTCCGGGTCGACGGGGTCGACCAGGTCGATGTCGAGGCCGAAGCGCGGCAGCGTGTGCACGAAGAGGTTGTGGGTGCCGCCGTAGAGACTGTTGGCGCTCACGATGTGGTCACCTGCGCCGGCGATGTTCAGGATGCTGAACGTCACGGCGGCGGAGCCCGAGCTGAAGGCGAGCGCTCCGACGCCGCCCTCGAGCGCCGCGACGCGCTTCTCGAAGACGTCGTTCGTCGGGTTCATCATCCGCGTGTAGATGTTGCCGGGCTCGCGCAGGGCGAAGAGGTCTGCGGCATGGTCGGCGCTGTCAAACGTGTAGGCAGTCGTCTGGTAGATCGGTACGGCGCGCGCATGCGTCGTGGGGTCGGGCTCCTGGCCACCGTGCAGGGCGAGGGTCTCAAAGCCCTGCGCCGCTTGCGTGTTTGCCTCGCTCATGCTCTCTCCAGTCAGATGTAGTACATGGGGGCCTCGGCGGCCCTGGCGGCGGCGTCGGCGATCGTGGCCGAGCCGAGGATGGCGCGCGTGCACGCTCGCACCTCGCGCCAGACGGGGGCAACCAGAGCCTCGGCCCGGTCGCCGCCGCGCATTCGCCCCTTGCCGCCGTTGGAGGCAGGGGACCCGTCGCGCCCGACGGCGGGGCCGGCGCGCCGGCCGTCGATCGCGTCGATCACATCCGCGAAGCTGATGCCCGACGGATCGCGGGCGATGACGTAGCCGCCGCCCTTGCCACGACGGCTCTCGACCAGTCCGGCCTGGCGCAGGTCGTGCATCACCTGCTCGAGGAACTTGGGCGGCACGCCGGTGAAGGCCACGATATCGCGGCCCGTCACCGGCGCGACGCCGTCGGCCATGGCCAGCCGGACCAGTGCCTTGATCGCATAGTCGCTCTTGGTGGAGAGGTGGATCACGATGCTCCCGAAGATGCCGCGTGCAATTCCTACTTCTCACTAGGATTTAGGACTTTATGACCGACATGGCGCGCCGTCAATCCTCCGTCGTAGCGCGCCTGCTACGATTGCCCCATGACGACGCCCGTCGATCCCAGCATCAGCGACCTGCTCCGGCGCGAGCTGCCCGGCCTCGAAGAGGCCGTTCCCCTGGCGTCGCTGACCGCGTACGGTGTGGGCGGTGCCGCGCAGTTCCTGGTGCGCGCCGGGACCACCGGCGTGCTGGTGCACGCCGTGCTCACGGCGCGCGAACTCGGGCTGCCGGTGACCGTGCTCGGCCGCGGCACCAACGTGCTCGTCGGGGACGCCGGCGTGGCCGGCCTCACGGTGCTCGCCTGCAACGAGAGCACGACGCTGCACGGTCATGTCCTTCGAGCCGAGGCCGGCGTCGAGCTGCCCGGCCTGGTCGCCGAGCTCGCCGGGCAGGGTCTCGCCGGCCTCACCTTCGCCGCCAACATCCCCGGCTCAGTCGGGGGCGCCGTCGTCGGCAACGCCGGCGCCTACGGCGAGTCGGTGAGCGACGCCCTCCTCGACGTCCACGTCCTCGAGGAGGGGAAGGAGCATGTCGTCGAGCCGGACCGGCTCGACTTCGGCTATCGCACCTCCCTGCTCAAGTCGCGGCGGGACATCATCGTCCTCTCGGCTTCCTTCCTCCTGCGCCACCACCGGCGCGACGAACTGCTGCAGCGCATCGCCGAGGACGCGGCTCTGCGCAAGAGCAAGCACCCGCTGGAGTACGCCAGCTGCGGCAGCTACTTCAAGAACCCGTCGCGCGAGCTGCCGGCTGCCCAGCTGATCGAAGACGCCGGCCTCAAAGGCCTCCGCGTGGGCTACGCGCACGTGAGCGACAAGCACGCCAACTTCCTCGTCGCCGAGCCCGGAGCGACGGCGGACGACATCACGACCCTGGCGGCCGAGGTCGTCCGCCGCGTGTATGAGCAGAGCGGCTACGAACTCAGTGAGGAGGTCCGCCGCCTCGGATTCGCCTGACGGCGGCGCATGCTGGCCCCGGCCGGCCGTGGAGGCGGCTCGCGCTATACTTCTCGCGTCCGGCGCGGCGAACCCGCCCGGCTGTACCGGCGTCTCTCACCAGGGAGGAAGGCAATAGAGGAACTGCCGCACGGTCTGGTCGACCGCCTGCGCAGGGGGCAGCCCGAGGCGCGCGCCGAGCTCTTTCGGCGGTACGCTCCTCAGGTGCGGCGCATCCTCTACCTCCAGGGGTTCTGTGAGGAGGTCGACGACGCCGTGCAGGAAGTGTTCATCAAGGTCTACCGGGCCAGAGAGATCCCGCGCGAAGAAGCGTTCCTCGCCTGGTTCTACCGGGTCATCCTCAACACCGGCCGCGACCACGGGCGCAGGCGCAAGACCCGCTACGGGCTCATGGACAAGCTCCGGCAGATCGCGCCCGAAGCCTCGGTGGACCCGCCTTCTGAGCCGGCCGACCCCGCGCTCCGGGCCGCCCTGGCGACGCTGCCCGACGAACTGCGCGAGTGCGTCGCGCTGCGGTTCTTCGCCGACCTGCCGCTGGAAGACATCGCCCGCGCCCAGGAGATCCCCGTGGGCACGGTCAAATCGCGCCTGCACGGCGCGGTCAAGAAGCTGCGCGCCGCTCTGGATGACGGCGGCTACGAACGCAATGGATAGAGCCGACGATGACTGACGAGCGCAAAGAGGATTGGATGCGGCCGGGCGTCTTCGACGACGACCGCCTGCTGGCCTGCGCCCTCGGGCTCGACGACGATCCCGAGCTGCTGTCCGCGGCGGAGGGCGACGCCGTGCTGGCCGCCCGCCTCGCCGCGATGCGCGCCGACGTCGCGACCCTGGCAACGCAGGTCTCGGCGGCCGTGCCGACGCCGGATGAGACGTACGCCGACCTCGCCGACGACCGCTGGAGCGGCCTCAAGGAGTACCTGGAACCGCCGGCGAGCGCCGCAAAGCCACGCCGCGCCGGGCGCTGGTGGCGCGTCGCGGCGCCCGTCGCGGCGCTCGTCGCGCTCGCGCTCGTCGTGGGCATCGTTGCCGTGGACCGCGGCTCGCAGTCCCAGGTGGCCGGCGACAAGTCCGCCGCGATGACGGAGTCGGTGTCGACGGACGTCACCGAGCCATCGACGGACCGCGCCTCCGGTGCGACCAGCCCCGCGGAGAGCCTCGCCGCCCAGCTCGACCGCTTCGCCGTCGTCGTGCTCGCGAGGGCGCACGCGGCGAGCGGCGCCCTGCAGCGTTTCGCGGTCGTCCGCATCTTCAAGGGAGAGGCGCCCAAGATGGTCGAGCTCGTGATCGACGGGCAGCCGGCCGATCCCGGGCGGCTCCACTTGTTGATGCTGGACCCGATCGTCTCCGGCACCGAGGACGACGCCGCGCCCGAGGCCTTCGGGGGACAGTCCCCCGCTGCCACAGGCGACGGCGGCGGCCCCGGCAAGGTCCTCCACGTGGCCTACACCTATCATGGAAAGCCGACCGTCGTCCGCGAGCTGGCCGCCGATACCGACCCGGACGAGGTCAGCGTTCCCATCCCCTGACCTGCGCCGCGCGGCCGCTGCTATGATGCGGCGATGGACCCCCGAGACAATGCCGCCTCCGCCGTGCGCCTGCCCAAGCGCTACTTCAGCGATGCCAAGCCCGCGTTTCTGCGGCTGATCGACCCGCGCGGGCTGCGCGTCCTCGACCTCGGCTGCGGCGGCGGCCACAACGGCGCTCTGCTCAAGAAGGCAGGGGCGCGCGAGGTCGTGGGCGTGGAGCTCGACGCCGGAGCCGCACACGAGGCCCGCAAGCGGCTCGACGCCGTCGTGGAGAGCGACCTCGCCGACCTCGATCCGACGCGGCTCGGCGACGAACCCTTCGACGCCATCCTCGCCAGCGACGTGCTCGAGCACCTCCTCGATGCCGAAGACGTGCTCGCGAAGGCGCTCACGCGCCTGCGCCCGGGGGGCGCCGTCGTCATCTCTCTGCCCAACGTCTCCAACGTCTACGTCTTCGCGAATCTCCTGCTCAAGACGTGGCCGCGGCGCAGCTCCGGGATCTTCGACCGCACGCACGTGCGCTTCTTCGCCAAGCGCGACATGGTCCGCCTGCTCGAGGGGGCCGGTCTCACGGTCCTTCGCGTCGAGCCCTACTTCACGCGCTACCGGGCGATCAGGTTCGCGTCGCTGGTTCTGTCGCTCTACGTCTTCCGCGACTACTGGGCGAGACAGTTCCTGCTGCTCGCCGTCAAGCCCGACTGACTACGGGAGGGACCGTGACCGGATTGACCAGCGAAGCCGGGTCAACTGAGGGGGCACCGCCGGCGCACCCTCTACTCCTCGACGGAAAGCGCTTCGTCGTCACGGGCGCCGCCAACTCGCGCTCGATCGCCTGGGCCGTGGCCCTGGCGGTCAAGCGCCACGGCGGCGCCGTAGCGCTCACGTACCAGGCGGACCGCCTCAAACGGCGCGTGCAACAACTCGCCGACGAACTGGACGGCGCGCCGATGATCGAGCTCGACGTCAGCAGCGATGCCGCCGTCAAGCGCGCCGTCGACGAGCTGGCGGAGCAGATGCCGGTGCTCGACGGCCTCGTGCACAGCATCGCCTGGGCGCCGGCGCATGACCTCCAGGGCAACTTCGTGGAGACCACGCGCGACGGCTTCGCCCAGGCCAACGACATCAGCTCGTACTCCCTGATCGCGGCCGCGCGCGAGATGCGCCGCCTCATGACGGCGGGCGGCGCGATCGTCACCATGACGTACGCCGGCTCGTGGCGGGTGGTGCCCAACTACAACGTGATGGGCCCGGCGAAGGCCTCGCTCGAGAGCGCCGTACGCTACCTCGCCGCCGATCTGGGGCCGGAGGGGATCCGCGTGAACGCGGTGTCCGCCGGCCCCATCGCCACTGTCGCGGCGCGCACGATCAAGGATTTCAGCGGCATGCTCGACCTGCTCGAGAGCCACACGCCGTTGCGCCGCAACGTGACCACGGAAGAGGTCGCCGATGCGACCGTCTTCCTGCTCAGCGACCTCAGCCGGGCGATCACCGGCGAGGTCGTGCACGTCGACGCCGGCGCGCACGCGACGATCTGAGGCGGTGGGGCGATGTCGCCCGACGTCGCCCCACCGCGTAGCGCGGATTCCACCCGTGACCCATCGCGCGCGGCGCGATCGCGGGCGATGATCGCCCACGTCGCCAGGGAGCTCGACGCGGCTACGCAGCAGCCACCGGGGTGGCGCGCGGCAGCCGGCGGCCGGCGTTCACCCGGCCGGCCGCACCCCGAGTCCCGGCTCGTCGGACGCCGTCAGCAGGTCGCCGTCCACGGCGATCCCCGTGAACGGGTCCTCGGCCAAGAGCAGCGCCCCGTCCAGGTCTACGTAGTCGACGAGACCGGCGATCTGAAGCGCCGCCGCGATCCCCAGACTCGACTCGACCATACAGCCGAGGAGCACCTGTAGGCCGCGCCCGGTGCAGGCCGAGATGAGGGCGAAGGCGGAGGCGATGCCCCCCGCCTTCGCCAGCTTCACGACCACGCCGTCGTAGGCATGACCCACGGCGTCGAGATCGTCCAACGTGAGCACCGCCTCGTCGGCGAACAGCGGGATGCTCGTTCGCTCCTTGAGCCACGCCATGCCCTCGGTGTCCGCGGCCGGCAGCGGTTGCTCGACCAACTCGGCGTCGAGGCCCTCGAGGACCGCGAGAGCGGAGGCGGCGCGCTCGCGGTCCCACCCCTCGTTGACGTCGTAACGGAACGTCTGTCCCGGCAGCTCGAGCTTGAGCCGGCGCGCCAGGTCAAGGTCGCCGTCGAAGCCGAGCTTGACCTTGAGCGTGCCGAAGGCGGAGGCGGCGCGCGCATGCCCCAGCATCTCCTCAGGCTCGCCGATGGCGATGGTGTACGAGGTCCGCACCGCCGGCCGCGCGAGTCCAAGCATGCGCCAGACGGGCTCGCCGGCCTGCTTGCCGGCGAGGTCCCAGGCGGCGGCGCTCAGGCCGGCCCGCAGGGCCGGCACACCCTCCGCCGCAAGTACCTCGCAGAAGGCCTCGACGCCGGCCGCCCCCTGCAGGTCGGCGATCTCCGGAGCAAGGGCGGTCAGCAGTTCGGCGTCACGCTGCCGATCCTCGCCGTAGCGCGCGTTGGGCGCCGCCTCCCCGAGACCTGCGACGTCGCCCTCCCGCAACTCGACCACGAAGCGGGCGAAGTCGCCGTGCGTCCAGCGCGAGATGCCGAACGGCGACGCCGTGCGCAAGTCGAAGGGCCGTATGGAGACGTGTGCCATACCGATCATCCTTCCCTGGAGACCATGAAGACGTCCACCACCGGCGGGAGAGCGTCGCTGCGCATGAGACATGCCTACCAGCCTGTCGCGCACGCGTCAAAGGACGCGCCGGGCTGGAGCCTCGCTTGTTGCCGGGTCTGGCGATAGACTGCCTCTCGTATGAGCGTTGACGGAAACCCCTTCCTCCGTCTGACCGAGCTCACCGTCGACTTCGCCTCTCAAGAGGGCACCGTCCATGCGGTGAACCACGTCGGCTTCGAGGTCGCGCCAGGAGAGCTCGTCGGCATGGCCGGCGAGAGGAGCTGCGGCAGGGGCATCACCGCGAGTGCGATCATCGGGCTCTCCGGCATGGTTCCCAACGCCGCCGTGAGCAGCAGCATCGAGTTCGACGGCAGGGGCCCGCTGACGCTGCCCCGGCCCGAGCAGTGCTCAATCCGCAGCCGCGACATCGCGATGATCGTTCAGGACCCGATCACCAGTCTGAACCGGGTGCTCAGCATCGAGGGCCTGATGACCGAGAGCTTGGAGCTGCATCTCTGCCTCAGCCACGGCGACCCCCTCAGGAGGCAAACCTGACGCGTCGTTTGCACAAGCCGTCTGCGGTCACCGCAGCCTTCCTACTGGGGCTCGCCCTGCTCCTCGCCCTCGGGCTCGTGGCCTGCGGCGCCGGCACCACCGAGGAAGCGAGCAGTCCCTCGTCCTTCGACACACCCAAGCAAGGCGGGACGCTCACGCTCTCCTACCTCACCGAGCCGTCGAGCCTCGACCCCGCCGTGGCATGGAACGTGATCGACCGGCAGATCGAGCACGACATCTATCAGAGCTTTCTGCAGTACGCGCACGAGCCGGGCGCGGCCGGCACGGAGCTCGTCCCGTGCCTCGCCACCGAGGTCCCGAGCACGGCGAACGGCGGCATCTCCGCGGACGGCAAGGTGTACACCTTCAAGCTCCGTGAGGGCGTCAGGTTCCAGCCGCCTGTCAGCCGCGAGGTGACCGCATCCGACTTCAAGTACAGCTTCGAGCGCATGATGAAGGAGCCCCGCGCGCCGGCGACGTCCTTCTACATGGGCGTCGTCGGCAGCGGCGCCTTCGTGAGGTACAAGGCCCAGGAGATCACCGGCTTCAAGGTCGTCGACGACTTCACCGTCGAGATCACGCTCAAGCGCCCGGACGTCTCCTTCCTCAACGCCGTGACCATGGACTTCTGCGATGTGGTGCCCAAGGAGTGGGTCGAGAAGTGGGGCGACGAGTTCGGCCGGAATCCGCTCGGCACCGGCCCCTATGTCCTCCAGAGGTGGACTCCGGGGCAGGAGATCTTGCTCACGCGCAACCCCGACTACTGGGAAGAGGGCAAGCCGTATCTCGACACGATCGACTACCAGCTCTCGTTCGACCCATCCACCGCGCTGCTCAAGCTCGAGCGCGGCGAGGTGGACATTCTGGGCGACGGCGTCCCTGTAGCCGACATCCCGCGCGTGCAGGCCGACCCCGAGTGGAAGGCTCAGGTCTTCTCCCAGCCGCTGGTCGCCACCAGCTACATGTTCATGAACGTGGAGATGAAGCCGTTCGACGATGTCAAGGTCCGCCGGGCCCTCAGCTGGGCGATCGACCGCGACAAACTGGTGACACTCCAGGCCGGCCAGGCGATGTCGCTCTGGCAGTTCTACCCCAAGGGCATGCCCGGCCACGATGAAGGCAAGGTCTTCTACGGGTTCGACCCGGCCAAGGCCAAACAGCTGCTCGCCGACGCCGGCTACCCCGACGGATTCGAGACGATGCTCTATACCGACAACGTCGACCCGAACCCCAGGCTGTGGCAGTCGGTGCAGGCGGACCTCGCGGCGGTGGGCGTCAAGGCCCAGCTGAAGACCATGAGCAACACCAGCTTCTACGTCCAGCAGGCCACCCCCATGACGCTCGCCGCCGGCAGCCTCGGCTGGTGGATGGACTTCCCCGACCCGAGCGACTGGATCGCGCCGCTGTTCAGCAAGGCGAGCGCGGCGGAGGGCGGCATGAACTCGAGCTTCTGGTGGAGCCCCAAGGTCGAGAAGATGTTCACCGAGGCGCAGAAGTTGACCGACCCCGTAGCCCGCATCGCCAAGTACTCGGAGATGCAGGACTTCATCTCGAAGCGGGCGCCGTACGTGCCCTGCTACCAGCCGATCCAGACGACGATGTGCTCTGAGACCACCGGGGGGTTCTACCTGCACCCGGTGTACCAGATCGACCCGACGCAGTACTGGAAGGAGTAGCGCCGAGAATGCTGCTGAAGCAGACGGCAAGTGAGGCGATGACCGGGGTACGGCGAGAGGCCGGCCAGCGCGCCATGAGGGGCGCTGGCCCAGCACGTCGTCCGCAGGCTCCTGTGGATGGTGGTAGTGCTGTTCGCGGCGCCGCTCGCCACGCCCAGCAACTTCGTGGTCGACCTCGCGCACAGGTGGCTCGATCCCCGGGTCGAGTAGAACTGACGCCGGACTCGCACCCAGGAGTCGTTTGATCATGGCCCACACCCGACCCGCAGACGCCTACGGCCCCGTCCGCTCGCGGCTCCTCGCCATCGCCGCGTACCTGCGCGCGCGCCCGATCCAGCTCTTCGTCGCAGGCGCCATGGTCATCGTGGCGTCGCTGACGCCCTTCCACTTCATCGACTGGCAGACGCAGCTCATCGGACTCCCGGCGGCGATCGTCTCGCTGACCGTCTCGGCCGGCGCCGTCTCCGGCGGACCCAGGGTGGGCATCGCGCTGGCGATCGTCGGCGGCGTGGTGTACGACATGCTCGCCGTCTCGGACCGCTGGCTGGTGCAGGGGGCCACGTCGGCCTCCGTCATCCTCCTGTGGCTGGCCGCCGGGTTGGGAGTCGGACTGCTCGGAGACCGGTACCGCGGCCAAGTCGCGCGCTCCCTCGACCAGGCGCACCGCTCGCGCGACGCCCTCGACAGAGTGGTCGGAGCGACGCCGCTGTTCCACGCCAGGGGCAGCGCTTCGGCGGTGGCCCGGGCGATCTGCGACGGTGCGCGGGAGACCTTCGACTGCGACCTCGTCGCTCTCTTCGCCATCGAGGACGAGCGGCTGCGGCTGCTGGCCCGCTCGCCCTACCTCCCGAACAGCGGCGACCGTCTGGTCATGGAGCTCTCGCGCGAGCTGCAGCACGAGCTCGCCGACAACCTGCTGCCGACCTTCATCGCGGACATCCGCGAGCCTGGCGGCCCACGCATGCCACGCGCCGTCACCGCCGAGACCGGCCAGGTGTCCGCGGTGCGCGCGCCCGTGCTGGTCGACGACGCACCCGTCGCGCTGCTGGCGATGAGCTGGTCGCGACGAGTCCCGGAGCCGGAACGCGGTGAGCTCGGCGTCGTGCAGCGCTTCGCCGAGCACGCCGCTGTGGCACTGGCCCAGGCGCAGCGCGCGCAGGCTCAGCGGGACGTAGAAGCGCTGTACCGCCGCTTCCAGGCCAGCCTCTCTCCGACCGTGACCGTGACCACACCGGGCATCAGCGTCGCCACGCTCTACAGGCCGGGTGAGCGTCGCATGCTGCTCGGTGGGGACTTCATCGATGCGGTGACGCGCCCGAACGGCGCCGTGGCCGCGGTGATCGGCGACGTCACCGGCCACGGCCCCGATGCCGCCGCCCTCGGCGCGAGCCTGCGCGCCGCCTGGCGAGCGCTCGCGCTCCGCGGCGCCTCATTGCAGGCGAGCATGAAGACCCTGAACAGCCTGACCCTGGACGAGAGCGACCGCGCCGAGCAGGGCGAGCTCGGCCTCGGCCTCCTCGCGACGGTCTGCTCGGTCGAGATCGACGCCGCCGGCCGGCATGCCCGCTTTGTCAATGCCGGCCACCCTCAACCGCTCCTGCTCGGGCGACGAGTCCTCCAACTGGAGTACTCGACGGGGATGATGCTGGGCGTGGAGCAGTACGGTGACTGGGCTCCGCACGAGGTCTCGCTGCCCGCGGAGTGGGGGCTGCTGCTGTACAGCGACGGCATCGTCGACGCGCGCACGGCCCCGGGGTCGCGCTCCCGGCTGGGCATCGCCGGGCTGCGCGCCGCCGTCGCGCACCTCTGGGAGCGGCGCGCCACCACTACGGCCGACCTCGAGACCCTCGTGGACTCCGTCCAGGGAGGGCAGGAGGCCGTCCTCGACGACGACGTGACCATGCTGCTGCTCACGGGCAATGCGACCGCCGAAGGCGGCTGAACGCCGTCCCCGCGCGGCCGCCCAGCCACGTCATCCTGGGCGCGAGCCTCCATGCAGGTCCGATTCGAGCAGTTCCGGCAGTGAGCGCTGGAGCATGAATTCCAGCACGGCGTAGGCCCGCCGCGTGTCGAACCCGTCGTCGATGGCCTCCTGGATGGCGAGCCCGTCGACCACTGCAGTCATGAGTTCGGAAAGCCCGAGCAGACCTTGCTTCTGGGACGGCGGCGCCTGGTCCTCCGCCCTCAGCCAGTCGAGCTTGATTCTCCGATACCAGTCGTACGCGCGCGCCATGCGGCTCCGAAGCCCCTCGTTGCGCAGGGCGTACGGCAGGACGTCGAAGAAGACGCGGAACGACCGCGACGAGCTGATCGTGCGCAGGCCGTCCACGAACCGGGGCAACCGGTCGTCGCTCGTGACCGTGCTCATGGCGGCGGCCGCATCCTCCTGGTCGTCACGGAAGACCGAGTCGATCATCGCCTTGAGCAGGCCTTCCTTGTTCCCGAAGTAGTACTGCACCATCGCGGAGTTCTCTCCGGATTCCTGGGCGATCGCGCGCAGCGTCAGCCCGGAGAAGCCCTTGGCCACGAGCACCCGCTGCGCGGCCGCGAGCATCTTGAGGGCGGGGGCCGGCATGTCTTGCCTGGGATCGCGGCTGAGCGAAGCGACGGCCGAACGGCCTTCCGATGCCGCGCCAGCCACGGCGACGGACGCCGGGGGATTCGTGTCACCCTGGCTGGGACTCAAGGACACGCCTGCTACCTCCTCCCGGTGATCCGGCCCGTCTCTTCGTGAGAGAGTTGAGATTAATCATTCGATTGATTAGACTCCTTCCCGCCGCACCGAGCAACCCCAGAGATCGCGATGAGAGGAACCGCAATGGCGACAGTCGAGAAGACAGACGTGCAGATGCTGAAGTACTGCGTCGACGGCGAGTGGCGCGAGTCGACGACCGACAAGTACATGGACGTCACCGACTCGAGCACCGGCGAGGTATTCGCGAAGGCGCCGTGTTGCACGGCCGCCGAGGTCGAGGGCGCCATCGAGAGCGCCCAGAGGGCGTTCGAGACCTGGTCGACCACGCCGATCCAGAAGCGCACCCAGGTGCTCTATCGCTGGAAGGCCCTGCTCGAAGAGCACGCCGAGGAGATCACCTACCTCTGCGCGCGCGAGCTCGGCAAGAACCTCGACGAGGCGCGCGGCGAGGTCATCAAGATCATCGAGGGCTGCGAGGTCGGCGTCTCCGCGCCGATGACCATGAAGGGCGAGTCGCTCATGAACGTGTCCACCGGGCACGACACGGTGAGCTACCGCGAGCCGATCGGCGTGTTCGCCGGTATCGCGCCCTTCAACTTCCCGGGCATGATCCCCTTCGGCTGGATGCTGCCGCTCTGCATCGTCACCGGCAACACGCTGGTCCTGAAGCTGGCCAGCATGGTGCCGACGACCGGCATGCGCCTGATGGAACTGCTCATCGAGGCCGGCCTGCCCAAGGGCGTCGTCAACGTCGTCACCTGCTCGCGCGTCGAGGCCGAGATCATGATGACCCACCCGCTGGTCCGAGGCGTCAGCTTCGTCGGCTCGACCAGCGTCGGCAAGCACGTCTACTCGCTGGCCGCCGCCCACGGCAAGCGCGTCCAGGCCCAGACCGAGGCCAAGAACCACGGCCTCGTGCTCGCCGACGCCTCGCTCGAGCGCGCCGCCGCCGGCATCATCAACTCGACCTTTGGCTGCGCCGGCATGCGCTGCATGGCGCTGCCCGTCATCGTGGTCGAGAACAAGGTGGCCGACGAGTTCATCGGCTACATGATGAAGTACGCCGAGCAGCGCGTCGTCGGCTGCTCCTACGACCCCAAGACGGAGCTCGGCCCGGTCGTCAGCGCCGAGCACCAGGCCTCCGTCAAGAAGTGGATCGACAAGGGCGTCGAGGAAGGCGCCGAGCTCATCCTCGACGGCCGCGAGCTCGTCGTCCCGGGCTTCGAGAACGGCTTCTTCGTCGGCCCGACGATCTTCGACAACGTGACCGAAGACATGGAGATCGGCCGCGAGGAGATCTTCGGCCCGGTGCTCGCCATCAAGCGCGTCGCCGACTTCGAAGAGGGCATCACGATCATGAACGACAGCCGCTTCGCCAACGGCTCCTGCATCTTCACGGAGAGCGGCTACTACTCGCGCGAGTTCGCCAGGCGCTCGCACGCCGGCATGGTCGGCATCAACGTCGGCATCCCGGTGCCGGTGAGCTTCTTCCCGTTCGCCGGCCACAAGGAGTCGTTCTTCGGCGAGAGCCACGTGTTCGGCCTCGACGGCATCCGCTTCTTCACCGAGAGCAAGTGCGTCACCACGCGCTGGTTCACCGAGGTGGAGAAGAAGGAGAAGAAGGTCGGCACCTGGGAGGGCACCGTCAACAAGCAGTGGTAGGAGCAGTCCACAGCCCCCGTCGCGTGTGAAGGGGAGGGCAGGGTCTTTCGGCCCTGCCCTCCCCTTCTCGTCGTTAGCGAACCCGGCAGGCGGGTAGAAAAGCCGGCGAGACCCGACCAAAGGAGACCGACGTGGCACACGAGTTCCCGGAGATCACGGGCTACGGCTCCGCCTTGCGCTTCGCCCTCGAGGCGGAGCAGGCGTGCGCCGACTTCGCGGCCGCGGCCGGCGTGCTGGCGCCGGACCAGGCATGGCAGGACAAGCTCGAGGAGATCGTCTGCACGCACGACGACCGCGTGCAGAAGCTCATGGTCCAGGAGCAGGGGGCCGGCGACCAAGCGTCCAGGCCGGCCGGTTCGCTCAAGGCCGCACCGTACCTGGGCACTCTCGACGCCGAGCCCGTCACCAGCTGGCCGGCCGCAGTTGAGCAGCTGATCCATGCGGAGGAGGATGCGGCCCGCTACCACGAGGACTTCGCCACGCAGTGCGCCTACGTGCTCGAGCTCAAAGCGCGGCTCTTCGCCAAGAGCGCGCAGCAGGACCGCGCGGCGGCGGCCGAGCTCAGGGAGATGCTCGGGTAGAAGTCCGCGTCGCGGAGGAGCCGGAAGAAGGAGGGCCGGGGCGGGCGCCGCAGGGGCTCCCGCCCCGGCCTGCCGGTGGGCGCGATTGCCGTCGCGCGCACTCGGTCCGCCGCTGAGGATGGTTGCGACCGTCCTCACGCGGCTCGTCGGCAAGAGCGCTTGCGGTCACTCCAGCCTGGACCGGACGGCGCGGCCGGGGAGGCCGCCGTCCGGCAGCCGGGGCGCGTACTGAGAGGTGCCCCGGGTATTGCAGGGAGGCGGGGCGGGCGGTCGCAGAGCGCCGCCCGCCCCGTCTCCCTACTTCGTGTCTCCTGGCCCGTTCGGGGTCTCACCTGGCCCTCCGGGCGCAGCTGCCGCGCGCGCCGTAGCCTCGCCCACGAGTGGCGCGCGCCCGTCCGACGGCGCGCCGCGCCCGCGCACGGCGGCGAGCAGCGCCTCCTCGCCGGCGAAGAACTGCGCTCCGGCATCCGCGAGGCCGCCGACGACGCCGGCGAAGTCGCTGACGCGCACGCCTTCGTCGACCCAGACCGGCTTGCCGGACACGAGCGCCTCGTGCGCCGCCTCGACGTTGCGCGCGTTGCCGTGGCTCACCGGCACGGCGCTGACGAGCACGAGGTCAGCCGCGCGCATCAGCTCGAGGTTCTCGGCATGCGCCTCGTCGCCGACCGGGGAGAACGGCGCCTCGACGGCCATGGAGAGGCCGAGCTCGCGGCCGGTCTCCTCATCGGTGTCGAGGGCGTTGAGGACGCCGGCGGTGACTTCGTACCCGGCGTCCACGAGCTCGCGCATGAGTCCCGCACCGGTCCCGCCGCCGCAGACCACGTGCACGCGGCCGCGGCGTTCGCCGCGCAGCCGCGGCGAGAACGTCAGATACGTCCGTCCGGCGTGCCGGTGCAGGTAGGCGCGTACGCCGTACACGGCATCCAGGATCTCGGGCCGCAACACCTCGTCCGGCGGCCCGAAGGCCGCCACCTCCCCGTCGCTCAGCACCAGCAGCTTGTCGAAGTAGTGCAGGGCCAGATTGAGGTCGTGCAGGATGCACAGCACCGTCAGTCCGTCCGCGTTCAGCTCCTTGAGCAGGTCGAACAGCCGCAGTTGGTGCGACACGTCAAGCGCCGAGGCCGGCTCGTCGAGCAGCAGGAGCGGCGCCTGCTGCATGAGCGCCTGCGCCAGCACGACGAGCTGCTTCTCGCCACCGGACAGCTCCGAGAAGCGACGGCTCGCGAGGTCGGCGACCCCAAGACGTGCCAGCATCTGCTTGGGGTCGCCGCTCGCCGCCGGGTCCTTCCCGCGGCAGTACGCGCCCATCTCGACGACCTCGCGGACGTCGAGGTCGAAGTCGAGGTCGAAGTTCTGGGGCACCAGCGCGACCTCCTTCGCCATGTCGCGACGGCGATAGCGACGGGTCGGCAGGTCCTTCACCAGTACCTCGCCCGACACCGGCTGGTGGATGCCGTCGATGAGGTCGATGAGTGTCGACTTGCCGCTCCCGTTGGGACCGACGATGCCGACGAACTCGCCCGCCCTCAGCGCGAACGAGATGCGGCGCAGCACCGGCCGCTCGTCATAGGAGAAGTCCACGTCCCTGAGAGCGACGAGCGGGCCGTCGACAGGCGCCTGCTCGGCGGCCAGGCGGGCGGGCGGGGCGGCCATCAGACGCGCCTCCCGCGCCGCAGCAGGTAGACAAACAGCGGCGCGCCGATGAACGTCGTGACCACGCCGACGGGGATCTCGTTGGGCGAGATCACCGTGCGCGAGAGCAGGTCGGCGAGGACCATGAGCGAAGCGCCGGCGAGCAGCGAGACCGGCAGGAGCCCGCGGTGCCCGGGGCCGATCAGCAGACGCACGATGTGCGGTATCACGAGGCCAACGAAGGCGATGATGCCGCTCACCGAGACGGCCAGGGCCGTGAGTACTCCGGCGGTGACGAGCAGCAGTCGTTTCGTGCGCTCGACCTCCACGCCGAGTTCGAGCGCACGCTTCTCTCCCTGCAGCAGGATGTCCATCTCCCGTGTGAAGAACAGCGGCACGACCATGAACGGGATCGTGACAAGGGCGACGCGGACGTCCGGCCAACCTCTCCCCGAGAAGCTCCCCATGAGCCAGTAGATGATCGCCGTCATGTCCTCGTTCGCCTTGATCATCAGTACCGTGACAACGGCGCTGGCAAGATACGAGATCGTGACGCCGGCGAGCAGGAGCACGAAGATGTCGATGCGGCCGCGCCGGCGCGCCGCCATCCACACGACGACGAGCGTCCCGAGCCCGCCGACGATGGCGAGCACCGTGACCCACGGCAGATTGGAGAGGTGGAGCACGATGCCGATGGTGGCGCCGAGCGCGGCGCCTGACGAGACGCCGGTGACGTACGGGTCGGTGAGCGGGTTGAGAAAGAGGTCCTGCAGGATCACCCCCGCCACCGCGAGCGCCGCCCCGACGAGCGCGGCGACGAGCACACGCGGCATGCGGATCTGCCAGAAGATGGCGTTCTCGAGATCGCCCTGGACCGGCCCCGCCGTCACCAGATGCCAGAGCTGGCTCAGTGACAGTGAGACCGGCCCGAGGGCGAGGCCCAGCGCGAGGCACGCGGCGAGGATGCCGCCGGCCAGAAGGATCCCCGGCCATGTGCCTGTGCGGGCCAGCTTGGTCATTCGGCGGTCGACGCCTCCGGATGGATCATGGTGACGAGCTGCCGTAGCCCTTCGGCGAGGCGCGGACCCGGCCGGGCGATCAGGTTGTCGTCGATCACGTACACCGTCCCGTTCTTGACGGCCGTGAGCCCGGCGAAGCCGGCGCGCTTGGTGATGTCGCCCGGCTCGCTCATGGAGCCGGAGTCGGCGATGTAGACCTGCGGGTCATCCTTGACCAGCACCTCGGTGCTGAACGTCGGGAAGCCGTCGCCGGCCTGGGCGCCGATGTTCTCGCCGCCGGCGATGGTGATCATGTCGTCGATGAACGTGCTGCTGCCGGCGGTCATGAGCGGCTTGCTGTAGATCTCGAGAAAGGTCGTGGCGGGCGTCAGCCCGGAAACCTTCGCCTGCACCTCTTCCCTGGCGGCGGTCATCTCTTCAGCGACCGTGGCCGCGCCGTCCTCGACACCGGCGAGCTTGCCGATGTTCTCGACGGTGGCGACGACGTCGTCGTAGGACTTGGGGTCGACGACGTAGACCTTCATGCCGAGGTCCTCGAGCTTGCCGCGCAGCTTGGCCTGGATGCCGCCGGCGGCCAGGACGAGGTCCGGCGAGTACGAAGCGGTCTTCTCGATGTTGGGACTGTTGAAGTCGCCGATCTTGGGCAGGCTCTTGGCTTCCTCGGGGTAGTCGTCGTAGCTCGTGCCGGCGACCATCTTGTCGCCGGCGCCGATGGCGTAGACGATCTCGGTGTTGGCCGGCGCCAGGCTCACGATGCGGGTGGCCGGCTGGTCCAGCGTGACCACGGCGCCGGAGTCGTCGGTGACGGTGATGGGGCCGGCTGCGGCCGGCGAGGGCGAGCTCGAGGTGGTGGTGGTGTCGTCGCCCGAGCCGCAGGCTCCCAGGGCGACGACGCCCAGCGCGAGGACTGCGGCCAGGAGGAGCGCCGCGGTGGGGCGGCCGAAGCGGATGCTGGTCATGATGGTGGTGACTCCCTTCGAGACGTGACTAGACGCTGGTGGACGGAGGCGCCGGCAGGGACGCGGGCTCCGCCGCGTCGCCGGGGTGGACGTAGCGCAGAACGTAGTGGCCGTCGTGCTCGTCGATGCCGTCCCAGACGAGCGGGACCGGCCGTGTGAAGAGTGGGGCCGACGTGACCATGGTGTGGTACTCGCCCTCCTCGCCGCAGGCGTCGACGCCGGCGGCCTCGAGGCGGGCGATGACGGCGTCGTCAAGTTCGAGGCCGAGGAACTCGGCGCCCAGCTTGGATGAATCCACGGCGACGATGGTGGCGCGGGAGCCGCCGGCGAGGAACTCGTCGAGCAGCCGGCGGCGCGGCTCCTGCCAGAGCGGCAGGTGGCAGGTGAGCCCCGCGATGTCGCAGACGCCCTCGACCCAGTCGCGGTGCCCCTGCAGGTCGATGTCGCCGAACACGCCGGCCTCGACGCCCTTCGCCGCCAGTTCGTGCAAGACGGAGACGTAGATGGCTTCGTAGCCGTCCCACGTGGTCGCCCGGGTGACGAGTGCGATGCCGAGCGACGCGGCCTGCTCCTCGAGGAGCGCGAGCGGCAGGCCGTGGCCGCGGCTCACACGGCCGTTCTCGTGCAGCATGCAGACGAGGGCGGCCGGACGGCCGCGGCGCAGCGTCGCCCGCTGCAGCGCGAGATAGGCGTCCTTGCCGCCGCTCCAGGAGCAGAAGAAGCGCCGGCCGGCGAGAGCGCCGCCTCCTTCACCAGGTCGGGCGGCGAGCGACGCGCCGTCGAGCCGGCCGTTGGCGGACGGTACGTCGGCTCGCGACGCGTCACTCGCCATGGTCGCCCTCCCTGGCTGCCCTGCACGCAGGGCAGATCCCATACACCTCGAGGTGGTGGCCGTAGATGGTGAACCCGGTGGCCTCGGCAAGCTGCGCCTCGAGCGCGCTGACGTCGCCGTCGCCGTCGAAACGGATGACGCGGCGGCAGGCGCCGCAGATCAGCGGATGGCTGTGGCCGATGGGCGGCGCGATGAAGCAGATGTCCCCGCGGCCGTCCTGAACGCGTGCGAGGAGACCGAGATCGCTGAGCAAGGTGACGGTGCGGTACACGGTGGCCTGGCCGACGCCGTCGCTCCGCAGAGCGTCTGCCGCCTCACCGACGGTGGCAGCGCGGTCCGCGCGGGCGAAGAAGTCCCAGATGAGCCGGCGCTGGCGCGTGAACGGGATGCCCTTCTGACGAAAGACGGCCTCGATGTCGTGCGTCGGCTGCGGATCGGTCAAGGAGGTGCTCCCCACGCTCCAGTTGAGAACTGTTCTCAACAGTGTTGAGAAAACCTATCAACCGGAGGCAGGGCCGTCAACTCCCGGCGGACGCGTGAGCTCCTTCTCCCGCGACCTCGGCGTGACTCCCAACGGACATCTTCACCGAGAGCCATGGACCCGGCTCCGGCCGTCTGCATGTGCCGACTCTCCTATCAAGCTGATATCTTCCTGCACGGGAGCCGGCAGCAGCACGCAGCGTCCTGCGTGTTCTGCCGAGTCCTGGTCATGCGGAGGACGAGGCGCGGCGACTGGTCGCATCGCCCGACGGTGTGGGCAGCCGTCCGGGCTCCTCCACAGGAAGGAGCGAGCATGGGATCGTATGAAGCCGTCTACGAGCCTTCCGCCGCAGCGTTCATCATCAGGATCCTGGGCGACACCAGCGAGCAGGACGTCGTCGCCTGCTTTCGAGAGTACGAGGCGACCGTCGAGAAGAACTTCCGCCACATGAAGTTCAACGTGATCCTCACCGTGGATCAAGCGGCTCATAGCTCCGTAGCGGTGCTGCGTCTGATCCGGCAATCACTGGAGACCCAGAAGTACCGCGACTACCTGATCGAGGTCGTCGGTGTCAGCGACGACGCCTCGAAGGTCGCCATGAGCAGTTCCGGCGGCGGTGAGATCCTCTTGTTCAGTGACGAAGACCAGGCCGTGGAGTATCTCGCAGGGCAGGCGCGGAAGTGAAGGGTTGCGCGACCTCCGCACAGAGGCACCCCCAATGTCTGCGATACCCTCCGTCGCAAGCAGGCGCTGCTCAACGCCCGTTCGACACACCCCAGAAGAACCTGTAGGAAAGGATCTCGTTGGCCGCGTCGCCTCACGAGAATCTGCACGTCTGCGTCTTCGGCGTTGGGGGCGTCGGCGGCTACTTCGGCGGCAGACTCGCCTGGCGGCTTGCCCGGCAAGCCGGAACAGCGTGGCATGTCCACTTCATCGCACGTGGAGCGAATCTCGTCGCTATCGAACAGTCCGGCCTCCGACTCAACACACCCGAGGCGCAGCTCATCTGCACACCTGCTTCCGCAGCTGCAGAGATGCGAGACCTACCGGTTCCTGACGTCGTCCTCTTGTGCGTCAAGGGCTACAGCCTGGATGAAGCGCTGGGACAGATCGCCGCAAACTGCCACGGTGAAACGATCGTCGTCCCGCTGCTGAACGGCGTGGATATCCACGAGAGGATCCGTGCCCGACTCCCGAGGGCTCGCGTGCTGCCCGCATGCGTCTTCGTCGGCACTCACCTCGATCGACCCGGAGTGGTCTCACAGGCGGGCGGCGACGGGGTCATCGTCCTGGGCAGCGATCCCGACCATCCTGACTACGTACCGCTGCGCTTCCTGTCGCTGCTGGAAGAAGTCGGGATACGTTTCAGCTGGTTCGACGATCCGCGTCCGGCCATATGGGAGAAGTACGTGTTCATCTCGGCATTCGGACTCGTGACTGCCGCTTCGCGAAAGACGCTCGGCGAGGTCCTCGTTGACCCGCCGCTTCTGGAAGACGTGCAGGGAATCATGAGTGAGGTCGTCGATCTCGCCGCCCACGAGGGCATCGCCCTTGACCCGGGCGTCATCCCAAGAGCGCTGGCCAAGGCGAGAGCATTTCCACCTGAGACCAAGACCTCGTTTCAGCGCGACGTCGAAGCAGGCGGTCAGGACGAGGGCGATCTGTTCGGCGGTACCATCATTCGACTGGGGGAACGGTTTGGCGTACCCACCCCGGTGACAGAGCGCGTGTACGTGCGGGTTCGTTCGGGAATCGGTGCCGACTAGAGCCCCAGGCGCGCCGCCCTGCGCTGGACCTACGCCGGGGAGACGGGCTGTCGAGCAGGCGCTTCCGCAGACCGCCACAAGGTCGAACGACCCGGGAAGCGCTCGGCGTCTGCTGAAGCACAGAGACATCCGACGGCCGGAAGGCGGGACTTGGCCCGGCGGACAACCGTGTCCAGGCCGCGGGACCGGCTCAGAGACTCGCATATCGAATCTGCCGCACCTCTCTCGCTGTCCTGCACCCGCCAAGGGAATCGACCTGGCCACCATTCCTGCCGGTGCCGGCCAACCAACGTCTCGAGCTGGCGCGCAAGCGGTTGTCATATGCTGGTGGGGTGAAGCTCGCCGCTCAAACGTCAGACGTTCGGCAGACACGAAGAGAAGTGAGGGCTCGCCATGACAGGCCAGTCCGGAGGTCTTGAGAGGCATCTCGAGGAACGGCGCCGACACGTGGTCGACGCGTGCACGGCCTGCGGCACCTGCTTTCGCCAGTGCCCCGTGCTCGAGCACCTCGACTTCGGCGAGCTCAAGCCGGGGGAGGTGCAGGCCCGGATCCGCGACTTCCTCGACGGGGGAGAAGCGAGCGACTCCGTCTTCCGCCGCGTCTTCTCTTGCATGGGCTGCTATGGCTGCTGTGAGGGCGTCTGCCCCCAGGGACTCGACGTGATGCAGATCAACGAGATGGTGAAGGCACGCTATCGACGGGAGGGCCTCGCCGACACCGCCTACACGCCGGGCGCCGACCCGCAGGCGCCGCAGCGGGTCCTGGCCAGCATCCAGGTGATACCGGAGGACTACCGGCGCATCTTCACGGCTTCGCCGCTGCACTCCGCCCGCTACGTCTTCTTCGCGGGCTGCAACGTCTACAGCCAGCCGGTTCGCCTGCTCGAAGCTCTCGATGTGCTCGCGCTCGTGGACGAAGACGTCGCTTTCCTCCCCGGCCTCGACCACTGCTGCGGCGACACGCCCCTGTTCATGGGCGACTCGGAGGAGGCCTCCCGGACGATGGACGACCTCGTCGCTTCCCTCTCAGCCTACGAGCCCGAGGCGGTCGTGTTTTGGTGCCCCACGTGTCTGTGTCGGTTCCACACCAGCGTCGCGGAGGCCCACGCGCTGCCGTTCGCGACGATGTCGCTGCCCCAATTCCTGGCCGAGCGTCTCGAGCGGCTTGACTTCGAGCACCCGTTCTCGGCGCGGGCGACCCTTCACGAGCCCTGCAAGGTCGCTCTCACCGGCCTCGATCGCAAAGGCCCCAGACCGCTATTGGCGCAGGTCCCGGGTCTCGAACTCGTGGAGATGCCACGCACCGGAGGCGATGCGCCCTGCTGCGGCTCAGGCGCCTTGACCTGGTTCCCCTCGGCCGCTGAAGAGATCCGCGACGAGCGCCTCGACGAGGCGCGCGGCACGGGCGCGAGCACGGTGATCGACGTCTGCCACTACTGCCATCACGTCTTCCTGCCGGAGGCAGAACGATTCGGCCTCGTCGCGGAGAACTGGATCCATGTGCTGGCGCAGTCGCTGGGCGTCGCGCGGCAGGACCGCTACGCGAAGTGGCGCCAGTGGTCTGACCCAGAGCGGATCCTGTCTGATGCCCAGGACTCCGTGAGCGCGTCACCGTTCGATCTCGAGACCATCGCGGAAGTTGTTCGCACGCAGTTCTCGGCAGTCACCGGCGGCGCAGAGTAGGCACCGGCTGCGTCCCATGCCGCCCTCCGCTGTCGGCCGCCGGATCGACTCGTTGGTGGCGAGAGAGCAGTTGCCCAGCAAGCGCGTCGACCTGACTCGCCAACGCGCCGCGGCTGGACTGGGCCGCGGCGCCCCCAGGACATGCGCGGTGCCTGCGTTGGTCCGCACGCCGAAGATTCCTCATGGGCGGCGTGGGGTAGCTTCGATTCGTCGCACGCCCACAGGGTGCAGGCTTCGCGCTACGCGCCGGCGGTGCGAGCAAGACTCCAGAGGAGACACATGATGCCCGAGACACCGCATCTGCACCGCCGACCGCTCGAGCCCTGGCGACCGGCTCACGTCCCGAAGCTCCACGACGAAGCCTACCTCGACCGCTTCATCGATGGCGCGCTGAGCATCCTGGAGCGCACCGGGGTCAGGGTGCTTTCAGACAGGGCGGTCGAGATCTTCCGTGAACACGGCGCCGCGTTCGACGCCGAGCATCGCGTCGTGCGTCTGCCCGCCGGCCTGGTGCGCGACGCGCTGGCCGGCGCGCCGCGCAGCTTCATCCTCGGTTCGCGCGACGGCTCCTGCGACATCGACCTCGCCTCGGGAAACACGTACATGACCGCCGACGGCTGCGGCACAGAGGTGATCGATTGGCGGACGGGCGAACGGCGCTCGTCGACCAAGGCCGATCTCGCCGACGCCACGCGCCTCCTCGACTACGTGTCGTCGATCGCCTTCTGGTGGCCGACCATCGGCGCGGGCGACTGCGGCGAGACCGCCCCGTTGCACGAACTCGACGCCGCCTGGAACAACACCGTGAAGCACGTCCAGGGCATGGTCCAGGGCGAGCGTCAGGCGCGCTACGCCGTGGAGATGGCGACGGTGATCGCCGGCGGCGGCGAAGCGCTCCGCCGACGCTCCCCGCTCAGCGACCTCGTCTGCGCCGTCTCGCCGCTGACCCTCGACCGCGACGGCGCCGAGGCGGCGCTGGTCTTCGCCGCTGCCGGCGTGCCGGTCGCGCTCTGCAGCGTGCCGATCGGCGGCACCACGGCGCCGGCGACGGCCTCCGGCGCCCTCGTGCAGGCTCTTGCCGAAGTCCTCGCTCAGGTGGCACTCGTGCAGCTCGCCTCGCCGGGCGCGCCGGTGATCGCCTATCCGGCGGTGTTCGCGGCCGACCCGCGCACCGGCGGCATGGCCACTTCTCTCGACGGCCGTGATCCGGCGCTCGGCGTCGCGCTCGTCCACCGTCTCGGGCTACCGGCACTGCACGCGGTCGGCGGCACCGAGACCGAGCTTCCCGGCACCTGGGCCGCGGCCGCCGAGGCGGGACCGTCGCTGGCCACGGCCGCCGACAGCGGCTCTGAGCTGTGCGTCGGGATCGGACTCACGAACGGCGGCATGCTCTGGTCGGCCGAATCCCTGATCCTCGACGACTTCCTCTACCATCAGGCGCGCTACACGGTGATGGAGAGGGACGCCGGCGACGAGGAGCTGGCCCTCGACGTGATCGACGCCGTCGGCCCGGGCGGACACTTTCTGGGCCACACGCACACACGGCGGCACTTCAAGACGAGCTTCGCGCGCGGTCTCACCGCCGAGCCCGGCGACGGTGGCGCGTACCGCGACGCCGTCGAGGTCGCGCGCGAGCGCGCCCTCGATATCCTCGAGAACTACGCACCCGAGGCGCTCGATGAGGCGAAAGCCTCCGAGCTGAGCCGCATCGTCGCCGTCGCGGACAAGCAGTTCACGTAGTGGCGCCAGCGTGGCGGACGCCGCAGTAGGGTCGACCACCCGACCGCCAGTCTGGGACTTGCGTGACCGAGACCGGACGGTCGGCCGCACTACCTCACTTTCACGACCGCGGGCGGCTCCCACGACCCATCGAGCGCTTCCTCGGCCGGGTAGTAGTCGCGCAGCACCAAGTAGAAAGGCTCGTCGGGCGCGGGGAGCCAGTTCGCCGCCGCGGCGTCACTCCCGGGTCTCTCATGCTGGATGTACATGACGAGTGACCCGTCTTCGCCGCGCACGAGTCCCTCGGTCGTCGAGTTGATGAGGTACCGGTCGATCGGGTTCTTCACCATGAAGCCTGCCGAGCCGTCGTACGACCGATCGTAGATCGTGACCGACCAGAACGCGTGGGTCGGCGGGTCAGTCTTCCAGGTCATCGTGTAGGCGTGCCTGGAGCCGTCGAGCACCTCGCCGTCGGCATCATGGCGCAGGATCGGATACATCGCCTCGATGCGGTCGTTGCCTCCCCAGCCCAGTTGGGCCCCTACAGCGCGCCTGAGGTAGTCGCCGGCGTAGAAGGCCCGATCGCCAAAGGGATCGCTGTTGGTCCAGCCCGTCGAGTAGGCCGGCATCGTCTCGGCCGCTGCCTCCATCCTGCGGCGGGCGCGCTCAACGCCGGCACGGACGGCGTCTCGCGCGTCGGGATCCAGCGTCTCCGCGTCAAAGGCGGCCCCTGGTGCGACGCCGATCTCGCCGAGACGCCGCATGAGGGCCGCATCGTCATCGTGAACCGGCTCGCAGAAGGTGAGCAGGAAGTTCAGGTAGCCGATGAAGCGTTCGTCGCGAGAGGCTTCATCGTCCCACACCGGCCAGTCGACGAAGGGCGCGTTCGCCGCAGCCGGAGTCGCCGCGAACACGCTCAACGGCTGAAGCTCGCAGCCGCGCTGTACTGCCTGCAGCCTCGACACGTCCTCGGGTCCCAGCAGCTGCGTGCGGCCGATGAGGAACACGATGTCCGTCTCGAAGCGCAGCGTCTGCGTGATGTCCTGGGGCACGTCGCCCGACCAGCGCGGTCCGACGAGCAGATACGACCCTGCTTCGGTGCCGGTGGCCCGGGTCCCGACGTAGTGCTCGTTGAAACCGAGGAGGTCCTCGAGCTGCATGACGTAGTAGCGGTCGGTCACCGCCGGCACGCTGAGCACGTACGGTTCCGCCCGCAGGTCCAGCGTAGCGAAGCTGTACGGCGTGTCCGCGTTCGGGGTGATGACGTCCTTGAACCGCCAGTCGAGCGCTCGCGAATCGCTCACCAGGGTGTTGAGCGGCGCGCGATACGACGGGGCGCCCTTCGCCAGATACGAGCCGAAGAGGTACCGGTACCCCATGAGCATCGGGAACGCGTAGATGTACGCCTCCTCGGCAAGCGCCGAGAGGTGATCAGACTTCACCGGCACGGTACGGCCTCCTTTGGGATGACTTCAGGACTCTACGATGCGAGCCGGAGACTTGCGTTCTCTCAGCTCACGACTGGGACATACCCGCCCGCGGCAGTGCCAAGCCGCCGCCGGGCGCGGTCGCGTCCCGTGACGAACGCACGCGCGCCCGCGCCTTGTCGCGAGGAGCCGGCGTCCTCACTTCTATCCTTGAGCAGAGCGGGAATCGCCGGAGGCCGTTGCGGTCTGCCGTCGCTGTGTGGCAAGGTCGGGCAGACCGGGGAGGGAGAGGTCCCGATGAAGTTCGCAGCGTGGTCTTCACTCGTCATCGGCGTGCTGATGCTCGCCCAATGGACGTTCTTCATCGCCGCCGGTCAGGTCTCAGAGTTGGAGACGGAGCCCATCCGGATCGGCTTCCACC
>DASRZL010000150.1:0-2481 GCA_035686425.1 Thermoleophilia bacterium
TCCCTGCCCCGCGGTCGAATCGGTGTGCAGGGCCGTGTAGCCCTCTTCCTCGAGGAAGTCGACGACCTCCACCAGCGGCGGGACCACCCATCGCGGGCCGCAGCCGTTGGGCGACGGCCGCCAGGCGAGCGCCCGGAAGTCGACGGCGCCGTCGGGCGCCGGCTGGCTGCCGGTCGAGCAGGTCAGGAGCGTCACTTCGATGTCGTGGTGCGGCACGACCCCCGGGGCGCGTGTCGCCGTCACGGCGCCGGTGGAGTTCGTCGAGGCGGTCGTCGGCGCGCGGTCGGGAGGCCCGAGATCCTCCCGGCACGCCTGCGAGCACAGCACCGCCACCCTCTCTCGCTGCGTGTGCCGCCGCTCGCCGAGAAAGTACACCCGCAACTGTTCCTGGAGCTCCCGATCGCGGCTCTGGAAGCTCCAGGCGAAGTAGTACGGCAGCTCCAGAAAGGCGACCATGCCGACGGCGTAGAGGCTCTGCAGCCGGCGCTTTAGTCCGATCCGCTCGTCCCGGTCGAGGAGCGGCCGGAGATGGAGGCTCACGACGTCGTCGGCCAGCCGATACGCCACCGCGAAGAGCCGGCGGTTGAGCTCCTTGGCGTCGACTGCGTTGATGCCGTCCGGGTCGGCGAGGAGACTACCGATCTCTCGCTCGAGGAGGTCCTCCCACGCAGGACCGCGCGGGTCGCCGTCGCGATAGAGGCCGGGGGCCATGCTGCGCACGCCTCGCAGGGTCTTCTCGAGCACCGGCACGTCGCGGCCGATGCGCCCGAAGCCCTTGCGAAGCATGTTGAGGGCGCGTTTGTGCTCGTCCTGGTCGTCGAGCCGCAGGATCTCCCGGATGCGCCAGAACGAGGCGGCGTAGACGCTGTGGGCGAGCAGCCGCGCGTCGCCGTCGGCGCCGCCGTGGTCGCAGTCCCCGCCGGCGACGGCGCGCACGAAGCCCGCCGCCGTCCCGTCCCCGCCGGCGACGGTGTAGGCGCTCGCCGCGAAGAGGCCGCTGTGGTCGTCCGAGCCGCCAGTGAGCGCCTTGCGCCAGGGCGTCTCGCCGTAGGGCTCGATGCCGTGACGCTCGGCCATTGCCCAGAGCTGCTCGGGCGTGAGCCCGGCGACGATCGCCCGCAGGAGGCCGTTGCAGCGGCTCGTGCGCGCGCCGTTGCGGCCCTCGAGCACGTTGAAGAGGAGGAGCATCCGCTCCACGGTCTCGGGCGTGAGACGCCCGGACATGTCGAACAGCGGGTGCGCGAGGTAGTGGACGAGGCCCGCCTCGCGCAGGCAGGTGACCAGGTCGTACACGTTCTCGCGCGCGGCGTTCGCCGCCGCGAACGTCGTCTCGTCGATGTCCAGCGCCACGACGTGCACGCGCGCCCCGTCTTCCGGGAACCAGCTGTCGAACTCCGTGCTCAGAAAGGTGCCGGGCAGGTGGGCGATCGCCAGTGACCCGGCCAGCGTGTTGTGGTCGGTGATGGTGACGAAGTCCATCCCCCGGGCGCGCTGCGCCGCGTAGAGCTCCAGCGGGTCCGTGAAGGACTCGGCGCTGCGCAGCGCGCGGATGCGCGCGTTGCCCGACACGTCGGAGTTGGTGGAGTGGACGTGGAGGTCGGCTCTGAACGTTCGTGTCACGCTCTCACTATACCTCTCGGACTCGGGCCGGGACGGCTGGGCTTTGTCTTTCGCCGGCGATGCCGGTACTGTCTGCCCATGGAAAGCGTCCGCTACGCCGTGCTGACCGCCGTCGGCGACGACCGCCGCGGCCTCGTCGACGAGATCACGCTCTATATCACCGAGCGCGGGGGCAACCTCGAGGACAGCCGCATGGTCAACCTTCGCGGCCAGTTCGCGATGATGATGCTGGTCGCGGGGGGCGAAGCGGCGATGAGCCGGCTCCAGGACGGGCTTGGGGCGCTGCGGCGTGCGAGTCACGTGCACGCCGAGTTGCGGCCCGCCCACGCCGGCCTCGGCGAGCGTCCTCCGGCTCTGCCCTTCCGGCTCAACACGTGGGCGATGGATCATCCGGGACTCATGCAGTCGGTCTCTCACCTGCTGGGCGAGTTGGGCGTCAACATCGAGAGCGTCGACTCCTCGCTGCGGCCGGCGCCGTACACCAACGCGCCACTCTTCGAGATGGAACTGGTGATCTCGGTGCCGGCGGCGACTCCGGTAGCGGGGCTGCGAGAGGCCATCGCGGAGTTGTGCGACGAGATGAACATCGATTGGCAGCTCACGGCCCTTTGAGGGCCGCCGCTCGCCGTCAGTCCCGGCCGCTCAGGAGTCTCGCGGCCTCGTCGGTCGCGAAGGTGGGCCAGGTCGCCGGCAGGCCGCGTTCCAGCGCGGCGACCCCGACGCCCTCCGTGATCTCGCCGATGTCCGTGGCCGCGATGCCGGCCACCGCAAGCGCGCGCTCCAGTGCGGCGGCCTCACCCGGGGCGCAGCAGATCAGCAAGCTGCCTGAGGCGATGAGGCCCAACGGGTCCGCGCCCAGCA
>DASRZL010000151.1:0-11394 GCA_035686425.1 Thermoleophilia bacterium
AGCCGAGGACGACCTGCTCGCCTTCATGGCCTTCCCGCGCGAGCACTGGACGAAGCTGCGCTCGACCAACCCGCTGGAGCGCGTGAACCGTGAGATCGGGCGCCGCTCTGACGTGGTCGGCATCTACCCCAACGACGCCGCCCTCATCCGGCTCGCCGGCAGCCTGCTCATCGAGCAGAACGACGAATGGCTGGTCGGTCGGCGCTACCTCTGGGAGGAGTCGATGCAGGCGGTGCTGGCGAGAGCCAAGGACGCCGAGACGGTCGTGGAGGTGAGCGCGCTGCCGGCGGCTTGAAGCGAAGATCATCCCGACGAGGGACATACACCACAACTCGGGACTTGACCCAGCGAGGCGGGCAGCCACGAATCAGAGGTGCATGCCTGACGGCGGGGCTTGCACTGCTCGCAGGCATGCTGGCCCCCCGTGCTCCATCAGCGCAGTCAGGGAGCCGCAGAGTGCCCCGTGGTGCCACAGCATGGCGTGAAGGTTCGGTTGCAGGAGGGTTGCAGTGGTCGTCTTCGCGGGGGTACAGAGGCAGGGCGGAGTCAGGGCAGTTGCATTCACGCCTGAAGGAAGGTGGTAGCGCATATGGGATTCGAACCCATGTTGCCGCCGTGAGAGGATCCTCCGGCGCGCCACTTCGGGTATCAGAAGTTGCAGTTTGAGCCTGAGAACGCGCCTTCGCCTGAGAACGCGCCTTCGATGTGAGTCGCTCGGGCCTGCTGTTGCCGATTTGGGGCTGGCTGCCGGGAGCCATGGCAACAGATGCGGCAACAGCCCGGCACGAACTTGGCCCCCGACCCGGATGCTACGTGAAGGCTGCCAGCCGGCCAGCCCTTGCTTGGTCGTGCAGAGTGATGATCAGCGGACGTTGAACTGCTCCCATCGAATGCGGCGGCGAGGGACCCGAGCTTCTCGAATCCGCCGGCGAGCGCGGTCATCTTCGCTGGGGGGCCGCACAGGCTCCCGCGACTCGCCCGTCATCGCGAGCCCATGCCGGCGCGCAGCTTGCTGACATCTACCAGACCTTTGCCATTCCGGCAGCCGCCTATCTGCCGACATGCTGCCGACAAGACGCCTAGTCACGACGAGTGACGCGCAAGCATTCAAAGTCATGGCCCCAGGACAGAATCTTGGATTGTGCAGCATTCCTGGGAACATGCCGCTACCGGCACGCATCGCCACCTGACGTCTGCCGACATCCGGGGTATAATGTGGAGAAGAATCGTCCAGGAAGGGGCCTGTGCCGGACGCCAACTACCAACTCTATAGAAGCGAACCCAAACGTCGTCGCCGCTGGCCGTACATCGTTGTCGCGGCGTTTTGCGTGTGCGCCGGCGTCGTGGGCTGGCAACTCTACGGAGTACCTCGGGTGTCCGCCGTGACCCCGGGTCCTGACGCGTTCGTCAGCAGCGCTTCGTCGACCGTGGTGCTCAACGTCAGGGGCCTGCCCGCGCTCAAGGACGTCAGCGTCACCCTGGACGGCGAGGACGTCACCGCCGACGCCCGCCGCGACGGCGACACCCTCACACTGCCCGCGACCGACCTCGCCGACGGCAAGCACGCCGTGGCGTTCAGCGCGAACAGCTCCAATCTGTTCCGCAGCGAGGTGCGCAAGGACTGGCACTTCACCGTCGATACGAGCATCCCGACGCTGGAGCTCGACGGCTCCGCCAGGGAGGGCCGCATCAACACCGACCCTGCCACCTTCAGCGGCAAGACGGAACCGTACGCGACGGTCACCGTCGTCGACGGCGACATCAAGGCGAGCGGGACCGCCGACGCCTCGGGCGCGTACGCCGTGAGCGTTGACCTGCCCGACGGCGCTTCCGACGTGGTGATCACGACCACCGACCGGGCCGGCAACAAGAGAGCCAAGAGGCTGTCCGTCTTCGTCGACGCCCAGCCGCCCATCCTCAAGACGACGAAGCTCGACAAGAGGATCAAGCGCGCCAAAGTCACGGTGCGTGTGAAGGCGACCGACCAGCTGGGCGTGCCCGCGGTCAAGTTCGTCTTCGACGGCGAGGAACGCGAGTTGACGGGCCCGGCCTCCAAGGCCAAGTTCGCGGTCAAGAACCTCGCCCAAGGCCGCCACACCATCGTCGTCACCGCCACCGACCAGGGCGGCAACGTCGTCACCAACAGGCAGACCTTCGTCGTCGACAGCACCGAGCACTTCGGCTCTGCCACCCTCTGGCCCGGCGCGCGCGGCAAGGACATCAAGGAGCTGCAGTCCAAGCTCATCAAAGCCGGCGTCTACTCCGGCAAGAAGACCGCCGTCTACGACGCCGACACCGAGAAGGCGGTCCGCACGCTGCAGGCCAAGTACGGCCTCGAGGTCGACGGGCTGGTCGGCGGCAACGTGCTCAACGCGCTCAGCGGCCAGATCGTCGTCGACCTGGGTGACCTGCATCTCTACCTGTATCGTGACGACAAGCTCGTGAAGAGCTACCCGGTGGCGACCGGCCAGTCGGCGTACCCCACGCCGACCGGCTCCTACGTGATCACGATGATGCAGATGAACCCCACGTGGTACCCACCGAACTCCGAGTGGGCGAAGGACGCCAAGCCCATCCCGCCGGGCGTCACGAACCCGCTCGGGACGCGCTGGATCGGCACGAGCGCCACCGCCGTCGGCATCCACGGCACGCCGGACGACTCCTCGATCGGCTCGTACGCGTCGCACGGGTGCATCCGCATGCACATCTACGACGTCGAGGACCTGTACCCCAGGGTCGTCGTCGGGATGCCGGTCATCATCCGGCCGTAGCTGAGCGTCACACCCGGCTATACTTGGGGCACGCACGACCCCGGCGGCGGCCCTGGTCGCCGTGTGCTTGACTCCAGGGAGAACGATGGTCGACATCTCCGCCTTCAGAGGGATCCGCTACCGTGAGAGCACCGCGCTCGACGATGTCGTCGCGCCACCCTACGACGTGCTCTCGGCGGCGCAGGCGGCCGACCTTCGGGCACGGAGCCCCTACAACGCCGTCCACATCGACCTCCCCGTCCCGCCGGGCGCGGCGGCCGACGACGCCGCCTACGCACGCGCCGCGGAGCTGTTCCGGGGCTGGCGCGACGAGGGGGCGCTCGTGCGCGACGAGCTGCCCGGCATCGCCGTCATCGACCAGACCTCTACCGGTCCCGACGGGCGAGAGCGCACGCGCCGCGGCTTCGTCGCGCGGCTGCGCCTCGCGAGCCTCGAGGAACGCGTCGTCCTGCCGCACGAGCGCACCCACGCCGGGCCCAAGGTGGACCGGCTGCGTCTCTACCGCGCGACGCACGCCGACATCAGCCAGATCTTTCTGCTCTACCCCGACGACGACGGGATCGTGAATGAAGCGCTCGGCGCGGCCGCCGGGGACATCCCCACGGCCGCCTGGCGCGAGGCGCACGACGGCGACGGCAACACGCACCGCATCGCGACCGTCGGAGGGGCAGCCACGGAACGCGTTTCCGAAGGACTCCGCGGCCGCCCGCTCTACATCGCCGATGGTCACCATCGCTACGAGACCGCCCTCGCCTACCGCGACGAACGGCGAGCGGCGGGCGATTCGAGCGCAGACACCCTCATGGTCTACCTGTGCAGCCTGAGCGACCCGGGGCTCACCGTCTTCCCCACGCACCGGCTGGTGCGTGGGATCGCCCCCATCTCGCTGGACGACCTCATCGAGCACGTGCAGCCGTTCTTCGATGTGGTCGGGGAGCCGGTCACCGGCGTGGACGCGCGCCGCGCGGCGCTCGATGCCTTGCCGGAGCAGGCCGACCCCGCCAGGGTCTTCGGCCTGTACCTGCCACGCGCCGCGACCTGCCTGATCGTCAAGACCCGTGAGCCAGCCGCCTCCGAGCGGCTCGCCGCGGACGGCTTCTCGCCCGACGCCGCCGGGCTCTCCGTGACGATCCTCCACGAACTGCTGCTCAGCGAGGCGCTCGGCCTGCAGCACGACGAGGCCGAGCGACACGTCGACTACGCCAAGAGCGTGCCGGATGCGCTCGCCGCCCTGGACGGCGGCGGCTACGAGCTCGGCGCGTTCCTCAACGCCACCCTCGTCGATCAGGTGCGCGCCATCGCCGACCACGGCGAGGTGATGCCGCAGAAGTCGACGTACTTCTACCCCAAGCTCCTGACCGGCCTCGTCTTCGACGCCCTGGGCGACTGACTCCCAGGACCAGGCGGCGGCGAATCAACGACGCGGGTGCCAGCCCGCGACGATGAGGTCAGGAGGCGGCGTCGGCGCGGCGCTGCAGCGCCGCGAGGGCCGCCGCCTGGTCGTCGCTGAACGGCAGCGAGACCTGCTCGGCGAGGATCTGCTCGACGCGCTCGCGGGCGGCGGCGACGGTGCTCGGCGATCCCGCCGCCCGCCACCCGTCCCAGCTGCCCTGCACACCGAAGTCGCTGAGGCGCCACTCACCGGCGCGCGCGCCGAGCCGCGTGGAGCGCTCACCGAGGAACGAGCCGCAAGGTCCGACCTTGGCGAGGACCTCGTCGAGCCAGAGGTCGTCGCGGACCGGCACTCCGGTCCTGGCCTGACGAGCGTTGCGGATGATCTCGACGTCCATGACGATCTGCTCGAGGCAGAGGATCGTCGCACCCCCGAGCAGGCCCGGTCCGACGAGGACGTCCGGGTCGGCCAGGGCGACGAGCAAGCCGCTGTCCGCCTTCTCCCAGGCGGTCTGCATATCCGGCTCGTAGGTCTGGGTGCAGAGGCCCGAGGATTCGGCCGGCAGGCCGTAGTAGCGGGCCATCTCGGTGCCGGCGACGCAGAGCACGGCGTGCTCGATCGCGCCGGCGGCGTAGAGCCCCGTGCGTGGGTCGATGGTCGCCACCACCGGCGAGTAGAACACCGGCGTGCCCGGGGCCGCCGCCTGCACGAGGCACAGCGTGCCGATCGTCTCGCAGTTGGCGGCGAGCAGTGTGCCGAGACGGCTGCCGGGCGCGGTGGCGCCCTGCAGCGGCATCGGCATGACCGCCACGGGCAAGCCGTAGTCGCGCAGCTCCAGCCACGTCTGCGTGAAGTCGTGCTCGATGGTCAGCGGCGAGGTGGGCGTGATGAGGAACGACATCGGCATGCGCTCACGCACCGCATCGGGCCCGCCGAACACGATATCGAGGAGCTCCTTGAGCCAGGGCACGAGCTGGGGCTTGCCGAACGAGTCCTGGACGTGCTTGCCGAAGGTCCCGAAGACGTCGGTGTAGTAGCGCAAGAACCCGCCGGCGCGCTCGTAGTCGGTCTTGTAGTCGATGGGGCACCAGTAGAAGCCGATGTCGTCGATCCCGTCGAGCAGCCGCGTCGCTGCGTGCCAGTCGTCGGCTGCGGTCGGGCGCCGCTCGCCGGTCTGCGCGTCGAAGGCCGTGGTCGCGCCGCCGTCGGCAAGAAGCGTGAACTCGCCGGCGCCCACGGGGAAGCTCCAGTCTGGCCGGCGGCCCTGCACCGTGAACCGGCGGGTGGCCTGCGCCAGGAGGCTCTCGACCAGATCAGGAGGGAAGCGCACCATGCGGGTCGCCTCGTCGACGTCGGCGCCCGCCGACGCGAGGATCCGGCGCCCGTCCTCGGTGTCGCAGCGCATGCCGACGGCGCCCAGCACCTTGAGCGTGCGCTCGTGGACCTGCGCCTTCTCGTCCTCTGAGAGGACCTGGATCTGCGTCTGCATCAGGAGTCCTCCGCGGCTCGCGGCCCGAAGCGAGCGATGGCTGCGTCGCCGGCCTCGCATGATGGCTTGCTCGGCCCACCATAATCGGCCCGCAGGACGTAGTACAACGCCGGCACGAAGAGCAGCGCAACGCATCCGGCGAAGCCGTACCAGCCGGTGTCCAGGCCCAGCGACGTGAACCCGGTGACGTCGAGGAGCTGGGCGCCGCGGAAGACCTCGTGGACGGTGACGGCGAACGCGACGAACAGCGCAGGCGGCATCACCAAGGCGGCGATGAAGCGGACCTGCGCCCGCCTGAGACTCCTCGCCGAGGCGGTCCCGGCTGCTTCGCTGCACATGCGTTCCCCCCCACGCTCCGTGACGACCGTCGCGAACAGCCGCGGGCCGATCGCTCTCCCGCTGGCCCGCGACCTGCTCTCAAGTATGAGGAGGCAGCACGCGCGCCGCTACGGTCGATTCCTCGGCAAAGTTCGCGCGGAGGCCTGGGCAAACCTCGGGAGCGCGGTGACGAGCGCCGCGGACGGCGTGTCGACGGGGGTGGCGAAGAGCCGGGCGCGCAGCGCCCGCCGGTCGCCGGCCCCCATCTTGCGCAGCACGGCGCGGCAGTGGCTCCGCGCCGTGCTCGTCGAGACGCAGAGCCGCGCGGCGATCGCGCCGGTCGTGAGTCCGCCGAGCAGGAGCAGGAGCACGTCGGACTCGCGTGTCGTGAGCCCGGCGGTGGTCACGGCGTCGGCCGCCGGCAGGTGGACGAAGCACGGCCGGCCGCCGACGGCCGCGAGTCGCAGCACGAGGTCGGCGCAGCGGTGAGCCCGATGGGCGGCGAGCAGCGGCGCCGGTCCGGTGCCATAGCCCACCACGAGCGGCGGGTCCCCGTGAGGGGCCGCGCCGCCGCGCGGCGCTGCGCAGACGCGGCGGCAGTCGTCCTCCCGGTCGAGCGATACGAAGACCACCGCAAGGTGGCGACCCGGCGCGACAGCTCCGGCCTCGCCGATGATGGCAAAGCCCAGGGCGGCCGCGGCCGGGACCACCAGCAACCGCACCAACGGGTCCGGCTCGAGTACGGCCGCCGCGGCCGCGGGCACAGGAACGGCGGCCGTCGGCTCGGTGAGGCCGCATGGCAGCTCGGCGACTGCGTCCGGCGCCGCGGCGGCGGCCGGCAAGGCCACGCCCGGGCAGACCCGGCCGGCGGCCCGCCGGGAAGGCGGGCCGCCGGCCCCCCTGGGGAGGTCGGGGGTGGGGGCTTCGGTCATCGCCACGACGTGACCGGGACACTGGATGGACGGGCAGGTTCGGGCGTGAACGCACACCGAGAAGACGGGAGGACCCCAAGGTTGAGATCACTCACTCCGTCGACGTAGACGCCCCGATCGGTGAAGCCGACCAAGAAGGCACGGAGTTCATGCTTGGCACGCTCGTCGGTCGCTACCGGACTGCGGCCGGCGACGTGAAACGGACGCCGGCCGCCGACGCCGAGCGTGAGGACGTCGTGCTGCTCGAGGAGATTCCCGACACGCGAACGCGTGTGAGCGTCACCGTACAGTTCGAGGGGGACGAGAGCGCGGCGGCGCACCTCGACCGCGACCTCAGACTCTTCAAGACCTTCGCGGAGACACGCGGCTGAGCTGCATCTCTCGCCTGCGATGGAGCACATCGCCATCACCTCCCCGGACCATCGGGGCCGCCTGACAGGTCGGCCCTGATCGCCGCCGGCGCCGGGAGCGCGGTGGGCAGGTGATCGTGGCCCGACCAGCATAGACCCGCAGAAGAGCGCCGTCGTCATACCCAGGGTGGAGATGGCGCCGGCGCGGCGCCGAATGCGGGGGCCTTCGGCGCGCGGTAGACTGTCCCGGTCGTGGGGCGACCCGTGAGGCGCGCGATGCCCGAAGACAACCGCAGGAGCAATCGGGGAGGCTCAGCCGTGGCACCATCACTGATCGAGCAACTGGCCGCCTCGCCGACCGTGGGGCAGGAGTACCGACCGTTCGCGCTTTCGCCAGCCGGCGACGCCGTCGCGTTCGAGTGGTATCAGGACGGCGACTGGCAGATCTTCCTCAAGGCCTTGCCGGACGGCGAGCCGCGCCGGGTCGGCGAGCTGAACGACCGCTGCGGCAGCCCGCAGTTCTCACCCGACGGGCGCCATCTCTACTTCACCTGCGACGACCGCGGCTCCGAGTGCTACGACGTCTACCGGTACGAGATCTCGACGGGGCAGCTGGACAATCTGCTGCCCGACACTCCGGAGCTCGCCCCGCTGCCCGACCCCGATCTCTCGCCGGATGGCTCCCGGCTGGCGCTCACCGTAGCGCACGGCGCCGGCTACGCCGTCGCCGTGATGCCGGCGCGACCCGATCCCGGCGTCGCCGGCATCCGGCACCTGACGCAGCATCCGTATACCGAGTCCTCGCCCCGCTGGTCGCCCGACGGCGCATACCTGGCCGTGACCAGCGGGACGCACGGCCAGGACACGGCGATCGTCGTCCTCGACGCAGAATCCGGCGAGACCCGAGTGGTCGGCGGTTCCGAGGAGTTCTTCGCCGGCCAGCTCTCGTGGTCGCCCGACGGCCACCGCATCGCGTTCGCCGGCGGGCCGGGCGACCGTCCGGCGATCGGCATCTACGAGCTGGCCACCGGGTCCGTCAGCTGGGCATGGGAGGACCACCACGTCGACGCGCACCATCCCGTCTGGGCCCCCGATGGCGCGGCGCTCGCGTTCCTCGTGGACGTGGAGGGCGAGACCGGCCTCCTCCACATCGATCTGCGCGACGGCGAGGTCACCGAGTACAGCATCGGTCCCGGAAACCACTACGCCCCCTGCTTCACGCCGGACGGCAGCGCGCTCGTCTGCGTGCTCAGCAGCCCGGACGCGCCCCCGGACCTCTTCAGCATCGGCCTGGCCGACGGCGACGTGACCGCGCTCACCGACTCCCTGCCGGACAAGCTCCGGACGGTCCCCTTCGTCTCGGGCAGCCCCGTACGGTTCACGAGCTGGGACCACCTCGCCGAGGTACCCGGCATTCTCGTGGAGCCCGACGAGCCGAACGGGGCCGCCGTCGTCATCGTCCACGGCGGCCCCACATGGCATCACGCCAACGAGTGGGACGTGCTCCGCCAGGCCTTCGTCGCCGCGGGAGTCACCGTCCTGCACCCCAACTACCGCGGCAGCGACGGCTACGGCCGCCGCTGGCAACTCGCCAACCGCTGGCTCATGGGCCAGGGCGAGGTGCTGGACGTGGCGGCCGCGCACGAGTTCCTCGTGGGATTGGGCTGCGACCCGGCACGCATCGCGATCACGGGCCGCAGTTGGGGCGGCTTCCACACCATGGCCGCCGTCACGCAGTTCCCCGACCTCTGGGCGGCCGGGGTCGCCGGCGTCCCCTTCTTCGACTTCATCGACAGCGCCACGGACCCGGACATCCGGGAGGACCTGCGCTGGTGGGATCACGAGAACACCGGCGACGTCGAGAAGGACAGAAGCAGGCTCGAGTACTATTCGCCGATCAACCACCTGGACGCCGTGGAGGCGCCGCTCCTGCTCCTCGGCGGCGCCCTCGACCCGCGTTGTCCTCCCAAGCAGATCGCCGAAGTCACTGAGCGCCTGCGGGCGCGCGGCCGTATCTGCGACTACGTCGTCTACCCCGACGAGGGCCACGAGATCAGCGGGCTCAAGCACCGCATCGACTACGACCGGCGCACGGTCGACTTCATCCTCGAGCACGTCGGCGTACCGGGCTGAGCGGCCGAGACCTGAGCACGTGACCGCCTGAAGCCGGCGGGCCGGAGCGGCGACAGACCGCCCCCGGGTATTGCCGCGCCGCTCAGCGCTGCGTGATGAGGTACTCGAAGGCGGCCAGCGCCGCCTTGGCGCCCTCGCCGGCGGCGATCACGATCTGCTTGTCCTTGGTCGCCGTCACGTCGCCCGCGGCGAACACGCCGCGTACGCCGGTGTCACCCATAGCGTCGACGACGACCTCGCCCCGCTGGTTGGTGTGTGCGAGGTCGAGGACGAGGTCGGAGTTGGGCGAGAGTCCGACTTCGATGAAGACGCCGTCCACCTTGAGGGTCCGCGTCTTTCCGTTCTTCAGGTTGCGCAGCACGAGCTTCTCGACCACCTCGTTGCCGGCGATCTCCACGGGCTCATAGCCCACGAGCTTCTTGACGCCCGGCGCCGACCCCGCCTTGTCCTTGAGGATATCGTCGCCGCTCCAGGGGCTGCGACTCACCACGTGGACCCGCTTGGCGATGCCGCTCATCTCGATCGCGGCCTCGAGGGCCGAGTTGCCGCCCCCGACGATGGCGATGGTCTTGTCGCGGTAGAACGGGCCGTCGCAGGTCGAGCAGTAGACCACGCCCCGGCCGCCGAACTCGTCCTCGCCGGGGATCTCCAGACGACGCTTCTGGGCGCCGCTGGCGACGATCACCGAGCGAGCCTTGACCTCCTTGCCCGAGACGAGCTCGAGAACCTTGGCGCGGCCGTCGACGCGGATGCCGGAGACCCGCTCACCGAGGAGCCGCTCAAGCCCGTACATGTACGCCTGCTCGAACATGAGACGGACCAGCTCCGGACCCTCGATGGCCGGCATACCGGGGTAGTTGGTGACGACATGGGTGATGCCGACCTGCCCGCCCAGGTCGAGCGCGATGAGGATCGTGGAGAGGTTCTTCCGGGCGGCGTACAGCGCGGCGGTGAGACCCGCGGGACCCGCGCCGACGACCGCGACGTCCCACACGCGCGCGAGATCGACGGTCGACTCGATGCCGA
This sequence comes from Thermoleophilia bacterium, assembly GCA_035686425.1. GTDB lineage: Bacteria > Actinomycetota > Thermoleophilia > UBA2241 > UBA2241 > CAIXSE01. The sequence goes on from DASRZL010000151.1 coordinate 10,413, forward strand.
AGACCTGGTCGAGCGCGCCCGTGGCGTTCATGTAGGCGAGATCGTCGTAGCCCCCGATCCACTTCTCGTCGAGAAAGAACTGCGGCACGCCGCGCTGGCCGGTGCGCTCGATCATCTCGGTCGCGCGCTCTTCGTCGTCCGTAACGTCCACCTCGTCGTATTCGATGCCCTTGGCGTCCAGCAGCGCCTTCGCCTTCGCGCAGTACGGACACCATTCCATCGAGTACATCTGTACTCGTGCCATCGTCGCCTCCGTCGTCCGGTTGGTCCGCGTCCCCTGCATTGGGCTATTCCCACCGGCAAACGCCTCCTCACCGGGTCTCACCTGAGAGGCCGCCCGTACCCAGATCGATGACCAGTGCCCCGAGCTCCTCTCCAACCCGATCATCGAGGACTGCACCTCCGAGATCACCGCGGGGTGACGCCAACGGTTTCCCGAGTGGACCCAGGGGAAGGGAAAAAGAGTGCCATGGCACACAAAAACCCCTCGCTTCACCCCGGATGGAGGTCCGCAATGTCCCGCCAAGAGACCGAAAGAGAGATCACCGAGGTCTTGGGCCAGATCCCAAGCTTCTTCGCCAGCATGCCCGACAGTACGATTGAACGTCAGTGGGCGGACTTCAAGGAGTTTCAGCTCGGCGACACCGTGCTGACGGCACGCGAGAAGCACCTCATCGGCTACGCCGTCGCGTCCGCGATCCACTGCCAGTACTGCACCTACTTCCATCGCAGCGCGACGCAGATGATGGGGACGACCGAGTTGCAGCTCGAGGAGGCGGCGCGGATGGCCTCCGAGACGGCCCTGTACAGCACGTACATCCACTCCCAGAGCACCGACCTCGAGGAGTTCAAGCGGAGCACGGACGAGATAGGCGACTACCTCGGCAAGCGCGCCGCGGAAGCCGAGCGCCGGGCAGCGTAGCCGGGCAGCTCGCGCGAACCGCTCAGTACCGAAGGCGGCCGGCGCTAGCGCCGGCCGCCT
>DASRZL010000152.1:0-53069 GCA_035686425.1 Thermoleophilia bacterium
AACGAGCCATGAGCATCTCGTCATGATACTTGTCGCCGCGGCGGTACTGCGCACGGCGCAGCCCTTCGCTCACGAAGCAGTGGCGCTCGTAGAAGGCGATGGCGCCGGTGTTCTCCGGGAACACACCGAGAACGGCGCGTCTATACCCTACCGTCGCCGCCCATTCGAGCGCGGTCTCCACGAGGACGCCGCCGGCGCCCACGCCGCGGTAGCCGGCGGCCACCGACATACCGAACCAGGCGACGTGCGCCGAGGCGGGGTTGGCGTCGGGCCACAACCCGAGGTTGCCCGCGAGGTCGCCGCCAGACTCGGCGACGAGGAAGAGACCCCGCGGCGACGCAGTGGCGTCGGCGATACGCCGCCGCCAGTCGCCCGACTTGGCCTCGCCGGGCTGCAGGATCAGCGTCACCCGAGGCTCGGCGGCGACCGCGTCGAGCAGGCGGGTCAAGCGGCGCGCGTCGCGCGTGCGTGCGTCACGCACGCGCAGCTCGCGCCCGTCGGCGAGCGTCACCTCGATCTCTCGTCCCAGCTTGGCCACGGGGTGGCCTCCCTCGCCCGGTGAGCGAGAAGCGCCGGCCCGGGCCCGCCTCACGGCGGCCCGGGCCGGCGCCCGTCGACTGCTGTGCGCTACTTCTCCAGCCGCAGCTCGCCGCGCTCCTCGATCGCGGCCTGCGCCGCGGCGAGGCGCGCCACCGGCAGGCGGAACGGCGAGCAGCTCACGTAGTCCATCTTGGCGCGGTGACAGAACTTGACCGTCTCGGGGTCGCCGCCATGCTCGCCACAGATGCCGATCTTGAGCTCCGGCCGCGTACTGCGCCCGCGTTCGATGCCGATCTCGACCAGCTGGCCGACGCCGCTCTGGTCGAGCGTCGCGAACGGGTCGGCCGGCCAGATCTCCAGCGCCTCGCTCGTGTAGAGCGGCAGGAACTTGCCGGCGTCGTCGCGGCTGACGCCGAGGGTCATCTGCGTGAGATCGTTGGTGCCGAAGCTGAAGAACTCGGCGACTTCGGCGATCTCGTTCGCGGTGAGCGCCGCGCGCGGGATCTCGATCATCGTGCCGACCAGGTACTCGACCGACGTGCCCTGCTCGGCGAAGACGTCGGCGGCCACCTCGCGCACGACGGCGGCCTGGTGCTCGAGTTCCTTCTTGGCGCCCACGAGGGGGATCATGATCTCCGGATGCACGTTCTGGCCTTCCTTCTTGACGAGGCAGGCGGCCTCGAGGATGGCGCGCGCCTGCATCGCCGTGATCTCGGGGAAGGCGATCCCAAGGCGGCAGCCGCGGTGGCCGAGCATCGGGTTGCTCTCGTGGAGCTCGTCGACCTTGGCGCGGACGACGTCCTCGCTCAGGCCGAGCGCCGCGGCGGTCTCGGCGGTGTCCGCGTCCCCGTGCGGCAGGAACTCGTGCAGCGGCGGGTCGAGCGTACGGATCGTCACCGGGCGCTGACCCATGACGCGGAAGATGCCGGCGAAGTCGTCGCGCTGCATGGGGAGCAGCTTGGCGAGCGCCACCTCGCGGGCCTCGCGAGACTCGGCGAGGATCATCTCGCGCACGCTCATGATGCGCTCGCCTTCGAAGAACATGTGCTCGGTGCGGCAGAGACCGATGCCCTCGGCGCCGAAGGCGATCGCGTTGGCGCTCTGGTCCGGTTGGTCGGCGTTGGTGCGCACGCCCAGCGTGCGCGCCTTGTCGGCCCACTCCATGATCTCGGCGTAGTAACGATATGAGCCCGACTCCTCGGGCGTCATGCTCTTCTCGAGCAGCACCTGCAGCACCTCCGGCGGGCTCGGGTCGAGCTCGCCCATGATGACCTCGCCGGTGAAGCCGTCGATGCTGATCCAGTCGCCTTCCTTCACCGTGACGTCGTCGACGGAGAAGCTGCGCGACTTCAGGTCGATGTCGAGCGCGCTGCAGCCGACGATGCAGACCCTGCCCATCTGGCGGGCGACGAGCGCCGCGTGGCTGGTCATGCCGCCCTGCGCCGTGAGGATGCCCTGGGCGGCGTCCATGCCACGGATGTCGTCGGGGCTCGTGAAGTCGCGGACGAGCAGGACCTTCTCGCCGCGCTCCGCCCAGGCGACGGCGTCCTGCGCGTTGAAGACGACGCGGCCGGTGGCGGCGCCGGGGCCGGCGGGCAGGCCTTTGGCCTTGACCCGGCCCTCCTCCACCGCCTTGAGCTTGTCATCCGGGCCGAAGATCGGCCGCAGGAGCTGGTTGAGCTGCTCCGGCTCGATGCGCATGAGGGCCTCGTCCGGCGAGATGAGCCTCTGGTCGCACATGTCGACGGCGATGCGGATGGCCGCGAGGCCGGTGCGCTTTCCGTTGCGCGTCTGCAGCATGAAGAGGCGGCCCTTCTCGATGGTGAACTCGAAGTCCTGCATGTCGCGCAGCTCGGACTCGAGGGTCTGGCGGACCGACATGAGCTCGTCGTAGACGTCCGGCCAGACGTCCTTGAGCTCGATGACCTGGCGCGGCGTGCGCACGCCGGCGACCACATCCTCGCCTTGTGCGTTCACGAGGAACTCGCCGTAGAACTCGTTCTCGCCGCTGGCGGGGTTGCGCGTGAAGGCCACGCCGGTGCCGCTCTCGTCGCCGGTGTTGCCGTAGACCATGGTCTGGATGTTGACCGCCGTGCCCCAGTCGTCGGGGATGCCGTACATACGCCGGTACGCGACGGCGCGGTCGTTGCCCCAGCTGCCGAAGACGGCGCTGATGGCGCCCCAGAGCTGGGCGCGTGGTTCGTCCGGGAAGTCCTTGCCGGTGCGCTCCTTGACCGCCGCCTTGAACTCCGCGACGAGCTCCCGGAGGTCGTCGGCGGTCAGGTCGGTGTCGAATTCCGCACCCTTGGCCTTCTTCATCGCCTCGAGGCGCTCCTCGAAGACGTCGCCGTCGTCGTCGCTCTCCGGCTTGCAGCCGAGGACGACGTCGCCGTACATGCTCACGAACCGGCGATAGCAGTCGTAGGCGAAGCGCGGGTTGCCGGTCGAGGCGATCACGCCCTGCACCGTGTCGTCGTTGAGGCCGAGGTTGAGGATCGTGTCCATCATGCCCGGCATCGAGGCGCGGGCGCCGGAGCGCACGCTGAGCAGCAGCGGGTCGGCGGAGTCGCCGAAGGTCTTGCCGGTGTCCTGCTCCAGGGAGGCAAGTGCGGCCTCGACCTGAGCGTCGACACCGTCGGGATACCCACCGTGGGCCGAGTAGTGGTTGCAGACCTCGGTGGTGATCGTGAAGCCGGGCGGCACGGGAAGCCCGATGCTCGTCATCTCGGCGAGGTTGGCGCCCTTGCCGCCGAGCAACTCGCGCATGTTCTTGTTGCCCTCGCTGAAGCGGTAGACGTGCTTGTCGCTCATTCTCGCTGCCTCCCCTGGCATTCTGGTCCGTCGCGACGCGGCGGTCGCGTGATGTGCGTCCTGGCCGTCAGGCCTGCGCGAGCGGCAGGCGGCTGAATTCTCCCATGCGGCCGATGAGGCCGGTGACGGCGGCGAGCTGCGCCAGCCGGTTGGCGCGCACGGCCTCGTCGGGATCCATGACGAGGACGGCGTCGAAGTAGCGGTCGACGGCGGGTCGCAGGCCGGCCGCGACCTCGACGGCGCTCTCCAGCTCGAGGTTGCCGAGCGCGTCGAGCAGCGGCCCGCGCGCCGCCTCGAAGGCCGCGGCCAACTCGCGTTCGGCAGCATCGGTGAACAGAGACGGGTCGACGGCCCGCGACCCGGCGTCCGGATCCTTGGCCGCCAGCGCCGAGCACCGGTTGTAGGCGGTGACGGCGTCCTCGAACACCGCGCGGCCGGCCATGGCCGTGAACGTGCGTGCCCTCGCCGCAAGTGCCGGCAGGTCCCCGGCCGGCGCCGCCATGGCGGCCTCGACACCGGGGAAGGGCAGGCCCTCGTCGAGCAGCAGCACCTGAAGGCGCTCGCGCACGAAGGCCGCCGTCTCGTCGACGATCACGGCGCGGCGCGCGTCATCCAACCCGTCGATGCCCTGCACCTCGAACTGATCGACCGCCGAGGCGAGCAGACCGGCGAGCGGGAAGCGCAGACCGTACTCGAGGGCGATGCGCACGATGCCCATGGCCGCGCGCCGCAATCCGTAGGGGTCGCGCGAGCCGGACGGCTTCTGCCCGGCCACCCAGGCGCCGGCGATGTTGTCGGCTTTGTCGGCGACGGCGAGAAGGGCGCCGGCGACCGTGCCCGGCAGCGGAGCCGTCGCCGAGAGCGGCCGGTAGTGCTCGCCGACGGCGCGGGCCACCGCGCCGCCGAGGCCGCCGGCCTCGGCGTAGAACCCGCCCACGATGCCCTGCAGCACCGGGAACTCGATCACCACCTGGCTGACGAGATCGGCTTTGGCGAGACGGGCGGCCGCCCGCAGAGTCTCGTCGAGGCGACCGGATGAGCCGTTGTCGCCGGAGGAGGCGCCCGCGGCGCCCGGACCGGCCGCCAGGCCGGCGACCAGACCGCCGAGCCGGTTCGCCTTGTCGGCGAGCGAGCCGAGCTTCTCGTGGAAGACGACCGCGCCGAGCCGGTCGGCCATGGCCGGCAGCCCCTCCGCGAGGTCGCGGTCGTAGGCGAACTCGGCGTCGTCGAGGCGGCCGTCGAGCACGCGCTCGTTGCCGCGCGTGACGAGTGGCGCCGCCGCCGGGTCGCCGTTGGAGACGTAGAGGAACGCCGGGAGCAGCTTGCCGCCGGCGTCGCGCACGGGGAAGTACCGCTGGTGGCTCTGCATCGCGGTCACGAGGACCTCGTCCGGCAGCCGCAGGTGCCGCTCCGCGAACGCGCCTCGGGCGACGCTGGGCCACTCGGCGAGGTAGACGGCTTCGGCGAGCACGTCACCCGGGTCAGACCAGCCGCCGCCGAGGTCGGCCGCGACCGCGTCGAGACCCTCGGTGATGAGCCGGCGGCGCTCAGCCTGCGAGACCACGACCTTCTGTTCCCGGAGCAGGCGCTCGTAGTCATCCGCCGCCGTGATCGTGACGGGGCCCCCGAGGACGCGATGCCCCTGCGACAGCTCGCCGAGCGGGAGACCGTAGAAGGACCCGCTCAGGGTATCGCCGTCCAGCTTGGCGACCAGCCAGCGGATGGGACGCGAGAAACGCAGGTAGTCGCTCGCGCCCTCCGGCCTGGCCCCCCAGCGCATACCGCGCGGTATCTGCAGTCCGCTGATGAGGCGAGCCACGAGCTCGGGGAGGACAGCGCGCGCCGCAAGGCGCTCGGCCTCCACCCGGACCATGGCGAACTCGGTGCCGTCGACGACTTCCCGGCGCACGTCCTCGGCGCCGGCGCCGCGGGAGCGTGCGAATCCGGCGCCCGCTTTGGTGAGCGTGCCGTCGCCGGCAAAGGCGATCTCGGCCTTGGGGCCGCGGAAGTCCTGGACTTTGGGCAGCTGCTGCGCGGGGACACCCTGCGCGAGCACGGCGATGCGGCGCGGCGAGACCAGGACCCTGGCCTCCGCGCCCTCCTCGAGCAGGCGTTCGTCGCCGAGCAACCGGAGCACGAGGCCCGGCTTCTCCGGCGTGCCCTGGAGCTGACGGATGACCGACTCGCAGACCTTGTACGGCAGCTCCTCGCAGCCGATCTCGACCAGCAGGGTGCTCATTCCTCTCCCCCGCGCCCGTCACCGACGACCTCAAGATACAGGCCGGCGACCTTGCGCGCGAGGTCACGCACGCGGGCGATGTGGGCGGTGCGGTCGGTCACGCTGATCACGCCGCGCGCGTCGAGCATGTTGAAGGCGTGACTGCACTTGAGCACGTGATCGTAGGCCGGGATCGGCAGGCGCGCGTCGACACAGCGCAGCGCCTCGGCCTCATGCTCGCGGAAGTGCCGGTACAGCATCTCCGTGTCGGCGACCTCGAAGTTGTAGCGGCTGAACTCGCGCTCGTTCTCGCGATAGACGTCACCGTAGGTGATGACGTGCTCCGCGCCGCCTTCGACCCAGCGCGACCACACCAGGTCGTACATGCTGTCGACGCCCTGCAGATACATCGCCAGACGCTCGAGCCCGTAGGTGATCTCGATGGTGATGGGGTCGAGGTCGAAGCCGCCCAGCTGCTGGAAATACGTGAACTGGGTGGCCTCCATGCCGTCGACCCAGACCTCCCAGCCCTGGCCCCAGGCGCCGAGCGTGGGGCCCTCCCAGTTGTCCTCGACGAAGCGCACGTCGTGCTTGGCGAGGTCGATCCCCAGGGCCTCGAGCGAGCGCAGGTACACGTCCTGGATGTCGGCCGGCGACGGCTTGATCACCACCTGATACTGGTAATAGTGACCGGCGCGATACGGGTTCTCGCCGTAGCGCCCGTCGGCGGGGCGCATGGACGGCTCGACGTAGGCGGCGCGCCACGGACGGGCGTCCAGGCAGCGCAGGAACGTCGCGGGGTTGAAGGTGCCCGCGCCGACCTCGGTGTGGTACGGCTGGACGACGACGCAACCCTGACCCTCCCAGAAGGCCTGCAGGCGGCCGATGATCTGCTGGAACGTGGGGGTCGCGGCTGCGGTCTGGGCGTGGTCGGTCACGTGTCCTTTCGGGTCGGAAGCGCGAGTCTAGCAGGGCCGACCAGAACTGAACAATCGCCACGGGCGAGGGTGCCGGACCTGCCTCGCCGACCGCCCGATCGCCGGCTCGAACGGACGGCCCATGCGTGATGTCGCGCCTGCGGGGTACAGTCCGGTACAGCCGGCCGGCTGAGAAATCAGGGGTCCGGCAAGGGCGGCGCGACTGCGACGCGAGCGCCTGCGGCAGCGGGCGCGACTGCGACGCGAGCGCCTGCCCGCCAGGAGCGCGCCGGCCGCGCCCGCTCAATCGCGGCCGGCGCCTCCCCACGCAGGAGCGGCAGTCCGGTACGCCGGGGCGCCTCCCCGGTCCACACGTCCGCCACCTCCGTCAGCCGCGCGCGATGCGCACCGCCCTGAGGGGAGATCCCGTGTGGTACGCGTACAGCTGATGCACGTCGCGGAGCGCCTCGCCGGCGGCCTCGGAGGCGGGCCGCCGGCGCAGCTCCGCCAGGGGCAGCGCCACCGCGGCGAGGAGCGCCTCGACCGCCTCCGGCGTGATCGGCACGGCCTCGCCGATGCAGTCCTCGCAGACGAGCCCCCCACGGGCGGCCGAGAAGGCGAGGGCGCGCTCCCCCGACCCGCAGGCCGCGCAGTGCTCCAGCACCGGCAGATAGCCCGCCTCGTAGAGCAGCTTGAGCAGCGCCCCGAGCACCAGCGGAGACTCCAGGGCGCGGCCGGAGAGCCCTTGGTCAAGCTCACGCAACGTGTTGCGCAGCAGCGCGAACACGCGCTCCTCGGGCTCGTGCTCCGGGGTGAGACCGGCGGCGGCCTCGCAGACGATCGCCGCCGCAGTCAGCGCCTCACGGTCGGCGCGCAGCCGCGCGAACACGTCGACGAGTTGCGCCTGCGTGACCGTGTACAGTGACCTGCCGGGATGGAGCACAAGGTCGCAGACGTTGAACGGCTCCAGCCGGCCGCCCCAGCGCGAGGTCGTCTTGCGCACGCCCTTGACCACGGCGTCCACACGGCCGAGCTCCCGCGTGAAGAGCCGGACGATACGATCGGCCTCGCCCAGGGGTCGCGAGCTCAGGACGACGGCCCGGGCCTTCTCGGCGCGCACGTCAGCCCTTGTCCCTCGCGCCGCGGCGGCGCGCGTAGACCACGCGCGGGATGCCGGCGAGGTCGCTGCGCGCGTCCGGCGCCTCGTACGCGCCGGAGGCGCGGATGATCGCGGCGACGTCCCGAGCCTGACCGGCGCCGACCTCGAGCGCGAGCGTGCCGCCGGCGCGCAGCAGCAGGGCGGCGCCCGGGATGAGCCGCCGATAGACGTCGAGCCCGTCCTCGCCGCCGAACAGCGCGAGCCGCGGTTCGTAGTCGCGGACATTGGGCTCCAGCGCCTCGTACTCGTGGGCGGGAATGTACGGCGGATTGGAGACGATCAGGTCGAACGCCCGCTCACCGAGGTCGGCGAAGAGGTCGGAGAGGACGAACTCGACCCGGCGCTGGAGGCCGAGGCGCGCCGCGTTGCGGCGCGCCACCGCCAGCGTCGCCGAGTCCACGTCGGTGGCGACGACACGCACGAAGGGGTCCTCGGTGGCCAGCGCCAACGCGACGCAACCCGAGCCGGTGCCGACATCCAGGGCGAGCGGCTCGCCCTCCGGCCCGGGGCCCGCGAGCGGGATGGCGGCCAGCGCCTCCAGGGCGACGTCGACCAGTGTCTCGGTGTCCGCACGCGGGATCAGCACGGCGGGCGTCACCTCGACGTCGATGGTGCGGAAGGCGCGGAAGCCGAGGATGTAGGCGACCGGCTCACGTGCCTCGCGCCGCACGAGCAGGCCCTCGAAGCGCGCCGCCTCTTCGGCCTCGAGCTCGCGCGCAGGCTCGCGGAAGAGCTCGGCGCGAGGGCAGTCCAAAGCGTTCGCGAGCAGCAGCTCTGCGTCGAGCCGCGGCGAGCGCGATCCGCTCGCCCGCAGTCGCCGCGCGGCCGCGCGGAGCGCGTCGCCCACGCTCGCCGGCGCGGCCACGGTCACTCGCCGCCGGCGGCCGCCAGCTGCTTGCGCCGGTCCTCGGAGGCGAGCGCCTCGGTGAACTCGTCGAGGTCGCCCTCCATCACCTCGGCGATGCGGTGGCTGGTGAGCCCGATGCGGTGGTCGCTCACGCGATTCTGCTGGTAGTTGTAGGTACGGATCTTCTGCGAGCGGTCGCCGCTGCCGACCATGCTGCGGCGCACTTCTCCCCGCTCCTCGTCCTGCTTCGACTGCTCGAGCTCGAAGAGCCTGGCGCGCAGGATGCGCATCGCCTTGTCCTTGTTCTGGAGCTGGCTCTTCTCGTCCTGGCAGCTCACCGACACGCCGGTGGGTACGTGGGTGATGCGCACCGCGGAGTCGGTGGTGTTGACGCTCTGCCCGCCGGGGCCGCGCGCGCGGAAGATCTCGACGCGCAAGTCGTTGGGGTGGAGGTCGACCTCGATGTCCTCTGCCTCCGGCAGCACGGCGACGGTGGCCGTGGAGGTGTGGATGCGTCCGGCGGCCTCGGTGACCGGGACGCGCTGCACGCGGTGCACGCCGCCCTCGTACTTGAGCATCGAGAACGCGCCCTGACCCTTGACCTCGAGCGTGATCTCCTTGTAGCCGCCGTCGTCGTTCTCGTTGGCGGAGAGGATCTCGACCTCGAAGTCCTTGGCCTGCGCGTAGCGCGTGTACATGCGCGCGAGCTCGCCGGCGAAGATGCAGGCCTCGTTGCCGCCGGTGCCGGCGCGAATCTCGATGATCACGTCCTTGCCGTCGTTGGGGTCGCGCGTCAGCATCCGCACGCGGATCTCCTCGCTGAGCTCGTCGACGCGGCGGCGGCCCTCGATGAGCTCCTCCTGGGCGAACTCCCGGATCTCCGCGTCGGAAGAGTCGTCGGCGAGGATGCCTTCGGCGTCGGCGACCGTCTGCTCCGCCTCGCGATACTGCCGCGTGAGCTCGTGGACCGCCTGCAGATCGGCATGGGCGCGGGCGGCGTCCGCATAGCTCGCGCGGTCGCCGAGCACCTCGGGGTCGATGAGTCGAGCGGTGAGCTCGTCGTAGGAGCGTTCTATCTCACTGATGAGGTCGTCGATCGTGGCCATGGACCCAGCTTACGCCATGACCTCCACACCCTTCACCGGCGGGCGGTCCTGCGGCTCGAGCTCGATGATCTTGTCGAGCGCCGCGATGGCCACTTCCACCTGGGCGCTGTCCGGCGGCTTGGTGGTCATCCACTGCAGCGCCAAGCCGGGCGCCATGATGATGCGAATGACCTTGCTGCTCTCGTGGCGCCCCGCGTAGCGGATGATCTCGTAGCTGATGCCGGCGATGAGCGGGACCAGGACGATGCGGCTGAGGATGAGCAGGTACCAGGCAGGCCGGCCGACGATCGCGAACACGAAGATCGAGACGACCAGCACGATGAGCAGGAAGGACGTGCCGCAGCGCAGGTGCAGCGTCTTGTACTTCTCGACGTTCTCGACCGTGAGCTCCTCGCCGTGCTCGAGGGCGTGAATGCTCATGTGCTCCGCGCCGTGGTACTCGAACACGCGGCGCAGGTCCTTGATCTGAGTGACGATGGCAAGGTAGGCGAGGAAGATGCCGACGCGCACGAAGCCCTCGACGAGCCAGAAGACGAAGCCCTCACCGAGCCAGCGATCGAGCAGGCCGGTGAGGAAGAGGGGCGCGATGAAGAAGAGGCCGATGGCGAAGGCGAAGGCGATGATCAGCGTGACGCCGATCTCCTTCTTGCCGAGCTTCTCCTCCTCCTCGCCGAGGGACTCGTTGGCGGAGATGGTGAGAGCGCGGACGCCGATCGCCAGCGACTCGATCAGAGCCACGACGCCACGCACGATGGGCAGCTTGAGCACGGGATAGCGCTTCATCCAGCTCTCGAGCGGCCAGTGGTGCAGGCCGATGGTCTCGTCCGGGCGGCGCACGGCGAGCGACCACCAGTCGACGCCGCGCATCATGACGCCTTCGATCACGGCCTGGCCGCCGACCTGCGCGCGACGCGCGGCCAAGGCGGGCAGGACGAGGGCGATGAGGGCGAGGCGTCGGGTCATCTCAGGGGGATGCAGCGGGGGCCGGCGGGGCCGGGACTCACCCGCGCGCGGCGGCCGGCCCGTCGACGTCCTCGGGCTTGTACGGCCTGCCGCAGGTCATCTTGCCCTCGGGGCAGGAGCCGTAGAGGCAACCCGGGCCGCTGCCCTCGAACAGGTTGGGCGCCAGATCCTTGACCATGCCGCGCATCTGCCAGGCGAGGTCGCGGATCTCCCACTGGGCACGATTGCAGCAGCGTACGTGGAAGAAGTGACGCAGCTCCCGCGCGTTCATCGTGACGACGATCTTGGTCTCGGCCGCATTGGGCAGCACGAAGCGGGCGTCCTCCTGGACGCTCTCCCGCGTGCGGCCCTCGGCGAGGCCGAGCTCCACGAGCTTGTCGTAGGCGAGGCGCGCGTCCTCCATGGCCTTGAGGAAGACGGCCTGAGCCTCGCCGTTGCCGGCGACGCTCGGCGGCACGATGAAGCTGTCGCCCTCGCCGAAGCTCACGTATCGCTGCGACTGCTGGTTGTAGCTGGCGACGCGGTGCCGGACCAGCTGGTGGGTGCAGGCACGGCTGACGCCGTCCACCGCGAAGCTGAAGGTGGCGTGCTCGAGCGCCGAGTGATGGCCGCTGCGCACCAGGACGCGCACCAGCTTGGCGACGTCCCCGTCGCTCATCTCCTGCTTGAGATCGGCGGCGGAAACGGGCGCGTAACAGAGCCGACCCGCGATCGCGACGGCGCGATCCGGGTCGGGCGTGTGCTGGAGAAGACTGACGCGGAGCTCGGCGCTCATCGCTGCCCCGTCAGGACTCGGTCGTCTCGGCCTCGGCCGGTGCGGTCTCGGCGGCGACGGCGACAGGCTCGGGCTTCGGAGCCTCGGCCTCTGGGGCCTTGGCCTTCGGCTGCTTCTTGGGAGCCGGCTCGGCCACCTTCTCCATGCGCCGCTTGAAACGGTCCACGCGGCCGCCGGAGTCCACGAGCTTCTGCTTGCCCGTATAGAACGGGTGACACTGGGAGCAGAGTTCGACGCGCAGATCCTTCTGGGTGCTGCGCGTGGTGAACGTGTTGCCGCAGCTGCAGTGGACGATCGCCTCTTCGTACTGCGGGTGGATGTCCTTCTTCATCTGAACGGATCCCTTCTGGGAGCAAACCCGGTAGTGACGCGCGTTCGGTCCCGAAAGACCGAAGCGGGATGATACCACGAACCGCCGCGTCGCTTCGAATCCTTCCCGCGGCCAAACCGACGCGGCCGCGCGGCGCGAGCGTCGCGGTCCTGTTACCGCGAGTTCTTCTGCAGCGCGCTGAGGAACTCGGCGTTGTTCTTGGTCTCGCGCGTCTTCTTGATCAGCAGCTCGATGGCTGCGGCAGGATCGAGGCTGTGCAGCACGGAGCGGAGCTTCCAGACGGCGGCCGCCTCGGCCGGTTCCATCAGCAGCTCCTCCTTGCGCGTCCCGGTCATCTCGATGTCGATGGCCGGGAAGATGCGCTTGTCGGCGAGCTTGCGGTCGAGCCGGATCTCCATGTTGCCGGTGCCCTTGAACTCCTCGAAGATCACCTCATCCATGCGCGAACCCGTGTCGACGAGGGCCGTCGCGAGGATGGTGAGCGAGCCGCCCTCCTCGATGTTGCGCGCCGCGCCGAAGAACTTCTTGGGCGGGTAGAGAGCGGTGCTGTCGACGCCGCCCGAGAGGATGCGACCGCTGGCGGGCGTGTTGAGGTTGAAGGCGCGGGCCATGCGGGTGATCGAGTCGAGCAGCACGACGACGTCGCGGCCCATCTCGACGAGGCGCTTGACGCGGTCGAGCACCAGCTCGGTGACCTGTACGTGGTTCTCGCTCGGCTGGTCGAAGGTGCTGGCGACGACTGTACCGACCACCGAACGCTGCATGTCCGTGACTTCTTCGGGGCGCTCGTCGACGAGAAGCACGAAGAGGTCGATGTCCGGGTTGTTCGCCGCGATGGAGTTGGCCAGCTTCTTGAGGATCGTCGTCTTGCCCGCCTTGGGCGGTGAGACGATCAGGCCGCGCTGGCCCTTGCCGATCGGGCAGAGCAGGTCCATGATGCGCGCCGCCGTATCGTGCTCGTCGGTCTCGAGACGCAGGCGCTCCTCGGGGAAGAGCGGCGTGAGCTTCTCGAACACCGGGCGCTGGCGCGCGATGTCGGGGTCGATGCCGTTCACGGCGTCGATCTTGAGCAACGCGTTGTACTTCTCGTTGTCCTTGGGCTCGCGGACCTGGCCGAGCACCTCGTCGCCGCGACGGAGGCCGAAGCGGCGGATCTGGCTGAGGCTCACGTACACGTCACGGTCGCCCTGGCTGAATCCGTTCGTGCGGAGGAAGCCGAAGCCGTCGGGCAGCACGTCGAGGATGCCGGTGCACGGGATCGACGGACGATCGTCGCGCGGCTCGCCGCCGCCCTGGCGCTGTTTGTCGCGCCCGCGGCGTCCCTTGCCCTTGCCCTGGCGCTGCTGGCCCTGCTGCTGGCCGCCCTGCTGCTGGCGGTCGCCGTTACCGACCTGCCTTTCGGCGGCGATGACGTCCGCCGGCGGCCCCGCCGGAGCGTCCACCTGCGTGGTCGCGGGCGGTGCGGATGCGGCGTCGGGCGCGATCGCGGCGGGCTTGTCGGCAGCCGGCTTGTCGCCGGCCTTGGCGTCGGCGGCGGGCTTGTCGCCGGCCGGGGCGTCGGCAGCCGGCTTCCCGGCGGCCTTGGCGGCAGCCTTGCGCGCGGCGGGCTTCGCGGCCTTCGCGACGGCGGACGCCTCGGCGGCGGCCTCGGGGGCCGGCGTCGGAGCCACGGCCGACGCGGTCTCGACGGCGGGCTTGCTCGGAATGGTCATCTGGTCTGTCTGTTCCTCAGTGCTCATGGGCTCCCGGGACTCCTGACATCAGCCCTGCGGGGCGGTGCGCCACATGGGGGAGATGCCGTACGAGTAGGTGGATCGTGCGATGGAAGACGGAGTCCGTGCGGGCTCCGTTGCTGAGTATGTCATACCGCGCAAGAGACTCCAAGTGTCCTCGTCGTCAAATGGTGGGTCGGACTCTCGCTCCGTGACGCGCGGCAGTCGCGGCCGCAGGGGCAGCGGAGGGGATCTCCGGGCCACCGTCGCCGCGTACGCAACGGGACGCGAGCGGCCCGGGGATGTGCCTACTCTATCGGATGATGGCGCCGGAACTGAAGCCCGCCGCCGGGAGCGGCCTGCCGGCTCCCCGGCGTGCACGGCGTCAGTCCGGCTCCTCCTCGGCCGCCGGCTTCCTTCCGCCCGAGGGTTCCTTTTCACCGGCCGACCCCTCGGCAGAGCCGCCCTCTTCTTCCACGCGCTGCAGGATCGTCCCCAGCACCGCGCTCAGGTTGTCTTCGAGGCTGGGGCCGTCGATGACCGGGACGCCGAGCGCCTGCGCCCGCCCCACCATGTACTTCTGGATACGGCGGATGTCGGCGAAGTGCTCTATGTAGCGGCGCAGCGGGCGGATGCCGCCCGTCTCCCACTCCCTCACGGTGAAGTTGCCGCGGTGCCGGCCCTTGTCGGACACGGCGAGCATGAACTCGAGCACGATCGCCTCCCCCCAGCGCGAGCGGTCGAGATAGCCGGGTACCAGGTGGACGCCCTCGACGACCATCCGCTGTGCCTCCACAATGCCGCGTGCGATCAGCGCATCCAGCCCCACGGAGACGGCCTTGGTCTGCTCGATGAAGCCCATCTTGCTGAGGTCGGTCTCCCGCGGCATGGGCACACGCACCGCCGAGGCGGCGTCGAACGAAGAGGTGTGGATGGCGGGCATGAGCTCCGGGGCGAAGAAGGCGCGCATCGTCTGCCGGACCATGTCGGTGCCGATCACCCGGGTGATGCCGAGTCGATGCGCGAGCTGGGTGGCGAGCGTGCTCTTGCCGACGCCGGTGGCGCCCCCGATCAGCACGATGAGGGGCGTCTCCAGGCGCCGGAGCTTCTGCCACTGGCCGAACCGCGCGATCAGGACGTCGCCCTGTTCGCGGCCGAGCTGGTCACGGGCGATCTCGCGTAGATCGGCCAGGGTGAGAGCCGCCGGCCCGCGGCGCCGCAGGCGCCGCTCCACGGCGGCGGCCACGTTGTACGCGCGTTCGGGCGCGAGCCCCGTGGACATGAGCGTCTGCGCCATGAGCCCTTTGCTGAACGGAGCCTGATCGCCGTCGTCGATGAGCGGGATGTCGCTGTAGTCGACCACGGTCACTCCGGGGCCGCGGGTCCGGCGCCGGGCGCCGCGCCGGTGCGCGTGGCGAAGCGTTCCCGGGCGAGCGCGGCGAGGCGGTCCACGGCGGCGGCGAGGTCGCCGCTCAGCGCGACAGGCTCGTTGTCACAGAAGACCAGCTCGCGGCCGGCGGCGGCCGCGCCCTCGGCGACGACGTCGACGGCCGCGGCCTTGATCTCGGTGAGGAAGACGTCGGCCTCGGCGGCGGCGCGGTCGACCGCGGCCGCGAGACGGCGCCGGTCGGCGAGGTCGCACGAGACCAGGACGACCTCGGCGCCGTGGTCCTCCTCGAGCGACGCGGCGAGCTGCGGCGCCGCGCCCTCCGGCGCCGTCGTGAAGAAGGCCACGCGACGGCCGCGGACGGGCTTGGCAGGCCGCGGCCGGAAGACCGTGGCGATCACGTCGATGCCGGGCCGCACGGCCTTCACCGCAGCGGTGAGCGCTTCGACTTCCCCGGGCTCCACGAACGGGAGCTCGCACTGCGTCAGCACCAGGATGTCGCTGAGCAGGAGGCGGTACGTCCCGAGGTAGCCGGCGATGTAGTCGGCCGGCTGGCCGGCGCCGGCCACGCAGAGCGTGGCGTCGGCCAGCACCGGCGGCACCACGGCCCCGCTGCCCTCGATCACGGCGAGCGCGGCGCCACTCTCCTCGACCATCGGGACCGCCTCGCGCACGTTGTCGTCGAAGGGGGCGCCGGCGAGCCCGCCGCCGCAGCGCCGGCAGCCGATGGCGGTCACGCCCGCGAGCACCGCGTCCTCGTAGCAGTCGCTGGCGGCGTGCCGCCCGGCGCGGGAGGCGGCGAGCAGCTCGGCCGGGCCGAGCCCGTCGCCGCCACGGATCAGCTCCGGCTCCGGCGGGCCGCCGCGACCCATCGCCACGACGACGACGCCGCCGCCCGCCCGCAGGGCGGCGTCGAGCCGGCGTGCGAGCCAGCCGCTCACGGCCGTCTTGCCGACGCGCTTGCCGGTGCCGATCACGCCGAGTGAGGGCACGCCGGCCAGACGCGCGAAGGCCTGCGGCCGCACTTCGGTGTCGGCGGCCACATAGCCGGCGCCCTCGGCCAGCGCGGCGCTCATGAGCAGAAAGCGCTCGCGGTAGCCGACGACCGGCTCGTCCGAGAGGTCGACGAGCACGTCGGCGCGCGCCGCGCGCAGCGCGGCGCGCACGCCTTCGAGGACCTCGTGCACGGACGCCGTCCGCGGCTCGACGGCGACGAGCCGCGGGAGCCCTACCTCGGCGGCGAGGGCGGCCAGACCTCCGGCGGAACCGCTGCGGTCGGACGCGGTGTCCGGCGTGGCGGAGTCGCCCCCTCGCAGCTTCTCGCGCCCGCCCGCGAAGATGCCTCCTTGCACCGAGTACGCGTCGCCGAGCCCCGCGACCGCGGCGGCGACTACGGGCGGGTAGTGCTCGCCGTCGATGAGCACGACAGCGCGTGGCAGGCGGGCGCCTATAGACCCTCTCCCTGAGGAATGGGGCAGATGTACTTGTCGAACGACGCCGTCGAGGGGATGAAGTCGAGGAGCGTCTCCTCGCCGTGGAAGGGGTACTTGCGGGCCACTTGCACGCGGTCGTCCTCGATGCGGATGAGGTTGTAGCACGCTTTGGTGTTGCCCCGCAGGCGCAGTGAGCTGCAGGTCCCGGCGTTGACCACGAACAGGTGCTCGAGGCGCCATGCATACGGTACGTGCTTGTGCCCCGACAGAACGAGGTTGACGCCGCACTCCTGCAGGACCTCGAGCAGGTCGCCGGCATCGTAGACGATGTTGCGCTCGCGGCCTGTCCCGGGGATGGGGAGCAGATGATGGTGGAGCATGAAGATGCGGAAGGCGGCCGGGCGCGAGTATTCCTCGCGCAGCCATTCGTACTGCGCCCGGCCGATCTGCCCGTGGTCCAGGTCCGGCTCGGTCGAGTCGACGGCGACGATGACGACATCGTCCAGGAGGAGCGTCTGCCATCGCGGGCCGATGAGCTCCTCGAAGTGCACGTACCCGACGTTGCGCGCGTCGTGGTTGCCGGGGATGACGACGATGGGCGCCTGGATGCGCGCGAGGTGCTCCTTCGCCGTCACGTAGTCCTGGCGGAAGCCCATCTCGGTGAGATCGCCGGTACAGAGGACCACGTCCGGCTCGAGCTCGTTGAGCTCCACGACGACGCGGTCCATCAGGCTGGGGACGAAGTAGGGAGAGCCGGCGTGGATATCGCTGATGTGGGCGATGGTGAGCTCGGTCATCGTGCGCGTCCCCCGGCCGCTCAGGTGCGTGTCACTCTACCACCACGATACGCCCGGGACCCTGCTTGTCGAGCACCGAGAAGCTGGTCTGCCCGCCCTCGCGGCGAAAGCGCAGGCGCATGGAGGTGCGGCCGACCCGCAGATTGCTGAGCGTCACCTCTCCGAGCCAGCGGGGCAGTACCGGATTGTGCACGTAGACGATGTTCTCCTCGGCCTGCGCATAGATCCCCAGCATGGATTGCAGGACCAGGAAGAGCGCCGCGGACGAGTTGGCGTCTGGCGAACAGGCCATGGGGAACGACACCGGTCGGTCGGTCGACTGCCGCGTGAAGCCGCAGAAGATCTCCGGCAGGCGCGCGTACTCGTGCGCCGTCGCCGCTTCGACGAGACCCCACGCCAGGCGGCCTGCCTCCTGCACGTAGCCGTGCTTCTTCATGCCGTTGGCGATGAGCGCGGTGTCGAACGGCCACACGCTGCCGTTGTAGAAGCTCACGGGATTGTAGAAGGCCGCCTGCTTGCTCAGCGTGCGCACGCCCCAGCCGGTGAACATGTCCGGCGCCATGAGGCGCTCCACGACGGCAGGCACGTGCTCTTCGGCGACGATGCGCGACCAGAGGGCATGACCGATCGTCGACGAGACGGGACGCACCTGGCGCTTCTCTCCGTCGAGCGCCATCGCGTAGAACCCCTCGTCCTCCATCCAGAAACGCTCGTTGAACGCGCGCTTGAGGCGAGCGGCGTCCTGCGACAGCCGCTCCGCGCGCTCCACGTCGCCGAGCTGTCCGTAGACCGCGGCGAGCCGGCGCTTGGCGTAGTACACGTAGCCTTGGGATTCGGCCAGTGCCACAAGGCCCTCGACCGGCGTGCCGTCGTCGTGCTGGACGGCGTCGGCGGAGTCGCGCCACCCCTGGTTTCGGAGACCGGCCCGGGAACGGCGTTCGTACTCGACGAACCCGTCACCGTCGGGATCACCGGGACCATCGACCCAGCGGAGGGCGGCGTCGACGGCCGGGACGCGCAGCTCGAACGCATCCAGGTCGCCCGTCCACACCGCGAGCTCGGCGACCAGGAGCAGCCAGAGTGCGGTCGCGTCGATGGAGCCGAAGTACGGCGTGTGCGGAACGGCGCGCAGGCCGGCCATCTCACCGCGCCGCAACTCGTGCATGATCTTGCCGGGCTGTTCCTCTCGGAACGTGCTGTCCTGCGTGCCCTGAAGGCGGGCGAGGAACGAGACCGCGGCCTGCGCCCAGCGGAGGTCGAGGAGCAGCGTCTGGAGACCGACAAAGGCCATCTCCCGGCCGAACGGCGCCACGAACCAGGGCACGCCGGCCAGCGGGATACGCTCCCCGTCGACGACGGTCGAGAGCGTGCGCAGGTCCTGCTGGCCGCGGCGGAGCGCGCGATTGACCTGCTCGTTGTCGGTGAACATGTCGGTGGCCCCGGACTCCCAGCGCTCGTGATCGCGGCGAAGAGAGCCGAGGCGAGCGTTGAACTCGCCGCCGATCTCGCCCGGCGCCTCGGGGCCCACCACCTGCACGTCGTAGCGGATGACCGCGCGCTCGCCCGGCGGGAGCTGCAGGCGGAAGCGCGCCCGGCCCCGCTTGAGCGACTCCGGCCTGTCGTGGAACCGGATGATCGTCTGGCGAGCCACGTCGTCGAGTCCCAGATAGGACAAGGTGAGGGTCCCGTCGCTCATCTGCGGCCCGAGGCGCGAACCTCGGCGCCGGCGCCGGCTGCCGCGGACCTCGAAGAGGTCGGCGAAGTCGGCTTCGAAGTGCAGATCGACGACAAGGTCGACGTGACGGTCGTGATAGTTGCGCACCCGCAGAAGCTCGTAGAGGCGGTCGGCCACGAGGCGCGTACGTCGCACGTGCACGCTCGCCTGCGGAAGTGTGCGCCCGTCGGCCGTGCGCGCCTCGAGGTTGGTCAATTCGACCGTCGCGGCATACCCGCGGTCGGCGCTGGCGCTGAGCAGCACCGGCTGACGGCCGGCGACGGTCAACTCGTACCGGCTCAGGTATCTCGTATCGCGGTAGTAGAGGCCGAGGACCGAATTCTCGGCGCCGGGCACCTGGCCGAGCTCGTTGGAGTAGAGGAAGAGGTCGCCCTCCTTGACGGCGAGATGCGACGCGCGGCCCCCGCTCATCACGTAGCGCTCGGCGCTGGTCGTGACGACGGGCTCGCCCGCCGCGCGGTCACGTGCGGTGGACGGACGCTCTGGCTGTTCCTGGGACCCGCTCATCGCGGCCACGCCTCCCCGGCTCGCGTTTTGCCGGCATCCGCCGGAGCGCCGACGCCGCCGGCGGGTTCTTACCCGGTCGACTCGAGGAACAGCCGCATCAGCGCCGGACCGTCCGCAACAAGGAGCCCGGTCGCGGCCGCCTGCGACTCGCCGAAGGCCATCGCTCCGCCCCCGCCGGCGCCCGGCAGCGGCTCGCTGATGACGAAGGGCACCGGGCCCGGCGCATGCGTGCGCGTGCGCAGCGGCGTGAGATGGTCCGGGACCACCAGCACCGCCGGCCGCTCGTGAGCGGCGGTGATCGGCGCGAGCACCTCCGCGTCCACGCGCTCGATGGCGCGGACCTTCTCGCGCAGGTCGCCCATGTGCCCGGCCTCGTCGGGCGCCTCCACGTGCACCCAGACGACGTCGTGATCGGCGAGCGCCGCCACCGCGGCGCGCGCCTTGGCGCCGTAGTCGGTGTCGAGGTCGCCCGTCGCGCCGGGCACGTCGAGGACGTCGAACCCGGCCAGGCGGCCGATCCCTCGCACCAGGTCGACGGCCCCGACGACGGCGCCGCTGAGGCCGTACAGGTCCCTGAACCGGGGCATGGCCGGCGCCGTCCCCTCGCCCCAGAACCACGCGCTCGTGCCGGGGCGGACGCGTTCCAGCACCGCGTCGGCGCGCGCCAGCAGGTCGCCGAGGACGGCTGCCGGTGAGCCCGGCGCTACGACGCCATCGGGGCTGGCGGCGACGCCGGGCAGGTAGCCGGCGACCGGTCGATCGAGGATGTCGTGCGGCGGCGTGCACGCCACGGTCTCGCCGCCACGCCAGACGAAGAGGTGCCGGTAGCTCACGCCGGTGTGGAACTCGTAGGGGGCCCCGCCCAGCTCGGCCTCGAGGGCCTCCACGCAGCGGCGGGCCTCGCCGGTGTCCACGTGGCCGCCCGTGTGGTCCGTCATGATCCCGCCGGTCACGGTCACCAGATTGAGCCGGTACGAGACGTCGCCCGGAGCGAGCTCGACGCCGATGCTCGCCGCCTCGAGCGGGCTGCGACCGGAGAACACTTTGGTCGGGTCGTAGCCGAGCACCGCGAGGTTGGCGCAGTCACTGCCCGGGGTCATGCCCTCGGGCACCGTGCGGACGAGCCCGACGATGCCGCCACGCGCGAGGCCGTCCATGACCGGCGTCCGGGCCTCCTCGAGCGGCGTCCTACCTCCCAGCGCGGCCTGCGGCTCGTCGGCCATGCCGTCGGGGACCAGAAGTACTCGCTTGCGCATCAGCCCCTCCTCCCGGGCGGGCACGCACACCCGGATCGCAGGTGATCGCTCACCCGGCCCCGCCCAGCACCATCAGCGGCAGCCCGGCGAGTCCGTCGTACCTGGGCCGGTACCGCTCAGTGTCATAGCAGCGCGCGACGTCGACGACCTTCTTGGTGGCGACCACCTCCTCGATCGGCACGGACCCGTAGCTGCCGTCGCGAAGCGCGACCATGCGGCCGGCCTCGCCCTTCAGGATCAGGTCCACGGCGAGGTTGCCGTAGGCGGTCGGCACGATGCAGTCGATCGCGTCCGGCGCGCCACTGCGCACGAGGTACCCGAGGTTCATGCTGATCATGTCTATCTTCTTGCCGCCGTTGAACTGCGGCGCGAGCTCCTTGACGCGGGCGCTCACACGCTGACCGATCCCACCGAGCTTGGCGTGGCCGTACTGGTCCTTCTCCCCGCCCATGAAGACCATCTCGCCGCCGGCGGGCATGGCGCCCTCGCTGACGATGCAGACCGAGTAGCCCTCCGGCCGGCCGTTCCGGTCGGCGACCAGGAGCTCGGTGAGCTGCTCGACGTCGAACTCATGCTCGGGGATCAGGCAGCGGTCGGCGGCGCCGGCAAAGGTCGGGAGGAGCGCCGTGAAGCCGGCGTAGCGCCCGAAGACCTCGAGCACGACGATGCGCTCGTGCGAGGCAGCGGAGCTGGTCACCTGTCGGGCCATCTCGATGGTGCGGTTCACGCAGGTCCCGAAGCCCATGCAGTAGTCGGTGCCGGGCACGTCGTTGTCCATCGTCTTGGGGATGGCGATGACGGGGAAGCCGCGGCGGCCCAGCTCGACACCGTAGCTGAGCGTATCGTCGCCGCCGGCCGGCACGAGATAGTCGATGCCGAGATACTCGAGGTTGGCGATCACCTCGTCGCTGAGGTCGTTCTTCTCCGCCGTGTACTTGTCCTTGAGGTGCGCGGGCACGTCCTTGGCCGGCACCGCGCTCGGACGCGTGCGCGACGAGTGGAGGAACGTGCCGCCGGAGTACGCGTACCGCTCCACCAGCTCGCGCGTCAGCGGCAGCACCCACGCGCTGTTGTCCGCGCCGTCCTCACGCTTCGGCTCGACGAGCCCTGCCCAGCCGCGACGGATGCCGACCACCTCGAAACCCTCGCTCAAGGCGCGTAGCGTCACGCCACGGATCGCCTGGTTGAGCCCTGGGATGTCGCCACCGCCGGTGAGGATGCCGATGCGGCCCTTGGTACTCGCACTCATCACGTGTCTCCTCTCCTCTGAGCGCCGCGGAGCGGTGATCCTCCGGCGCCCCGCTCGCTAGCTAGCTTACGACGGCTGTGGTGCAGGGCCGCCGCCCCGCCCCGCACGATTGCGTGCCTGCGGCGGCCATTCAGGAGTCGCCCTCGACACGGATGACGGCTGGGTCACCGTGCACGTCGGGGAGCGCACTGATCTGGTCGAGGGCGGCGAAGAACTGCGCCTCGCGGACGGGGTGGAGCAGCAGGACGAGCTCGGCTTCGTCGCCGCCGCCCTCCTGGACCATGGAGTGGATGCTGACGCCGTGATCGCCGAACAGCGCGCTCACCTTGGCGAGCACGCCCGGCTGATCGTTCACCCTCACCCTGAGGTAGAACCTCGAGACCATGTCGGCGTCGGGGAAGAACGGGACGTCCTTGTAGCACAGGCAGTTCTGCACGAAGCTGCCCTTCACCGTGTTGACCACGGAGACGACGTCACCGATCACCGCCGACGCGGTCGGCACGCTGCCGGCGCCGGGGCCGAAGAGCATGATCTCGTCGAAGGTGTCGCTCGTCAGAAAGACCGCGTTGTAGGCGCCCGTGACGCCGGCAAGAGGATGCGTCCTGGGGATGAAGGCCGGGTACACGCGGACGTTCATGCGCCCATTGATGAGCTTGGCGACGCCGAGAAGCTTGGCGGCGAGACCGAGTCGGGCGCCGTGAGCGATGTCGGCCGCGGTCACCTTGGTGATGCCCTCGTACGGCACGTCGTCGAGGCCCGTGCGGCTGTGGAAGGCGATGGAGCTGAGGATCGCCATCTTGGCGGCCGCGTCCTTGCCGTTCACGTCCTCGGTAGGGTCGGCCTCCGCGTAGCCGAGGCGCTGGGCCTCCTTGAGCACGTCGTCGTAGTCGGCCCCAGTCTCGGCCATGGCGCTGAGCATGTAGTTGGTCGTGCCGTTCACGATGCCGAAGACCGTGTCGACCTCCGCGGCGACCAGCGACTCGCGCAGGACCTTGATGACCGGGACGGCGCCGACGGCGCTCGCCTCAAAGCGGAGGTGCACACCGCTCTGCTCGGCGGCGGCGAACAGCTCGGCGCCGTGCTGCGCCAGGAGCTGCTTGTTGGCGGTCACCACGTTCTTGCCGGCCTTGAGGGCGCGGAGCTGGAACTCGAGCGCCGCGCCCACCCCGCCGATCAGCTCGACGACGATCTGGATAGCGGGGTCCTCGAGGATGTCCTCGACGCGCGTCGTGAGAAGCGCCGGGTCGAGGTCCGGATGACTGAAGGTGGGGTCCTTCTCGAGGACCCGCTTCAGGACGACCTCTTTGCCGGTGGCCAGCGTGATGTCGTCGGCGTTCTTCTTGAGCAGCTTGCCCACGCCGGATCCGACGGTGCCGTACCCGAGGAGTCCGATGCCTACCTTGTCCACTGTGGTGTCCTCCGTCGTCGCGGGGTCGTCACTGACCGAGCGACCGCTGCAGGCGCAGCACGTCGTCCCAGGTCTCTCGTGCGATGATGACGCGCGCCTGGCCGTCGCCGACCATGACCACGGCCGGGCGCGGCTGCGCGTTGTAGTTGTTGGCCATCGCGTACCCGTACGCGCCGGTGCCCGGGGTGACGAGGATGTCGCCCGGCTCCGGCGGAGCGATGTGCACGTCGCGCACCAGCACGTCGCCGGACTCGCAGTGCTTGCCGGCGACGGTGACGACATCTGTCGCCGGCACCTCCGCCTTGTTCGCCAGCATCGCCTCGTACTTCGAGTCGTAGAGCATCGGGCGCAGGTTGTCGCTCATCCCCCCGTCCACGGCCACATAGGTGCGCACGCCGGGGATGACCTTGACCGTGCCGACGGTGTACGCGGTCACCGCCGCCTTGCCGGCGATGCTGCGTCCCGGCTCGACGAAGAGCTTGGGCATCTCCATGTCGTGCTTCTCGGCGCCGGCGCGCACCGCGTCGACCGCGATCTCGGCGAAATCCGCGATCGAGCTGGGCTGGTCCGCCTCGGTGTAGCGGATGCCGAGGCCGCCGCCGATGTTGAAGATGCAGCACGCGAAGCCGAAGTCGCGGCGCCACTCGTCGAGGGCGATGAAGAGCACCTCGACCTCGCGGCGGTACGAGTCGAGCGCGAAGATCTGCGAGCCGATGTGCGCGTGGACGCCGACGAGCCTCAGGTGGGGCGCGTCCCTGAGGCGGCGCACCGCCTCCTGCGCGAGCCCGTCGGCCAGCCCGAAGCCGAACTTGCTGTCCTGCTGGCCGGTCTGGATGAAGTCGTGCGTGTTGGGGCGCACACCGGGCGTGACGCGCACCAGCACATCCTGGACGCGGTCCCGCGCCGCGGCCGCCGCCTCGAGCCGCTCGATCTCTTCGAAAGAATCGACGACGAAGTGACCGATACCGGCGTCGAGGCCGGCCTCGATCTCGATCGCCGACTTGTTGTTGCCGTGGAAGTAGATGCGCCGCGGCGGGAACCCGGCGGCGCGGGCTGCTGCCAGCTCGCCGCCGGTGGCGACGTCGAGCGAGAGGTCCTCCTGCGCGACCAGCTCCGCCATCGCGCGGCAGCTGAACGCCTTGCTCGCGTAGACGATCTCGTAGAGGTCGGTGCGCGCGCCGAACGCCGCGTGGTACGCGCGGCACTGGTCGCGCAGCGTCTGCTCGTCGTAGATGAAGAGCGGCGTGCCGAACTCCCGCGCGAGGTCGACCACGTCGCAGCCACCGATCTCGAGGTGGCCGGCGGCGTCGTGGACGGTCGTGTGCGGGTAGATCAGCGTGTGGGTCATTGGCGCGTCTCCCTCAGAACTCGATGCCCGGCCGCGCCTGCACGCCGGCATCGTAGTAGTGCTTGAGCGGGCGCATCTCGGTGACGAGGTCGGCCGCCTCGACCAGTTCGTCGGGCGCGCGGCGGCCGGTGATCACGAGCTCGACGGCGGCCGGCTTGCCGGCCATGAGCTCGAGCACCCGGCTCACGGGGACGAGCTCGAAGAAGATCGCGGTCACGAGCTCGTCGAGGACGACCAGGTCGAACTCGCCGCCGTCGACCAGGGCCTTCGCCCTGTCGAGCCCGGCGGCGGCGGCGGCGAGGTCCTCTTCCGAGGCCTCGCCCTTGAGCACCCAGTGGTCGAGCCCACACTGCTGCACCGGCACGCCGAGCTTGGTGAGGGTGACGATCTCCCCCCAGGTGGGGTCGCCCTTCATGAACTGGAGCACGGCCGGCCGCAGTCCCTGGCCCAGCGCGCGCAGCACAAGCCCCAGGGCGGCGGTCGTCTTGCCCTTGCCGTCACCCGTGTAGACCTGGACGTAGCCCTCGCGCGCCGTGCTCATGGCCGCGTCACCTCCCGTAGTCATAGAAGCCGGCGCCGCTCTTGCGGCCGAGCTTGCCGGCGTCGACGAGCTCTCCGAGCACCGCCGCCGGCTTGTACTTGGGGTCGCCGAGCTCGCGCTCGAGCGTCTCGAGGATCGCCTTCGTCGTGTCGAGGCCCACGAGATCGGCGAGGGCCAGCGGGCCCATGGGCCAGTTGGCGCCGAGCTTCATGCCCGTGTCGATGTCCCCGGCACTGGCCACGCCCTCGGCGAAGGCGCTGGCGGCTTCGTTGATCATCGGGAAGAGGATGCGGTTTACGACGAACCCGGGGGAGTCCTCGACGGTGATCGCGGTCTTGCCGACCGTCTCCGCGAACGCCCTGGCGGCGGCGAGCGTCTCGTCGCTCGTCTGGTCGCCGCGCACGACCTCTACGAGCGCCATCAGCGGCACGGGGTTGAAGAAGTGGATGCCGACGAAGCGCTCGGGCCCGGTCACGGACGCGGCGAGCGCGCTCACCGAGAGGCTGGAAGTATTGGATGCGATGATCGCGTCCGCCCGCAGCAGGGCAGCGGCCTGCTCGAAGAGACCCTGCTTGAGCTCCATCGACTCGGGCGCCGCCTCGATGAAGAGATCGGCGTCGGCGCCGGCGCCCATGTCGGTGCTCGCCGTGATCCGCGCCAGGGCCGCGTCACGGGCGGAAGCCTCCATGCGGCCCTTGTCGACCAGCCTTCCGAGACCCTTCTCGATGCCCGCCATACCGCGCGCGAGGAACTCGTCGGCCACGTCGATCATGACGACGTCGAGCCCGGCGACGGCCGAGACCTGGACGATGCCGGCGCCCATCTGGCCGGCGCCGGCGACGAGCAGTCTGTTGACGCTCACGAGGTCCTCCTCATGCTCCAGCGCGCGAGCCCGTCAGGGAGCCGCAACGCGATGATGTCACCCAGGAAGGCGCGATGACCATGCTACCGCAGGCGATGTGACCGCGTACATGTGGAGGGCGGGCGCGCGTGAGGCGCCGGCACGTGACCGCGGAGCGACAGGACCGGGATGGTCCTGTTACCATGCGCTCATGTCGCCGGCGCCCAAGATCATCAGCTGTGAAGTGCTCCGTAACGAGATCGAGCGCGTGCTCGAACGCGACGGGCGCGACCTCGAGATCGAGTTCGTCGACGGCGCGCTGCACGACTACCCGGACAAACTGCGCAGCGCCCTGCAGGAGCGCATCGACGGCACCTCCGGGGCTCGCGACATCCTCCTCTGCTGCGGCCGCTGCAGCAACGGCACCGTGGGCCTCGAAGCGCGTGACCACCATCTCGTGCTGCCGGCGGTCGACGACTGCATCTCGCTGCTTCTGGGCTCTCGCGCGCGTTACCTCGAGGAGCACGGCGCGCAGCCGGGGACGTACTACTACACCCGCGGGTGGGTCGACTTCATCGACGACCCGTACAAGGAGTACCTGCAGATCATCCCCAAGTACGGCGAGGAGAGGGCGCAGCGCGTGGCGCGGCTCATCATGGAGCACTACACGCGTGTGGCCGTGATCGAGACGCCGGGCGTCAAGGGCCTTGACGACAAGCAGGAGTACCTCGAGACCGTGAGCGCGTTCTACGAGCTTCCGCTCGAGCGCCTCACCGGTTCGCTGCGCTTTCTCGAGAAACTGGTGGCCGGGCCGCACGACGAGGAGTTCATCGTCGTGGAGCCCGGCAACGTGCTGGGCGAGCCCCTCTTCTGGGCGCTCGCCGGCGCCTGACCCGCCGGCAGAGCGGTGCGCCGACGGCGCCCCCCCTCGTTCGCTCGGCTACGCGGCTGATCAGCTGTCGCCGGCCGGCTTCTTCTTCGCCGCCGGCTTCTTCTTCGCGGCCGGCTTCTTCGTGCCCGCCGGCTGCCTCGGCTCCGCGGGCTCTCCTGTCTCGCCGACCGTCGCCTCGGCCACATCCGGCGCCGTGTCTCCGTCGCCTGCATCCGGCGCCGCTTCTCTGTCGCCTGCATCCGGCGCCGTTTCGCCCTCTCCGGTCTCGCCGGCCGCCGCCTCGCCCACGCCCGCATCCGGCGCCGCCGCCCGTTCGGCGTTGGCGAGCTGCACGGCATGCCCGTACGCCAGCTGCATCTGCGCCAGGGCGTCGCGGAGGCCGCGTGTGCGCTCGTCACCCTGCTCGCGCTCGACGACCTCGAGCGTGGCCCGGATCAGCTCGATGGAGAGGCGGGCGTCGGTCAAATCGCGGACCGGCCGCGTCTCCTCCGAAAGTCCCATCTTCTGGGTGCCGAAGGTGAGGAGCCCGACCATCGTCTCGTAGGCAAGATCGAAGGCATGCACACTCTTCAGCTGCTCGAGAAGGGCGCGAGCGCGCTCCTCGTCGGAGGTCACGCGTTCGCGATCGCCGGAGTCGTTCATGATTGACCTCTCTGCATATCGGCTGTTTGGGCGATCGAACTCCTGTGCGCATCCGTGACCGTCCCGGCGAACACGTCGAGGAGACTTCCTCCCTCGATGTGCGCTCGAGACTGCTGCTGGGCCCCGTTGCCGTCCCGCAGGATCCGCTCCACGTCGGCGAGGTGCGGACTCAGACCGATGCCGTCGGCGTACGGCGCCGCCAGCTCGACCAGGTGCCGCACCGCGTCGGCGGCCGGCAGCTCCTCCCCCATCACCCAGTCGACCAGCTTGCCGTCCAGGCCGAAGCGGATGGCCCGCCACAGATTCTCCTCGATATACCGCGTCTCGAGGATCGGCAGCGGCATGCCCTCGTCGTAGATGCGTCCCAGATGGGCGATCAGGCCCACGGTGAGGGACGAGATCGCAAGGCTCTGCCATGCTTCGGTCTGGGCGTCGCAGATGCGGACCTCCACGGTGCCGAAACGATGGTGCGGACGCACCGACCACCACACCTGCGTGAACTCCTGGATGCAGTTGGTGTCGACGAGCTCCTCGTAGAAGCGGCGATGCTCCGCCCAGGTGCCGAAGACGTCGGGGATGCCGCAGCGCGGGAACATGCGCACGAACGTCTGTGTGCGCACCGAGTGCAGTTGCGTCCAGACGTCCTCGATGAACGGTGAATTGGCCGACAGCGCGAGGAGGTGCGGCAGGTAGGTCCGCAGCGCATCGCAGATGGCCACCGCCCGGTCGCAGCCGCGCACGCCGACGTGGACGTGCGCCGCCCAGGTGTTGTTGCGCCACGCCACGTACTTGAGCCGGTCCTCGACCAGCTGGTAGTGCGGCGTGTCGATGATCTGCTGGTCCTTCCAGCCCGAGAAGGGGTGCGTACCGGTGGACCCGAGCGCGTAGCCCCGGGCATCCGCGTGGGCGAAGAGCTCCGCACGGTTGAGCACGAGCTGCTTCGCCGCCTGCCCGAAGTGCAGGGTGCGCGGCGTGGAGACCTCGATCTCCGAGGTCAGCAGCTCCCCGGCGATGCGCTCGCGCAGGCGCGGCGGCGCGGAGTCGCGCAGCGGCTCGAAGCCGGGCGTGAGCGCGAGCGTCTGAGGGTCGAGGATCTGGAACTCCTCTTCCAGCCCGAGGTCGAGGTCGTGGGCGTTGTCGAACCTGGCCTCGACCTCTTCGAAGTATGCGTCGTGATCGGCAGTCATCGGGGTGCACTCTACCGAATACAGGCGAGGAAGACACTCGGCGGGACCGCGGCGCCACGAGGCGATGAGAGATGCGCGGGCGGCCTGAACAAAGAGCCGGGGGCGCCGCCCGCGAGCGGCGCCTCCGGCCCTCTCGAGGCGCCGTCCGGCGCCCCGTGTCTGCTATCGAGAGTTACGGCGTAGGCGCAGGAGGAGGCGACGGCGCGACGTAGCCGGCCGGCGCCTTCACCTTCAGGAAGTGGACGGTGAACACGCGCTCGGTACCGCTCCCGCTGATGCGTCCGCGGGCCTTGACCTTCGCCATCTTGAGCTGCTCGTCGTTCAACTGCGCCAAGGGTACCTTGACGCAGCCGTCAGCCGTCACCAACCGCAGGCGCGCGTTCTCGGCGACGACCATGGGCAGTCCCGCTTCGACTTTGCGATACGCTCTCACGGTCTTCGTCCCGGCCTTGACCCAGATGGTCACCATGGCCGGCGTGGCCGGCGTGGCGGGTTCGACGGTGTCGTCGGCGGCAACCGCCTCGGTGACCGTCAGCAGCTTCCCGACGGCGTTGAACTTGTACTTGCCGTGGGCCTTGCCCTTGCCCGACTTTCCGCCTGCGGCGGCCAGCGGCACGACGGCCAGCGCCAGCACCAGCACCAGCACGATCGGCATCAGTCTCTTCATATCGACCTCCTAACGTCGGCTGGCCGCCAAGCTCGGGGGCAGCGGCCTCTCAACGTACTAAACGGTAGTATGGTCGTCCTCCTGAAGCCGAAGCCGCCATCTCCGTCGCCGCGCCCGGCAACGCCGGCCCCTGCGGGCCGGGTGACGGTGCGACGGCGCTGACCGGCCCGGGTGGACGAGGCCGCGCCGCGGTGCACCCGATGGGGTTGCGCACCGCCGCATTCCGTATACGATTACGCGCGGCACAGGGCAGGTAGGGGAAAGGAGCCCGTGTGAAACTGAGTCTGGTTCCCAAGGACCACGACTACTTTCGGCTGTTCTCTGAGTTGGCGGCCAATCTCGATGCGGCCGCCCAACTACTCGTGAAATTCATGCACGATGGCGACCGCAAGGGCATCGCCGCCTCGATCCTCGAGCACGAGCATGTGGGCGACAAGATCGTGCACGACATCGTGCGCCGCCTCAACAAGTCGTTCATCACGCCCATCGACCGCGAGGACATCTACGACCTCGTGGCCACGACGGACGAGATCCTCGACAACATCGAGGCCGCCGCCGACATGGTGATGCTCTACCGGGTGGGCGAGACGACCGAGCAGGCGCGACGTCAGGCGGAGGTCATCGCCAAGGCCACCCCGCTCCTCAAGGAGTGCATGGACAACCTCGAGAAGCCCAAGGGCCTCGACGAGCGCATCATCGCCATCAACAGCCTGGAGAACGACGGCGACCGCATCCTGCGTGACGCCATCGCCAGCCTCTTCGATGGCGACATGACGTGCACCGACATCATCAAGTGGAAAGACATCTACGAGATGCTCGAGGCCGCGATCGACGAGTGCGAGCACGTCGCCAACGTCATCGAGAGCATCGTCCTCAAGCACAACTGACCTGAGAACAGGCCGTGGTCCTCCTCATCGCGATCGTCGCTCTGGCGCTCGTCTTCGACTACACCAACGGCTTCCACGACACCGCCAACTCGATCGCCACCTCGGTGTCGACGCGCGCCCTCTCGCCGCGTGTCGCGGTGCTCATGGCGGCGAGCCTCAACCTGCTGGGCGCACTCGTCTCCACGGGCGTCGCCAAGACCGTGGGCGAAGGGATCGTGAACACCGACCTCGTCTCCCTGCCGCTCGTCCTCGCCGCCCTCATCGGCGCCGTCGTGTGGAACTTCACCACGTGGTACTTCGGCATCCCGTCCAGCTCCTCGCATGCGCTCTTCGGCGGCCTCATCGGCGCCATGATCGCCAAGGCGGGCGTCGACGGCGTCATCTGGAGCGGCGTCTTCGAGAAGATCATCCTGCCGATGCTCGGCTCGCCCTTCTTGGGTTTCGTGGGCGCGTGGGTGCTCATGACGGGGCTCATCTGGCTGGTACGCAAGCGACAGCAGCAGCCCGTCAACAGGTGGTTCCGGCGCCTGCAGCCCATCTCCGCGGGGTTCATGGCCTTCTCACACGGCGCCAACGACGCGCAGAAGACGATGGGCATCATCACGCTGGCACTGTTCGCCAGCGGCGAGATCGCCACCTTCGAGGTGCCGCTGTGGGTCAAGATCACCTGCGCGCTCGCCATGGCCCTGGGCACGTACTCGGGCGGCTGGCGCATCATCCACACGCTCGGGTCCAAGGTCATCAAGCTCGACCCCATCCATGGGTTCGCGGCAGAGACCGCCGCCGCCAGCGTCATCCAGCTGGCCACGCACTTCGGCGTCCCCGTCTCGACCACGCACACGATCACGGCCTCGATCATGGGCGTCGGTTCCACCCAGCGCCTCTCCGCCGTACGCTGGGGCGTCGCCGGAAACATCCTCACCGCCTGGGTGCTGACGTTGCCGGCGGCAGGCCTCGTCGCCGCCGGCGTCTACCTCGCCGGGACGGGGATCGCCGCGCTCTTCTAGACGCCCGCCGACCAGCGGTCCTCCGAAGGGCCGGCCGGCGCCGCCCCGTATGTGCTGCGATATGCTGTCACTTGAAGGTGCAGGTCCACGAGGCGTCTGTCCGGCCGGGCAGCGGCAGGACCTGCGATCATCGTCAACAACCCGGTGACCGCCCGGACGGTACCGCGGACCAGCCGCGGACCGGTCTGATGTCCCCGAGGGTCCACTCCCCGTTCCAAGGAGCGTCATGAAGATCCGACTCATCGAGCCCGAGCCGCCCGGGATGCACGTGTGGGCGAAGGTCCTCCTCCCCCGCCTGGGGTTGCCGATCATCGCCGCCGCACTCAAGGAGCACGGTCACGACGTGCTCGTGTACAACCCGACGATGGCGCCCATCGATTGGGACGACGTCAACAGTTCGGAGCTCGTCGGGATCTCGAGCACGACCTCCACGGCGTCGATCGCCTACGAGTTCGCCGACGACCTCCGCGGCCGCGGCATCCCCGTCGTCATCGGCGGCTCACACGTCACCTTCATGGCCGACGAGGCGCTCGAGCACGTCGACTACGTCGCCCGCGGCGAGGGCGGCGAACAGCTCATGCTGGAACTCCTGGAGGCGCTCGCCGGCGACCGCGAGCTCGACACCATCGCCGGTCTCTCGTTCGCGCGGGACGGCGTCGCCGTGCACAACCCGCCGCGCGAGGCCCTCGCCGATCTTGACGAGCTGCCGTTCCCCGACCTCCGCCTGCTCGTCGGCAGTGACAAGCTCACGACGATGCCGATCATGACCAGCTGGGGCTGCCCCTTCGACTGCACCTTCTGCTCGGTGACCGCCATGTTCGGCAAGAAGTACCGCTTCCGCAGCGCGGAGAGCGTGGTCGCCGAGCTCAAGGACAAGCGCCCGCAGCGCATCTTCTTCTACGACGACAACATGGCGGCCAACCGTAAGCGCCTCAAGAGACTGCTGCAGATGATGATCGATGAGGACCTCGTCATCCCATGGTCCGCCCAGGTGCGGACCGACGTCGTGAAGGACCCCGAGCTGCTCGACCTCATGCGCCGCTCGGGGTGCCAGCTCGTGTATCTCGGGCTCGAGTCGGTCAACCAGGAGACTCTCGACGAGTACGAGAAGTCGCAGACGGTGGCCGACATCGAACGGGCCATCAAGATCCTGCACGACTACGGGATCAAGAGCCACGGTATGTTCGTGCTCGGCGCCGATCACGACGACGTGCAGACGGTCCGGGACACGGTCTCCTTCGCCATCAAGAACAAGATCGACACGGTGATGTTGAACATCCTCACTCCGCTGCCCGGGACGCTGCAGTACCAGGAGTTCGACGAGTCCGGGCGCATCTTCGACAAGCGCTGGGAGCTCTACGACGCCCACCACGCCGTCTTCGAGCCCGCGCGCATGACGCCCTACGAACTGCAGATCGAGGTGCTCCGCGGCTACATGCGCTTCTACTCGCTGCGCACGTGGCTGCGCTACATCTTCACCTTCCAGTTCACCAAGCAGCTGCTGTTCCACGGCTGGGGCATGGTGATCATCCGCAACTGGCGCAGAGACGCGCGCAACCAGGCTTTCATCAAGGCGCTCAAGCGCAAGTGGCCGCGCCCGACGCCTCGCGGCGTGGTGCGTCGCGCCGCCGGCGCCGACTGACGCGCGGAAGCGGCGGGGCACGCCGGTAGACATCTGGCGCAGCCCACCCGGCCCGCTCGAGGAGCTCCGACCGGCGGGCCGGCGCGGTTGTCACGACGGCCGCCGGCTGCTAGGGTTTTGTACTTGAGTTTGGTGAGTCTGACGCCCGCATGTGCGGCGCGGCAGAACCGGAGCAAGGCACGCAGGGCTCACCTCGACGAGGGCAGGACGCGCAGGGCGCCCCGCCCAGAGGAGGCGATGCAGTGAACGGCAGACCACGGATCGCTACGCTCTCCGTCCTCCTCGGCACCTTCCTTCTCCTCCTCACCTTCACCTCCTCCACCTTCGCTTCCCCCGTCAGCAGCAAGAAGGCGCAGCTGCGCCAGGTTCAGGCCAAGCTGCAGACCGTCTACCAGCAGGCCGACGTGGCCGTGGAGAAGTACAACCAGGCCACATCGCAGCTCGCCACGGTCCAGGCGCAGATCAAGGAGAACGAGCACCTCCTCAAGGTCGCCGAGTACAACCTCGAGGTCGCCAACGAGCAGCTGTCCGCGCGCGCCGAGAGCATCTACAAGACCCGCGACGTCGGCGTCGTCGACGTGATCTTCGCCGCCAGCAGCTTCGACGATCTGGTTACGCAACTCGACGTCATGGAGCGTCTGGGCAACAGCGACGTCGACACCGTCAAGAGCATCGCCGCCTACCGGCTGGACATCAAGGACCGCCGCGTCAAGCTCGGGGCCGACAAGAAGGCGGCCGCCAAGCTGGTCACGTCGGCCTCCGCACACAAGGCCGAGGTCGAGGGCCTGCAGAGCAAGCTCGAGCGGATGACGGCCGGGATCAAGGCCGACATCAAGCGCCTCCAGGAGCAGCAGGCTGCCGCAGCGCGGGCCGCAGCTGAAGCCGCGCAGCAGCAGGCTGCGACCAGCGGTTCCAGCGGTGGCGGTGGCGGTGGCGGCACCTTCGTCGACCCGGGCGGCTCCGGCCACTCCGCCGTCGTCGGCATCGCCCAGCGCTACCTCGGCGTGCCCTATGTGTACGGCGGCGCCGGTCCGAGCGGCTTCGACTGCTCGGGCCTCGCGATGTACTGCTACGCGCAGATCGGCATCGGTCTCTCGCACGGCGCCACCGCCCAGCAGCAGTCCAGCACACCGGTGCCGCTGAACGCCTTGCAGCCCGGCGACCTCGTCTTCTTCGGCAGCGCCAGCTACAGCCACCACGTGGGCATCTACGCCGGCGGCGGCAGCATGATCCACGCTCCGCACACCGGCGCCGTCGTCAGCTACGGCTCGATCAGCGGCGCCTGGATCGGCGGCCGGCCCTGATCTACCGCGAGCCTGAGGGCGCGTTCCTACGTTCGCGTAGGGAACGCGCCCTCAGGCTCGAATACGTTCTCACCCCGAACCGCGCAAGGCGGCCGCGCGTCACCACGCGAGTGACGCCGGAGGACATGACCGAGTGACGCACCGCAGTTCATTCATCCGCACCGCCATCGTCGCCGCGTTCGGCCTCGTCGCGCTCTTGCTCATCGCCGCGCCGGCAGCCCCCGCCGGCACCGTCGCCCAGGCCAAGGCGCGCCTGAAGGCCGTCGAGGCGCGCCTCAGCGACGTCTCCGTGAAGTCGGAGATCGCCGTCGAGAAGTACAACCAGGCGTCAGTCCAGCTCGAGACCGTGCAGGCGCAGATCGACGAGAACCAGCGCCTGCTCGAGGCGGCCCGCGAGAACCTCGGGCGTGCCAGCGAGCAACTCGTGATCCGCGCGGAGAACATCTACAAGGCACGCGACGTCGGCGTCGTCGATGTCATCTTCCAGGCGAACAGCTTCGACGACCTCATCAGCCAGATGGACATGATGGAGCGTCTGGGCAACAGCGACGTCGACACCGTTCACGCCATCGCCGCCTACAAACGTGACATCAAGGACCGTCGGCTCAAGCTCGAGGCTGACGAGAAGTCCGCCGCCCGACTCGTCGCCGAGCGCGAGCAGCACAAGAACGAGCTCATCTCGCTCGAGGGCAAGCTGCGGGATCTGACCAGGGACATCGAGAAGCAGATCAAGCGCCTGAAGGCCCGGGCGCGCCTGCGCGCACGGCTGGCGCTCACCGGCTTCTCCGGCCCCATCCCCAAGGTCGACCCCAACAGTCCAGGTCACCCGGACGTCGTCGCCATCGCGCAGAGGTACTTCGGCGTCCCGTACGTGTGGGGCGGCGCAGGCCCGAGCGGGTTCGACTGCTCCGGCCTCACCATGTACTGCTATGCGCAGATCGGCATCGGCATGTCGCACGGCGCCACCGACCAGCAGCGCTCGAGCTTGCCGGTCGCCCTGACCGACCTGCGCCCCGGCGACCTCATCTTCTTCGGCAACGCCAGCTTCAGTCATCACGTGGCCATCTTCGTGGGCGGGACCACCTGCATCGAGGCCCCGCACACGGGCGACGTCGTGCGCTACGGCACGTTCACCGGCCGTGACGCCTGGATCGGCGGCCGGTTCTAGGGTTCTCGCCGACGGCTTCTGACCTTCGCGAAGGGCCCGGCTGCCGTACCGCAGCCGGGCCCTTCGCCTCTCTCCAGCCTCAGTGCCCAAAGAATACCGGCGACGGACGGTGCGGAGAGGTAAGCTTTTGGCCGGTTCTGCCGAACAAGGAGACGGAGAGAGTACACGAGTGACTGGGGCTGCAGCATGAAACCCATCGATGATCTGCTCAGCGAGATGATGGCGCGCAACGCGTCGGACCTGCACATCAAGGCGGGGAGCCCGCCCGTGATCCGCGTCGACGGAGAGCTGGCCCTCATGGACGAGCCGCCCCTGACACCGGAGGACACCAAGGACGTCGCGGCGTCGATCATGACGGACAAACAGATCCGCCGCTTCAGTGAACACAACGAGATCGACTTCGCCTACTCAGCGGCCACGCTGGGCCGCTTCCGCGTCAACGTGTTCCGTCAGCGCGGCAGCATCAGTGTGGCCATGCGTCAGGTGACGACGAAGATACCAAGCTTCGAAGAGCTGCACCTCCCCGAGATCATCAAGCGTCTGGCGCTGGAGCCGCGCGGCCTCGTGCTGGTCACCGGCACGACCGGATCGGGCAAGACGACCACGCTGGCGGCGATGATCGACCACATCAACCACACCATGCGCCGGCACATCGTGACCGTCGAGGACCCCATCGAGGTCCTGCACACGGACAAGAAGGCGATCATCAACCAGCGCGAGATCGGGCTCGACACCGACAGCTACGCGTCGGCGCTCAAGTACGTGCTCCGCCAGGACCCCGACGACATCCTCATCGGGGAGATGCGCGACCCGGAGACCGTCTCGGCGGCGCTCACCGCCGCCCAGACCGGCCACTTCGTGATGAGCACGCTGCACACCATCGACGCGACCGAGACCATCAACCGGATCATCGACTTCTTCCCGCTGCACCAGCAGAAGCAGATCCGCATCATGCTGGCCGGCACGCTCAAGGGCATCGTCAGCCAGCGACTGCTCGTCCGCGCCGACGGCCAGGGCCGCGTCCCGGCCATCGAGATCATGGTGTGCACCAACCGCATCCGCGACTTCATCCTCGATCCCGACCAGGCCATGCTCGTCTCGGACGCCATCAAGGAAGGCGACTTCTACGGCATGCAGACGTTCGACCAGGCGCTGCTGACTCTCTACGAGGAAGGCCTCATCACGCTCGCCGACGCGGCCCAGGTGGCGAGCAACCCGCACGATTTCAAGCTGCTCGTCCAGCAGCAGGGTCACGACGTGAGTCTCATGACGGTCTGAGCGCGAGCGTTCGGCCGGCGCGGGCGCGAACGAGACGGGCGGGGCGGCCTCGCAGCCGCCCCGCCCGTCTCGTTCGTTCGGCGTCGCGGCCGCCGGGCCGCGCCATCGCTCGTCAGCTGGGGACGCGCCGTCCCTCGAGATGCAGGTCCACCTTGCGCTTGATGCGCTGCAGGGCGTTGTCGACGGTCTTGCAGTCGCACCCGAGTTCCCCGGCGATGCGCTCGTAGCTCAGGCCCTGCAGATACAGCCGCAGTACCCTTCCCTCGAGCTCGGAGAGCATCCCCGTGAGGCAGCTCGTGAGGCTGTCGACCTCTTCGGAGCTGATCACCTGGTTGACCGGGTCGTGCG
Source organism: Thermoleophilia bacterium (assembly GCA_035686425.1). Lineage (GTDB taxonomy): Bacteria > Actinomycetota > Thermoleophilia > UBA2241 > UBA2241 > CAIXSE01. Next base: position 36,904 of record DASRZL010000152.1, read on the forward strand.
TGCTGGGACCCGGCAGCACGTCGGCGAGCGAGCAGTCGCCGTCATCCGAGGAGTCGCTCGGCGACTGGCTGAACGACAGGTAGCCGTTCAGCGGCACGTGCTTCTGGCGCGTCGCGGTCTTGATCGCGGTGATGATCTGGCGAGTGATGCAGAGCTCGGCGAAGCTGCGGAAGCTTGCCAGACGGTCGTCCCGGTAGTCGCGGACCGCCTTGTAGAGGCCGAGCAGGCCCTCCTGGATGAGATCCTCGGCGTCGCCGCCGGCGAGAAAGTACGAACTGGCCTTCAGACGCACGAACTGGTGATAGCGCGCCATGAGCGCGTCGAGCGCCGCCCTGTTGCCGCGGCGATACGCCTGCACGAGAGCGAAGTCGGCACTCTCACTAAAGGGTTGAAGGTTGTGAGACGAGCCCGAGCCGCGCTTGTGGTCGGCCTGGCGAACCATTCGAATCCCCCACCTTCGCTCGTTTGCCCCTGCACATCCCAGAGAAATGGTTCTCCGGAACGCCTACCTCGGCTTGTTACGCATGTCCTCCAACTTGCGCAAAGTCTCAGGGTCTACTTTATCCTCAAGCCGTGAGGGCATTGTAGTGAAGTCTGGGGCAGAGTCAAGAGCCTGCCCGTGCTCGTCGCCTCCGGCGAGCTGAGCGGCGAGTTCTGGGGGTGTCATGCGGCTGACGCCCGCACGAGAGGCCGTGCGCTGGACTTCCTGGTCCGCGGACACGACGACGACCTGGACGTCTGCCGGCTGCTCGGCGATGCGACGCGCGATGAGCGTGTCCGCGGTGAAGCGGCCGCCGGCGAACGCCACCTCGACCGGCGCGCCCTTGATCGGCTGGCTGCTCGTGCTGCGCGGGCCGCTGCCGTCGAAGACGAGCACGGCCCGAGCACCCTGCAGCGCTGAGAAGCTCGCCAGCCGGTCGGCGAGCCAGTCGCGGCGCGCGAAGATCTCCTCCTTGTCCGCGCCGCGGAACAGCGCGTGCAGGACGTTGTAGCCGTCGACGATGTAGAGGATGTCCGTCACCGGCCGCCGCCCGGTGCTCTCCCGGCGGCGGCAGCGCGCTGCCGCCGCGCCTCGTAGAGGAGGAGCGCGGCGGCCACGCTGACGTTGAGACTCTCGACCGGAGGCTCCATCGGGATGGAGACGAGCGCGTCGCAGGTCCGCGCCACGAGCGGCCGCAGGCCGCGACCCTCGGCGCCGGCGACGATGACGACGCGCCCCGTCAGATCCGTGTCGACGTAGGAGGCTGCTGCCTCGCCGGCAGCGCCGTAGATCCAGAAGCCGGCGTCCTTGGCGTGGCGCAGGAAGGTGACGACGTTCGTCAGCTGAGCGACGGGGAGGATCTCCAGGGTGCCTGCCGAGGCCTTCACGGCCGCCGGCGTCACGCGCGCCGAGCGGTGCTTCGGCACGACGAGGCCCGCCGCGCCCGCGGCCAGAGCGCTGCGGGCCACGGCGCCAAGGTTGTGCGGGTCGGTGACCTCGTCGAGCGCGATGAGGACGTCGGAGCTGAGGAGCTCGTCGGGGTCGGCGTAGGGATAGGCTTCGACATGCAGCGCCACCCCCTGGTGCTCGTGCGTCCCGAGGAGCTCATCGAGCGCGGCGCCGCTCACCGTGTCCACCGGCAGCTGCTCGGGGACGAGGCCGGCGAGGGCGTCGAGGGCCGGCGGGGTCGCGGCGAGCCGGTGGGGTCGCCGCCGGGCACCGGCTCCGAGCGCCATCTTGACCACGTTCCGGCCATAGAGCCACTCCATGGCGTCACCTCACCCCTGGGGTTTGCCGACGGTACACTGGCGACATGCCCATCGATATCACTCCCGGCTCGTTCGCAGCCGTCACCATCACCACGCTGTTCTGGTGGACCGTGCTCTCTCCGGTCGGTCTGCTCGTGGTCGCCGTTCTCTGCGCCCACCGGCCGAGACTCCGTGGGACGCTGACGCTGATCATCCTCGCCCCGCCGCTGATCACGCTGCTCCCCGTCGCCGTGATGAGCGACGGGGTCCAGCGCGTCGCCGCCGCCGGCGCCGTCCTTCTGCTCGGCGCCGGCGTGGCCTTGACCGCCTCGAGCCGCGTCCGCGCCCGCCGCAGTCCCGACCTCGCCGAGCGGCGCACCACGGCAGCCTTGCTGCTCGGGGTCGCCGGCGGCATGCTCGGCTCCGGAGCGCTCGTCGGGGCGCTGCTCTTCATCTGATTCGTCCGTCTCGCCTGCACGCCCAGGGGCCTTCGCGCCTCACGCCCGCTTGACGACCTGGGTGCCCTGCGGCGTGTCGCGCACCTCGAATCCGGCGGCCTGCATCTCGTCACGCAGCCGGTCGGCGTCGGCCCACTGCTTCTCCGCGCGGTAGTGGTCGCGCAGGGCGCACGCGTAGGAAGCGTCTTCGCAGCCGAGACGGTCGGTGTACACCAGCGCGACATCGTCCCAGCGGCCATCCTCCGCAAGCCGAGCGGCGGAAAGCAGGGCGACAGCTCCGGTGGCGCAGGCGGCGGCGTCCTCGCCGGCGACGCTGCCGACGCCGGTCAGGTCCGCCCCATGGCCCGGCGCGGGGATAAGCAGCAACGCAAGCGACTCGCGGAGCACCTCGCCGACGGTGGCGAGCGCCTCCGTGTCGAGTGGCGACTCACCGCGGTCGACCTCGGTGAGATGCCGATGCATCTCGCCGACGAGCGCGAACAGCTCGCCGAGCGCGCCGGCGGTGTTGAGGTCGTCGTCCATGCGCTCGCAGAAGGCGACGCGCGCCGTCTCGGCGCGCAGGGCAAGGTCGGGGCACTCCCCGCGTGACGCGGCGCGCGCGGCGTTGGCGATGCGAAAGTCGATATCGGCGAGCGCATCGGCGAAGCGGCCGTAGGCGGCCTTCGCCTCGTCGAGTTTCTCCATGCTGAACTCGAGCGGGCTGCGGTAGTGCGTGGTGAGGAAGTACGTGAGCACGACGGCCGGCTCATACCGGTCGAGCACCTCGCGCAGCAGGAAGATGTTGCCGACGCTCTTGGCCATCTTCTCGCCCTGGCTGCGGATCATGCCGTTGTGCATCCACACCTTGGCGAAGGGCAGGCCCGCGGCCTCGCTCTGGGCGATCTCGTTCTCGTGGTGCGGGAAGATGAGGTCGCGGCCGCCGCCGTGGACGTCGAACCCGGCGCCGAGGTACCGCAGGCCCATGGCCGAGCACTCGATGTGCCAGCCCGGGCGGCCCATGCCCCAGGGGCTCTCCCAGGCTGGTTCACCCGGCTTGGCAGCCTTCCACACGGCGAAATCCAGAGGGTCGGCCTTTCCCGGCTCGGCGTCCACGCGAACGCCCTCTTCAAGCTCGTCGATGCGCTGTTTGCTGAGCTTGCCGTACTCGTCGAAGCCGCGCACGCGGAAGTACACGCTGCCGTCGGCCTCGTAGGCGTGCCCGCCGGAGATGAGCTGGCACACCAGATCGATGATCTCGGCGATGGTCTCCGTGGCTTTGGGCTCCACGTCCGGCCGTGGGATGCCGAGCCGTCCGGTGTCCTCGACGTAGGCGGCGGTGTACTCCTCGGCCACCTCCACGGAGTCGCGGCCTTCGGCGTTCGCCTTGGCGATGATCTTGTCGTCGACGTCGGTGATGTTGGTCACCAGCGTCACGTGGAGACCACGGTGAGCGAGCCAGGAGCGCAGCACGGCGAACGTGACATACGGTCGGGCGTTGCCGACGTGCACGAGGTTGTAGACCGTAGGGCCGCAGCAGTAGATGCCCGCCTTGCCGGGATCGCGAGGCTCGAAAGACGCCTTCTGTTGGGTCAGCGAGTTGAACAGGCGGATCACGGTGCGTCTCCCAGGGTCGTCGTGGGCTCACCGGCAGCGTTCCCGGCGAGGATGAGGTCGAGTCTCACGAGCGTCGTGTCGCGGCCCAACGCGGCGAGCACGAAGGGCAGCTCGGGGCCGTGCTCGGCGGAGGTGAGGGCGATGCGCAGGGGCATGAGCAGGTCGCGGGCGCCGATGCCGCGCTCCTTGCCCCAGGAGCGATAGGCGGCGAGGAACTCGCCGGCTGCGGCGGGCGTGAGCCACTCCGGCGCCTCGGCGCGAAGCGCTCGCACGTACATCAGCTGCGGCGCGGCGGCGAGCGCCGCGGCGACCAGCTCACGGGAGGCCGACGGCGGCGCCAGCACCTCCGCCGCCAGTACCGGCGCGTCGCTGTAGCGCACGAGCGACGGCTGGAACGCGGCCGCGAGCGCGGACGCCGCCTGCGGCGGCGTCGCGGCGGGCAGCCGCGCGGCGAAACGGCGCTCGTGCTCCTCGGGAGCGAGCGTCATGATGCGCTCGTGGTCGAGCCAATCGAGCTTGGCGAGGTCGAAGACCGCCGGGCTCGACGAGAGCTTCTCGAGCGCGAAGTCGCGCACCAGACGGTCGAGATCGAGGAGCTCGTCCTCACCGTGCGACCAGCCGAGCAGCGCCAGGTAGTTGACGATCGACTCCGGAAGATAGCCGAGCTCGCGGTAGTCGCCGACCGCCGTGGCGCCGTGGCGCTTGCTCAGCTTGCCGCCGTCCGGACCGAGCACCATGGAGTGGTGCGCGAACCGCGGCACGGGGCCGCCGAGGGCCTGGAAGAGCAGCTGCTGGCGGGCGGTGTTGGTGAGGTGGTCGTCACCGCGCACGACGTGCGTGATCCCCATCTCCCGGTCGTCGACGACGGTCGCGAAGTTGTAGCCGGCGACGCCGTCAGAGCGCACGATGATCGGATCGCTGAGAGCGTCGGCGGCGAAGTTGACCGGCCCGCGGATCAGGTCGTCGACGACGACTCCACCGGTGGGCACCTTGAAGCGCACGGCCGCGCGCTCGCCCGCGTCGAGCCGCCGGCGCACTTCCCCGGACGCCAGCCCGAGGCAGCGGCGATCGTAGCGCGGCGTGCGCCCCGCGGCCAGCGCCTCGCGGCGCAGCTCCTCGAGGCGCTCCTCGGGACAGAAGCAGCGGTAGGCGAGACCCGCCTCGAGCAGCGCGTCGGCCGCGGCGCGGTACCGTCCGAGGCGCTCGCGCTGCCGGTAGGGCCCGGCGGGGCCACCGACGTCCGGGCCCTCGTCCCACGCGAGCCCGAGCCAGCGCAGGTCGTCCATGATGCTCGCCTCGAGCGCCGCGTCGGAGCGCGCGGCGTCGGTGTCGTCGATGCGCAGGATGAAGCTGCCGCCCGCGTGCCGGGCGAACAGGAAGTTGTAGAGCGCGGTGCGCGCCGAGCCGATGTGCAGCGTGCCCGTGGGGCTCGGCGCAAAGCGGACTCTCACCGTAGAGTCGAGAGTTATGGTGACTCCTCGAAGGTCGTCGTTTCTCCTGCAAACAAGTCGAGTCTATCACCCCGGCTTGGTATGCTTGCGGGCGCCACCCGGCGGACGACCGGCCCGCGCAAGCCATCGGAGGAGTGAGTGCCGCACGACCAGCGAGAGACGCCCTATCTCGACGCCGCGCTGCGCTACCGCGCGACCGGCTACACGCCTTTCCACACGCCGGGTCACAAGCTGGGCAAAGGCGCGCCGGCCGGCATGCGCGAGTTCATGGGCGACGTCGGGCTCTCAGCGGACCTCGCCATGGCCGGCGGCGTGGAGGACACGCGTGAGTCCACGCACCTGATCCGCCTCGCCGAGGACTACGCCGCCGAGGCCTGGGGCGCCGAGCGCTCGTGGTTCCTCGTCAACGGCTCCACCAGCGGCATCCACGCGCTCGTGCTGGCGCTGTGCGCGCCCGGCGACACCGTGATCGTGCCACGCAACGCGCACAAGTCCATGCTCGCCGGGCTCATCTTCTCGGGGGCAATGCCGCTCTACATGGAACCGGCGATCGACCCTCTCTGGGGCATCCCGCTCAACGTGCGCGCCGCCGACGCACTCACCGCCCTCGCTCAGGCGCCGGACGCCAAGGCGCTCTTCGTCACGTCTCCGACCTACAACGGCCTGGGCGCCGACCTGCCGGCGATCGCAGCGCTCGGCCACGACGCCGGCGTGCCCTTGGTCACCGACCAGGCGTGGGGACCGCACCTGCGCTTCTGTCCCGAGCTCCCCGTGGACGCGATGAGCGCCGGGGCCGACGCCGCCGTCGTGAGCACGCACAAGCTCATCAGCGGACTCACGCAGTCATCCGTCCTGATGGCCAGAGGCGAGCGGCTCAACCTCGCCCGACTCGACGGGATGGTCCACCTCACGCAGAGCACGAGCCCACAGGTGCTCATGTACGCCAGCATCGACGCGGCGCGCGCGCAGATGGCGGTCCACGGCGCCGAGCTCTGGCGCGGCGCCATCGAGCTGGCGGATTGGGCGCGCGCACAGATCATCGCGCTCCCCGGCCTTCGCTGCCTGGGCGCCGAGATGCTCGGCCGCGACGGCGTCACCGAGTTCGACCCTACCCGGCTCACGATCTCGGCGTGCGAGCTGAGCCTCTCCGGCTACGAACTCGAGACGGTGCTGCGCGACGACTACCGCATCGCCGTCGAGGCGGCCGACCCACTCAACGTCGTGCTCAACGTGACCTACGGCGACAGCCGTGACGACGTCGAGCTGCTCGTCGGGTCGCTGCGCGACCTGGCAGCGCGGTACCGGGCCGGCGGGGGCGGCTCCGCCGCCTGCTCCGGCCCCCTCGCCCACACACCGCCCTTCACGCGACAGGTCCTCTCACCACGCGAGGCCTTCTTCGCGCCGGCCGTCGCCCTGCCGCTCGACCAGTGCGGGGGCCGCGTGAGCGCTGAGATGGTCACGCCATACCCGCCGGGGATCCCTGTGCTCGGCCCGGGTGAGGAGATCTCGCCCGACATCGTCGCCTACCTCCAGGAGGCCGCGGCGTCCGGGCTCAAGGTGCACGGCCCCGAAGACCGGGCGCTTCGCTCACTGCGCGTCATCGCCTGACGCCCCGCAGCACCAGGTCACGGCTCAGGCCGCCACGCCGGAAGCCTGTCGAGGGGCCGCTCCAGGCGGCGGTGACGTCCTTCGCGGTGACCTGACAGGAGGCCGCCGGTGGCGGCCTCCTCCCCCTACTCAGGCTTCTTGATCCCCAACGATGTGAGCGTGAAGAGGGGGTCGAAGGCGAGGCCCTTGGCCTCGATCTGCTCACGGCCCCCCTCTTCGCGATCGACGACGCAGAGGAGCGTGCTCACCTCGAGGTCCGCCTCGCGCAGCTTGTCGGCGGCCATGAGCGCGGCGCCGCCGGACGTCACCACGTCCTCCACCATGACGACCCTTTGGCCGGGCTCGGCCCTGCCTTCCATCGCCTTGTCCGTGCCGTACCCCTTGGCGCCCTTGCGCACGATGACGAAAGGCTTGCCGCAGGCGAGCGACACGGCGGCCACGATGGCGACGGCGCCGAGCTCGGGGCCGGCGAGCAGGTCGAAGGGCTCGTAGGCCGGCAGCTTCTCCGCGAGGCCGGCGGCGATGTCGCGCAGCAGGTCGGGGCGCGTCGAGAAGAGGTACTTGTCGAGGTAGAACTTGCTGCGACGGCCGGAACGGAGGACGAAGTCGCCCTCGAGATAGCTGGCGTCGAGCAGGCGCTGACCGAGGTCGCGGAGCGGTGCCCCCCCGGCGCCCCGCTCGATGGCCTGCCTGCGGTGGCTATTCACGGGGCTCCCTTCGATCGTCGTCTGTATCCGCGCAGGGCGCGCAGCGCCCGGACGAGACTGTATCAGGTGCCGCCGATGGCCATGCCGTCGATGACGACGGACGGCGTCAGGATGCTGCCCCCGGGCACCCAGCGGGCGTCGTCACCCAATGCGCGGATGCCGGTGAGCATGCCGACGATGTCGCCGGCGAGCGTGACCTCGCGCACCGGGGTCGTGAACTCGCCGCCCTCGATCAGCACGCCGCTGATGCCGACGGAGAACTCGCCCGAGATGGGGTTGGCGCCCGAGTGGATGCCGACCGCATCGGTGACGAGGACGCCGCGCTCCGTGCCGGCGACGATCTCCGCAAGCGGTGTCGCAGGCCCGGCTACCACCAGGTTGGTGGGGCGCACACCGGGCAGCCCCGAGTAGCCTCCGCGAAGGCCGTTGCCCGTGCTGGAGCGGCCGGCCTTGCGGGCCGTGTAGGTGTCGTAGAGGAAGCCCTGGAGCACGCCGCCGGCGATGAGCGGCGTGCGCCCGGAAGGTACGCCCTCACCGTCGAAGGGCGCGCTCTCGAGACCGTCGTCGAGCGTACCGTCGTCGACGAGCTCGAGAAGCTCGCCGGCCACCCGCTCCCCCTCGCGGCCGGCGAACAGCGAACGGTTCTTCTGCACCGCATCCGCGGTGAGCGCGGAGCTGAGTACGCCGAAGAACGCCGCCGAGACGAAGGGGTCGAGGATCACCGGCGCTTTCATCGAAGGGCACTTGCGGGCGCCGAGGAGTCGCGTGGCACGCCCGGCGGCCTCGGTCCCGACGGCGGCCGGGTCGAGCTCCTCCGGCGCGCGGCCGACGCTGTACGAGTAGCCGGTCTCGACCTGGCCCTCCTGCTCCGCCAATACGTAGGCGAAGGCGTAGCACTGGCCGGCGCGGTAGCTGCCGCGCACGCCGGCCGTACTCGCGATGAAGACTTCGCCGTCGCCGTCCACGTACATCGCGTCCTCGACGGTCTTGACGCGCGGGTCGGCGGCGAGCGCCGTGGCCTCGACCTCGAGAGCGATGGCGATGCGCCGCTCGTCCGTCGTGGCGACGAGCCGCGGGTCGAACGGATCCACATCCGCCGGCTCGCCCGTAGGCGCCGGCAGGGCGGCAAACTCGTCGGGGTCGCTGACGGCGGCATTGGCGACGGCGCGCCGCACGACGTCGTCGAGCGCGTCGTCGCTCAGGTCCGACGTGTAGGCATGGCCCACGGCGCCGCCGGAGAAGACGCGCACGCCCACACCGCGGCGCTGCGCGGCGGTGAGCTGCTCGACCTCCTGGCGGAACACCTTGATGCGGTGCGAGGTGGATCGCTCACCGTACACTTCCACGTCCGCGGCGCCGCGCGCCGCGGCCCGCTCGAGCACGGTGTCAAGGATCTCGAACATCAGCCCGTCCCTCCCACCGTCATCTCGGCGATGCGCAGCGTGGCCTGGCCGGTGCCGACCGGCACGCCCTGACCGTCCTTGCCGCAGATGCCGGTCTTCACGTCGAAGTCCCCGGCGATCATGTCGATCTTCATGAGGATGTCGATGCCGTTGCCGACGAGCGTCGCGCCGCGCAGCGGGGTCGTCACCTTGCCGTCTTCGATCAGGTAGCCCTCGGCGACGCCGAAGACGAAGTTGCCGCTGGCCGGCTCGACCTGTCCGCCGGCCAGGCTCTTGGCATAGAAGCCGCTGGGCGTCGCGGCGATGATCTCCTCGGCCGTGGCTGCGCCGGGGGCGATGTACGTGGTGGTCATACGCGGGATCGGAACGTGGCGGAACGACTGGCGCCGGCCGTTCCCCGTCGGCGGAGCGCCCGCTTCGCGCGCCCGCAGCCGGTCGTACAGGTAGCCGGTGAGCCGACCGTCCTCGATGACCATCGTCTTCTGCGTCGGGACGCCCTCATCGTCGAAGGCCTGGGATCCCCACCCGTTGGCGATGGAGCCGTCGTCGTAGGCGCTCACGATCGACGCCGCCACGACCTCGCCCATCTTGCCCTCGTAGATGCTGGCGCCCTTGGCGATCGCGTCGGCCTCGAGGCCGTGGCCGCACGCCTCGTGAAAGAGCGTGCCGCCGAAGCCGTTGGCGAGCACCACGGGCATGGCGCCGACCGGGGCCGGCTTTGAGTCGAGCATGACGCGCGCCTTCTCGGCGGCGGCCTGCGCCACCCTGCGCGCGATCTCCTCGTCGACCAGCTCGAACCCGGCGCTGCCGCCGACGGTCTCGTGGCCGGTCTGGATGATCTCATCACGGCGCGCGACGACCTGCGTCGTGAAGCGCGTGCGCGTCCGGTCGTCGAACACCAGGTCGCCGAGCGAGTTGGCGATGAGCACGCGCTGGCGGGTGTCGCCGTACCCGACGATCGCCTGCACGATCTCGGCCGACGCCGCGCGTGCGGCCTCGTCGCCGGTGCGCACGAGCGCGGCCTTGCGCGCGATGGCGACGTCGTCTGGCGGCGTCAGCACGGGGTGCTTGCCGGGGTCGGCGCGGACGGCCCCGAGATCGACGATCTCGGGGCCTCGCGCACCGGCGCTGACCGCCGCGGCGACGGCATCGGCAGCGGCCGTCAGGCCGGCTTCGTCGACCGCGTCGCTGTAGGCGTAGTAGGTGCGCTCTCCAGAGAGAAGGCGCACCGCGGCGCCGACCTCGCGCCCGCCGCTGGTCTGCTCGATGCGGCCGTCCTCGAGGCGCAGGCCAAGGCTCTCGCGGTCTTCGACGAAGACCTCCGCGAAGTCGCCGCCGCGGCTGAGCGCCCTCGCGATGGTCGCCCTCAGGAGGCCGGCGTCGAAGGATGCGATGTCCATCAGGTTCCTCCGGTGAGCGAATCGCGAACGGTAGCGGCGAGCTCCACGAGCTCGGCGCGCGACGGGTCCGTCTCGTCAAGCACGTGCACGCTGCCGTCCGCCAGACCGAGCTGCACTGACTGCAGCGACGGCGCGGAGGAACGCCGGCGCCACCAGACGAGTCCGGCGGCGACGCCGGCCACGGCTGCCAGCAGAGCCACGCGCCGCGACTTCACTGGGCGCCTTCTTCTTCAGCGAAGGCGTCGCCCAGGCAGGTGCGCAGGTCGAACAGCAGGAGAGCCACGGCCGGACGGGGACCGGTGAGGGCCGCGGCGCGACGGCCGTGGGCCGCGATGACCGCGACGGCGCCGCCGCTCACGGGTACGACGACGTGCTCCAGGCCGGAGCCGCCCAGTCCGCCGGCGCGCCGGCGCGCGACGTCCCAGAGACGCTCGCCCGCCGCGGCGGCATCGGCCCCGGCGACACCGGGCCCGGCGGCTACCACAGCGCCGGCGTCGTCGATCACGGCCACCGACTGTATGTCGGTGGATATGTCGAGGAGGTCACGGATGGCTTCTTCGATCGTCAGGAGGTCCTCCCTGGAGTTCGAGTGCGCCCGTACAGTATCACCGCGCCGGGCGGTTCTCTCACCCGCCCCCCGGCAGGAACGAGCAGAGCAGCTCGCAGCGTTCGCCCCCGCAGCTGATCCGGCTGCGGCCGGCGTCGATGTGCAGGCGGCCGAGGCCGGACGTGGCCACCAGAAGGACGCCTTCGAGGAAGGCGCGGTGCATCGCGCACACGAGGTCCGGGTCGGCACCGGAGAGCTCGCGGAAGCTGCAGTTGTTGACGGTCACACTGAGTGAACCGTCCAGCCATTCGACCTCGGGCAACAGGCCCTGTTCCTCAGCTACGGCGGTGACCAGAGCCGCGGCGGCCTCCCGGTCCTCGGGAGCGTCGACATCGCCGGCGACCGCCCGGCGCCCCTCGACGGCGCCGGCCTCGCGGCACACGCGCAGCGCGTCGTCGCGCGTGCCGCCGGCGGAGAGGGCGTCGAGAGCGAGGCGCGAGAGCAGTTCGTAGCGGCGTGGCGGGAACCCGAAGGTGACAACCAGGTCGCTCAGCCGGTACAGCTTCGCCGGCCGGCCGCCGGCAGCGGCGCGCCTGAGTCCGGTGGTCAGGAAGCCCGCCTGCTCGAGCTTGGCGAGGTGCATGCGGGCCACGTTGGGATGAAGCCCGAACTCACCCGCGACGTCGGCCACGGTGACATCGGCGCCCGGCTGCTCGGCGATCCACCGGTAGATCTGATAGCGGGTGTTGTCGGCAAGGACGGCCGACAACTCGTGATCGCGATCCACGCACCCCCCTCGGCAGACATCATCCGCCCGATAGTATCGCCGGGCTCATCCCCTGTAAACACGGTGCGTGTAGTGTGAATCCGCCGTCAGCGATCGATCACGTAGCTCGATGTGATGGGAAGGGCCGGTCGCAGCGTCGCCTCGACGGAGCAGTAGCGCTCCTCGGAGAGCTCGATGGCGCGCTCCACCTTGCTTTCGTCCAGGTCGCCTTTGAGGTGATACACGACCTCGAGGGAGGTGAAGCGCTTGGGATGCTCCTCGGCCCGCTCCCCGCTCACCTCCACGCTGAAGCTCTCGAGCGGCTGGCGCATCTTGGCGAGGATCGATGCAACATCCATGGCCGCGCACGCGCCGAGCGACGTCGCCAGCAGTTCCATCGGCGTGACCCCGTTGCCGGGCTCATCGAGGGCCGAGGCCAGGTCCACGCGCCCGTGCGCGGTCGACGCCTGGAAGAGCAGGCCCTGGCTCTTCCAGCTCACAGTCACCGGTTTGCTTCTCGCCATGACACATCACCTCACCCACGCGGACCCGGGTCCGCGGCCGCCACCGTTCACCACACAGGTATACCGTGCGCTAAACTCCACTGCGGTAGCGCCCCGGCGACCGCAGCGCGAAACAAGGAGCCCCATGACGATCGTGCAGGCCATCATCCTCGGTATCGTCCAAGGGCTCACCGAGTTCCTGCCCATCTCGAGCTCGGGTCACCTCCTGCTGGTGCCCTGGCTGTTCAACTGGCACTTCCTGCTCGAGAACCCGGACCTGAACAAGACGTTCGACGTCGCCCTGCATCTCGGCACCTTCGTCGCCGTCGTCCTCTATTTCTGGCGGGAGATCGGGCGGCTCATCCGCGCCTGGGTGCACAGCATCTCCAGGCGCAGCCTCGGTGAACCGGAGGCGCGCCTCGCCTGGCTTCTCATCGTGAGCACCATCCCCGCGGCGTTCGCCGGCGTCCTGCTCGAGGACTTCATCACCAACACGCTCGGCAAGCCGTGGATGATCGGCGTCGCGCTGATCGTCTTCGCCGGCTTCATGTACCTGATCGACCACGTCGCGAAGCTCGACCGCGACCTCGAGGCGCTCACCTGGCTCGACGCGCTGCTCATCGGCGTCGCCCAGGCCCTGGCCCTCCTCCCCGGCGTCTCGCGCTCCGGCATCACGATGATGGTGGGCCTCCTCGTGCGCCTTGACCGCGAGTCGGCCGCTCGCTACTCCTTCCTGATGAGCATCCCCGTCATCGGCGGCGCGGCCGCGTACAAGGGCCTCGAGGTGGCCCGGGACGGGTTGCCGTCCGGCACGGCCACACCCTTCATCGCCGGCATGGTCGCCGCCGCGCTCAGCGGCATCGCCGCCATCTGGTTCACACTCGCCTATCTCAAGCGACACAACTTCAACCTGTTCGTGGTCTACCGCATCGTCGTCGGCGTGGGCGTGCTCATCCTCGTGGTCGCCGGCGTGCGGTCGGGCATGGGCATCTGAGTCATATAGAATCGGGGACCCGGGCGTTCCCCGACCAGCCAGGAGTCACCGGTGCGCGACCTCTCCCGCGGCGACCGCGGCAAAGAAGTCCTCGACGTCCAGACCCGTCTGCGCGGGCAGGGCTTCGAGCTGGGCCGGGAAGGCGTGGACGGCTTTTTCGGACCGCATACCCAGAGCGCCGTCCTCTCGTTCCAGCAGGAACGCGGCCTGCTGGCTGACGCCCGGGTCGGCGCGAACACGTGGCGCGAGCTCGTCGAGGCCGGCTACACGCTCGGCGACCGCCTGCTGTACCTCCGTGAGCCGCCGTTTCGCGGCGACGACGTGCTGCAACTCCAGGTCAAGCTGAACCTGCTGGGCTTCAACGCCGGCGCCGAACGCGGCGTGCACGACGACGAGGTCGAGCGCGCCGTCCTCGACTTCCAGCAGAACGCCGGCGTCCCCGTCGACGGCATCGTCGGCGAGAGCACCCTCAGCAAGCTCGAGGCGGTGCGCAAGGCCGAGTCCGGGCGTGAGGGCAAGAAGATCCCCGAGCGCGACCGCGGCTTCGTGGCCGCGTACAGCCTCACCGGGCAGTCCGTCACCATCGACCCGGGCCACGGCGGCAGCGACCTGGGGTGCGTATCGCCGGGCGGCGTCGCCGAGAAGGACGTGACGCTCACCCTCGGCCGACGTCTGGCCGAGCTGCTCCGCGCCGAGGGCTGCCGCGTGCACCTCACGCGTGATGCGGATGAGCGCGTGCCGCTCTACACGCGCGCCGACGCGGCGAACGCCGCCGGCTCGACGTACTTCCTCTCGCTGCACTGCAACGCCGACGCGTCGCCGGCGGCCTGCGGCGGCGCGGGCTACTACTTCCAGCGCAGCCACTACTACTCGGAGCACGGGCGCCGCCTGGCGGGCTACGTCGGCGCTCGCATGGAGGCCGCCGGCGTGCCGTGGCTGGGTGGCTTCGGTCGTAACTACGGGGTCCTGCGAGAGACCCGTGGCATCGCCCTCTTGGCCGAGCCGCTCTTCTTGACCTGCCCCCGCGACGAAGCGCTGGCGCGGCGACCGGAGCACGTCGAGAAGCTGGCGCGCGCGCTGGTAGACGGGTTCGCCGACTACCTCGCGCGAGTGGCCCCGGAGAGTGAGGCGCCGTGACGCCGCACGAGGGCGACGCCGTCCGCTCCGGCCTGACGGCGACACAGTCGCAGCGCCTGCGCGAACTCGGCGCCGACCCGCTCCTCCTCGACGAGCTCTTCGCCGACCCGGGCGCCCGTGACGCGGCCTTCAAGCGTCTCGAGAACGAGCTCGTGACGGAAGGCCGCCGGCGCCTGCGTGAGCTTCGCGACGGCGAGCGCGTCCCGCCACTGGTCGAGCTCGAGGGCGACCTCGGCGATGCGCTCGCCGGCGCCGGCTTCGTGCGCGTGGTGACCCCGCTCATCATCACTTCCGACTCGCTGCGCAAGATGGGCATCGAGCACGGTCACCCCCTCCGCGAGCAGGTCTTCTGGCTGGAAGACGGCCGCTGCCTGCGGCCCATGCTCGCCCCCAACCTGTACACGTTGCTGCGCCGGCTGGGCAGGATCTGGACCAAGCCCTTTGGCATCTTCGAGATCGGCCCATGCTTCCGCCGCGACAGCAAGGGCGCCAGTCACCTCAACGAGTTCACCATGCTCAACCTCGTCGAACTCGGGCGGCCCGAAGACGAGGGCCGGAGCCGGCTCGAGGAACTCGCCGGCATGGTCATGGGGGTGGCGGGGATCGCTGACTACGAGCTCGAGGTCACCCAGTCGGAGGTCTACGGCGCCATGGTCGACGTCCTGGTCGGAGGGGCCGAGGTTTGCTCCGCCGGCCTCGGCCCCAATCCCCTCGACGGCAACTGGGGCATCGTCGACCCGTGGGTCGGCCTCGGCTTCGGCCTCGAGCGCCTGATCATGACCCGCGAGGGCTACCCGAACATCGAGCGCGCCGGGCGCAGCCTGAGCTACGTCGACGGCGTGCGGCTCAACATCTGACGAAGGGCGACGAGCCGGGCCGAAGACCGGGCCAGCGGCCCGAGCGGGGATGTGGAGCGGGGCGCCGCGGGTGCACCGCTCAACCTCCAGCCGCGGGGCAGACGATCAGGCGCGCTTGACCGCCTGCGCCGCCCACTTCACGTCCGTCCACGCGGCGCCGCCGGGCTCGGCCACGTGGACGAGCAGGCGCCGTACCTCCGCGGCTGCGGCGCCGGAGCATCCCGTTGCGGACAGCCAGTCGTCCATCACGTGCTGTCTGGGGAAGCACGACTCGGCCAGCACCTCGAGCCCGGCGTCGCCGAACATCCTCACGAACTCGTCACGCGTGTAATGAGAGACGTGCGTAGCGTCCCGGACCATCTCGGCCTGCTGCACCAGCTCGTCGACGTACAGCGTGTCCTCGAACACGACCAGGCGCCGCGTGACGCGCGCCATCTCTCGGATCGCCTGAGCCGGGTCGGTGAAGTGGTGCGCCGCGACGCGGCAGACGACGACGTCGAAGGAGCCGTCCGCGAACGCGAGCTCCTCGGCCGGACACACGACATCGGGCTCCATCCCGGCGGCGGCGTCGCACGTGATGACCGCGCAGCCGAGCTCACGAAGTCGGCGCCCAACGTGACCGCCGCCGGTGGCCACGTCCAGCACCGTCACGCCGGGGCCCGGCTCACACCAGGCGACGACCTGGTCCAGGTCGTCGCCCTGCGCATGCGCCGGGCTGTCGCGGTAGTACTCGAACCTCTCGTCCCACTCGCTCATCGCGCCATCGTACCTCGCCGGCGACGGAGCGCTCGCTGTCGGCATCCCCAAGCGGCGGCATCCGGTGGCGTACGCACGAGGGGCGGGCCACCGGCCCGCCCCTCGGATGCTCTCAGACGCGTGTGACGCGGCTCTTACTTGCCCAGCAGCGCGTCGATCTTCTTGACGCCGTCGTTGGCGTCCTCGGCGTAGGCGTCGGCGCCGATCTGGTCGGCCCAGCGCTGCGTGCAGGGGGCGCCGCCGACGACGGTCTTGAAG
>DASRZL010000153.1:0-7298 GCA_035686425.1 Thermoleophilia bacterium
GGCCTCGAACAGGCGATGCCGCCCCAAGCCGCGGTCATCACGTTGGGCCGACCGTCCTCGAAGTAGGTACCGACGACCAGCACGGGGGTCGGGTAGAGCAGGGTCTTGGCGCCGAGCGACTGCTTCACGATTGCTCCTCCTTGATAGAACGGGATGGCGGCGGGCTGGCGGAGCGCTGCGTGCCCCGCCGGCCCGCCAGCAATCGGTCCTGCGGGCCGACGCAGGACCGAAGGCGGTCATCGCGTGTGCACGGCAGTGACTACCCTTGTTCCTCGACGCGCCCTCCGCGGCTGCGCAGGATCAGCCAGACCACCAGCCCCGCCGCCGCGATGACGACGATGATGACTACCGGCCAAAGCCAGCCGTTGCCGCTGGCGGGTTCGGCGACGCCAGCCGGCTCGAGCGCCAGGAACGACCAGCTGTTGTGGACCGAACCATTCTCGCCGGGTGACTTGACCCAGCCCTGCCAGTTCTTCGTATCGTAGGCCTCGAGCGTCTTGGGATAGACCAGCGTGATGTAGGGGCTCTGGTCGTAGAGGATCTCCTGCATGCGCCAGATGGTCTCTTGGCGCTTCTCGGGTTCGATGGCAGTCGCCTGCTGCGTGAAGAGCTGGTCGTATTCGGTGTTCGACCAGGCGCAGTCGCTCCAGTCGCCGATCTGGTCGGTCGTCATGACCGACAGCGGGAAGGTCGGGTCGTTGTCGCCGGCCCATCCCCAGATGAACATGTCGTAGTCGGGCGTGAAGACGCCGTCGACCTCGTTGTACTGGCCTTGGCTGACGGCGCCGTCGTCGAGGGTCTCGATCTTCGTGGCGACGCCGACTTCGTCCAACCATCCTGCTATCAGTTTGGCTGCGTTCGTGTACTCCGGCTTCTCGGCAATGGCCCAGAGCCGCAGCTTCATCGGTTTGCCGTCCTTGCCTTCGCGCACGCCGTCGCCGTTGGTGTCCTTGTAGCCGGCGGCGTCGAGTTCTTGCCCGGCGCGCTCGAGATCGAAGGTGTACTTCTGGTCGGCCGGAGGATCCCAGTGGTAGTCGGGCGCCGTCCAGAGGCCGCTCACCAGGATGCTGGTCGCCGGCGTGGCGTACCCGCCGTAGCCGATCTCGGCGACCTTCTCGAGGTCGATGGCCCAATTGAGGGCGCGACGGAAGGCCGGGTCGGCGCAGGCCGGGTCGCCCAGCGAGGGGCCGGTGTAGCAGTTGAAGCCGAGTTCGTCGAAGTTGTTGTCGGGGGCGCACGCGTTGGCGGCGAAACCGGCCAGGTTCTCGAACGAAGGGAACTGCGCCTGGGGGATCTTCGCATAGGCGATCTGGCCGGCCTTCAGGTCCATGGCCATGGTGTCCCAGTTAGTGTAGAAGCGAAAGATCAGCTCGTCGGCCTTGGGAGCGCCGCCCCAGTAGTCCTTGTTGGCGACCATGCGCACGAACTGGTTCTTCTTCCACTCCACGACCTGCCACGGGCCGCTGCCGATGCACGGCGGCGAGTTCTTGAACTTGCTCTCGGAGTCGCCGGGCTTGATCTTGCTCCAGATGTGCTCGGGGAGGATAGGCACCGTGGACTGCAGCATGTCGGCCTTGGGCTTGCTGCATGTGACGACGGCCGTGTAGTCGTCGGTCGCCGTCACCTTGTCGATACTCGTCGTGTAGAGCGTGTACGCGCCCAAGCCGTTGTCGATGACGTAGTTGTAGCTGAAGGCTACGTCGCGCGCCGTGAGAGGCTCGCCGTCCTGCCAGGTGACGCCCTCGCGGATGTGGAACGTCCACGTCAGGCCATCGTCGGAGAGCTCCCAGCTTTCGGCCAGCCCCGGCCTCGGATCGGTGGAGTCGGGGCCGTAGCGCAGGAGGTAGTCGTAGTTCTCCCCGTAGACGGCGTACGAGACGTTCTGGTAGCCGATGAAGGGGTTGAGACTGTCGAGATTCTGGTTCCAGCCGATCTGCAGGACTATCTTGTCGCTGCTGTCGGTGGAAGGCGACGCGCTGGGATCATCAGCGAAGGCGCTCCCCACGCCCACCGCTGCGGTGAGCGCCACGAGCACAGCCACTGTTGCGAGTGCGCGCCGCCGCGGCAGTCGAACGAGCCCTCCAAACACCGCAATCATCATCCGAGACTTCATGTATTCGGCCCCTTTCGCCGCAGGCATTGGCTGCGCCTTTTTAGGACGAACGTTCAACGTATCTGGTGGTCTTCAGGAATTCAAGGAGGCCGTCAATGCCGAAAGGCGTCGATCACGATGAGCGAAGGGCCGAGCTTGCGGAGGCCGTATGGCGCGTCGTCGAAACGGATGGGCTGGAGGGCTTGACGATGCGCCGGATCGCGCATGAGGCTTTGCAGCTGATCGGTGCGTGCCTCGAAGGTCGACGCCTCACGGGCGCCCCGCCTCGCGAGGGACGGCGCCACTCGGCAGAACGGGAGATGAGCCACTGCGACACCGGGTAGTAGCCCACCGCCTCCCTAGCGCCCCCGAAGAGGCCCGCCGCGGGTGTGAACAGCGCCACTGAGCGTTCTCGGCAGCATGATGCCGACAGGTTGCCGACGAGACGCCTCGTCACGCCGTATCATGCCTGCCCACGTCCGAGCGCCGACGCCGCCAAGGACCCTGGACCGTGCAGCACGATCGCGTCTAGCCCGCCACTCCTCGGCACCGCCAACTGACGTCTGCAAGAAACCTCCATCATCGGTCCAACTCCGCTCGCCGCCTCCAGGACCTTCGCCCCCAGCCGGACCGCGGCCCTCCATTGCCGGTCTTTGGAGGCCCGTAGTAGTCTGTTGCCCACGCGATGATGCTCGTCGGGTCCCAGATCGTGCTGGAGCGCCATGCCCAGCACGCACTCCATCCCCGCCGGGCCGAGTCAGGGGGTAGCGTCATGAGGTCTCGCTCCGGTGCCTTCGTCCGCATCATCCTGCTCGCTCTCGCCCTGACGCTGTCTGCCGCCTCCCTCGGCGCGGCGGCCCCGGCGAGCGCCGGCTCCGGCGCCGACGCTCCCGGCGCGGCCCGGGCGCTGCGCGCCCTGCTGGTCGCGCAGCAGGCGCAGCTCACCGCCGCCGACGGCGCCGCCGAGGACCACTTCGGCTACGCGGTCGCGGTCTCGGGCGACACCGTTGTGGTGGGTGCCGAGGGTGACGACGTCGGCGCCAACAGCGGCCAGGGCTCCGTCTACGTGTTCGTGCGCAGCATCGTGCTCGGGAGCGTCGTTTGGGATTACCTGGCGCAGCTCACCGCCGACGACGGCGCCTCCGCCGACTGGTTCGGCGCCTCGGTCGCGATCTCGGGCGACACCATCGTGGTGGGTGCTCTTGGTGACGACGTCGGCGCCACTGTCGACCAGGGTTCGGCCTACGTCTTCAAGCGCAGCGGGATGACGTGGACCCAGCGGGCGAAGCTCACTGCCGCAGACGGCGCCTACGGCGACCGCTTCGGTGAGGCGGTCGCGGTCTCGGGCGACACCATCGTGGTGGGTGCTCATGGTGACGACGTCGGCGACAACGTCGACCAGGGCTCGGCCTACATCTTCACGGGCAGTGGCGCCACCTGGCGGGAAGCGGCGCAGTTGACCGCGACCGGCGGCGCTTCCGGCGACTCCTTCGGCATCTCGGTCGCGATCTGGCGCGATACCGTCGTCGTGGGCGCCCCCGGTGACGACGTCGGCGGCGACGCCCAACAAGGCTCGGCCCGCGTCTTCGTGCGCAGCGCCGCGGGCTGGACCCAGCAGGCGCAGCTCACCGCCGCCGACGGCGCCGCCGACGACCTCTTCGGGCAGGCGGTCGCGATCAGGGGCGGCACCGTCGTGGTGGGCGCTCCCTACGATGGCGTCGGCGACAACGCCCAACAAGGCTCGGCCTGCGTCTTCGCGCGCAGCGCCGCGGGCTGGACCCAGCAGGCGCAGCTCACCGCCGCCGACGGCGCCCGCAACGACCACTTCGGCTGGTCGGTCGCGATCTCGCGTGACACCGTCGTGGTCGGCGCCCCGGACCACAACGTCGACGTCGCCAACAGCGACCAAGGCTCGGCCTACGTGTTCATGCGCGGCGGCGCCAGGTGGACTCAGCAAGCGTCGTTGACCGCCGCCGACGGCGCCGCCTACGACTACTTCGGCGAAGCGGCCGCGATCTCGGGCCCCATGGTTGTGATCGGCGCTTGGGGTGACAGAGTCGGGTTCAACGCATATCAGGGATCCGCCGCCGTCTTCCGCATCGCCAGGCCCGCCAGGCCCACGGCGAGGACGCCCAAGGGACGGATCAGCAGCCGCCGGCCGATCTTCCGCTGGCGGACGGTGGCCGAGGCCGCCACCTACGAGGTGCGCATCTACAAGGGCAGCCGCCTGCTCAAGCGGCAGGCCGGCATCGCCAAGACCGCGTGGAAGTGCACCAAGCGGCTGCCGCGAAAGACCTGGCTGACCTGGAAGGTTCGGGCCCGTAACGTGGCCGGCTACGGCGCGTACAGCGCCAAACTCAGGTTCAAGGTGCGCTGAGGCCGCCCCGCACGGGTCGCGAGGTTCGGCGCGGCGACCATCGACGCGGGCCGGCGTGAGAAACACACGGGGTCTTTGAGGATGGACCCCACCCCGGCGCGGTGGTGCTCCTCTGTCTTAGCCCGCTCTCGCGGTAGTCCCCCACCACGCGATCGCCGGGTTGCTGGTGCTACTCCCGGTCGTCAGTGAGCCACCAGGGCGCGGATGGCAGCATCCGCAACACCGCCCTGGCCGGGTCGACTCAGGTCGCGGCCAACACGCGTGCCCACGTCTCGGCCGCGCCCAGGCGACGCCCGCCTTGCGCACCATGCGCGGCTTCCGGTAGGGTCCGTCCCACGTTTTGATGCTCGCCGGGCCCCGGATCGTGCCGGAGCACGATTCCAGCGACCACTGCACGCCCGCCGGGCCGAGCCCCAGGGGGTAGCGTCATGAGGTCTCGACTCGTCGCGTTCGCCCGCATCTTCCCGCTCGCTCTCGCATTGATGGTCCTTGCCGTGTGCTTCGGCGCCGCCGCGCCGGCCGGCGCCGACACTCCCGGCGCGGCCCGGGCGCTGCGCGCCCTGCTGGTCGCGCAGCAGGCGCAGCTCACCGCCGCCGACGGCGCCGCCAGCGACCGCTTCGGCCACGCGGTCGCGGTCTCGGGCGACACCGTCGTGGTGGGTGCTCCTTACGACGATATCGCCGCCAGCGTGCACCAGGGCTCGGCCTACGTCTTCGTGCGCAGCGGCAGCAGTTGGAGTCTGCAAGCGAAGCTCACCGCCGCCGACGGCGCCGCCAACGACATCTTCGGCCACGCGGTCGCGATCTCCGGCGACACCATCGTGGTGGGCGCCGACGCGGACGACGCCGCCACTGTAGACCAGGGCTCGGCCTACGTCTTCACGCGCAGCGGGACCTCCTGGAGCGAGCAGCAGAAGCTGACCGCCGCCGACGGCGCCGTCAGCGACTACTTCGGCTCGTCGGTCGCGGTCTCGGGCGACACCGTTGTGGTGGGCGCCTGGGGTGACGACGTCGGCGCCAACGCCAATCAGGGCTCGGCCTACGTCTTCGTGCGCAGCGGGACCTCCTGGAGCGCGCAGCAGAAGCTGACCGCCGCCGACGGCGCCGCCAGCGACTACTTCAGCTCGTCGGTCGCGATCTCGGGCGGCACCGCCGTGGTCGGCGCCCCGAATGACGACGTCGGCGCCCGCGAAGACCAGGGCTCGGCCTACGTCTTCGTGCGCAGCGGGACCTCCTGGAGCGAGCAGCAGAAGCTGACCGCCGACGACGGCGTCGCCGGCGACTACTTCGGCTTCTCGGTTGCGGTCTCGGGCAACACTGTCGTGGTCGGCGCCCCCTGGAAGATCGTCGGCGTCGAAGCAGAGCAAGGCGCCGCCTACGTGTTCACGCGCAGTGGCGCCACCTGGAGCCAGCAGGCGCAGCTGATCGGCGCCAACGGCGCCGCCGGGGACGACTTTGGCTACTCGGTGGCCATCTCGGGGGCCGCCGTCCTGGTGGGTGCCTATGGGGCCGACGTCAACCCCAATGCGGACCAGGGCTCGGCCTGCCTTTTCGTGCGCAGCGGCGCCACCTGGAGCCAGCAGGCGCAGCTGACCGCCGCCGACGGTGCCACCGACGACTACTTCGGCTTCTCGGTGGCGATCTCGCGTGCCACCATGGTCGTGGGCGCCCGGATGGACCATGTCGGCGTCACCTCAGACCAAGGCTCGGCCTCCGTCTTCCGCATCGCCAGGCCCGCCCGGCCCGCGGCGCGGTCGCCGAAGGGGCGCATCAGCAGCCGCCGGCCGGTCTTCCGCTGGCGGGCGGCGGCCGGAGCGGCCACCTACGAGGTGCGCATCTACAAGGGCAGCCGCCTGCTCAAGCGGCAGACCGGTATCGCCAGGACCTCGTGGAAGTGCACCAAGCGGCTGCCGCGCCAGGCTTGGCTCACCTGGAAGGTGCGGGCGCGCAACGTCGCCGGCTACGGCGCCTGGAGCGGCCAGCTCAGGTTCAAGGTGCGCTGAGGCCAGCGGGGCAGAGGCGGCGGATACCGCACCCCCGACCCGCTTCTGCTGCCTACGCTGCTTCAACCGGCTTCGTCGGGCTGTGCGCGAGATTCCAGAGGATGCGCGGGATCGGCGGCCTCCCGGGTCGACCGCGCGCGTGGGTCGCAGACCGTCAACGTACCTTCGGGAGGCCACCGGTCGATCTGATTCCTGCCGCATTGCCGACAAGATACCTCGTCACGGTTACCTACGGCCGAGCACGGGCCGACATGGAGCCCACGCGGAAACCTGGACGGCGCAGCACGATAGCGTCTCCCTCACAACTCCGGCTCACCGCCGACTGACTTCCGCAAAACCTCCGTCATCGGTTCAACTCCGATCGCCGCCTCCAGCTTCTCTCCTGCACATGGGCACTTTCCTGTCTTCGCCGCGCGCCCATTTCCGTCCGAATCGGCAGGACTGCCGACATTCTGCCGATCAGACGCAAGGTGCGGCTCCTGTGCGGCTCCCGTACCCGGGCGACGGTGGCTCCGATAGCTGCGTGACACCTCTGAGCTCTCAGCCGGCGCTAGTCCGCTCTCGGATCCATGGTTTCCTGGACCTTCATCCCGGTTCCGACGTGATCGCATGGGCCGGCGCCTCGTGGCCGGCCTCGGTGGCCGGGCCGGCCGGCGAGGACGGCGCGTCGCCGCCCTCGAGGTTGACGTGCGGCAGGATGCGTCGCAGTCCCGGCGGCAGCCAGAAGAGACCCCGCCCGAAGAGCACGAGGACGGCGGGGGCGAGCAGGAGCGTCATGCTGGCGGCGAGCAGCACGGCCACCGAGAGGCCGACGCCGAACTGCTTG
>DASRZL010000154.1:0-65426 GCA_035686425.1 Thermoleophilia bacterium
GTCTTGCCGGTGCCGCCCTTGCCGCTGGCGATGGCGATGCGCATGGCCTCAGACCTCCGAAAGCGCGAGCGCGCCATAAGAGCAATCGTCGATGCACATGCCGCAGCCGTTGCAGAGCTGCGGGTCGATGGCAGCGATCTCCTCGACGGTGATCGCACCTCGGGGGCACGTCTCGACGCACGTACCACAGGCGATGCAGGACTCGGGCTCGGCGACGATGGCCACCGTACGCCCTCGGGAGACCACGGCCGCCGCGTGCGCGGGCACGTCCGCGACGGGCGCCGACGCGATGACGGCGGCCGTTCCACTGTCTGTGATAGCGGCGCCGGCATGAGGGTCGAGGCACGCGCCGCGCCCGCTGCCGTCGCGGCGACGCCGGCGCATGCCCTGACCGCCCCCTTGACCGCGGCCGCCTCCACCCCCGCGACCGCCGGCGCCTGTTCCGCGTCCGCCCATGTCAGTCCCGCGTCCCCGACTCGAGGCGATCCAGACGCTCGAGCACTTGCGTGAGCTTGTCCTCGACGCGCGCGAGCGCGTCCGGCGCGTCGCCCATCGGAGCCGTCGCCTGAGCGTCGGCCTGCGCGGCCCGTTGCCACCCGGTGAGCCCCGTAGCGTTGAACTGGTTCCTCCAGCCGCGACCGCCGCCGCGGCCCGGGGACGGGGCTGCGCCTGCGCAGAAGCCCCGGCGACCTCCTGTCATCGGGCCGTAGCCCATCGGCCCTGTGCCGTCTCTACCTGGCATGTCTCCTCCTTCGGAGCACGGCGGCAGTCGAGCCACCGCTGTTTGTTATGAGCATATGCCCATATTATACCCGTGGCCTGGGAATGCAAGCGCAGGTCTTTCGTCGGCCGTCGATCAGCGAAAGGCCGCTGCAGAGGGCGTGTCAGAGGCGCTCGTAGCCGCGCGTCTCGGCCGCCGCCGCGAGACGCGACGCGCCGGAACGTCGTTGTCGCCGACGAAGCACAGCTGCAGACGTGCGTCGCTCGCGGGATCGAGACCTGGGCAGCCGGAGGGCACCTGCCCCGGGCCGACCTCGTCGCAGGCGTGACGTGCGGAGGTCGCGAAGGCATACACGGTCGTATCTCCCGGGCGCTTCAGGCGCCAGCCGGTCGCTCAGGCGTCGCCGGCGACGATCTCGCGTCGCAGCAGCACCAGCTCGTCGGCGAGCCAGTCTGCTCGCGCGCGCCGCATCTCCACGCCGGCCTCGCGCAGCACGTAGCTCGGCCCCTTGTTGACGTTGCGCACAGTGATCAGTACGTCGATGCCATGCCCGACGAGCCATTCGGCCACGAGGATCCCCTTCTGCTTCTCGAGTGCGCGATGCGGGTTCTCGAGGATCTCCTGCCGCAGCACCCGACCGTCGGCCGTGCTGACCTCGGCGAGGCCGAAGTGGGGGGCCTCGCCGAACTCGTTGCCGATTGCGCCGTCGGGCGAAGCAAGGGGCAGCGCCAAGCGGAGGATGTCGCGGCGGCGGGGCTCCAGATGAAGGTTCACCCGTTCCACGGCAGGGACCGCAACGCGGATCTGGGCCTCCAGGTCCTCGCTGACCGCATGCGCCTTGACGAGGTCGTCAGTGCGCAGGCGCAGGCTGGCCTCGACGAACACGTAGCGCCCGGCGTTGCGCACCGCCCGTCCGTCGACGTGTTCGACGAGTGCTTCCGCCGTCAGGATCGTGTCGACGCGGGCGAGCGTCCCGGCGTCGACCGATGCGTCCAACAGGACCCTCATGCCGCTCACCAGCAGCCCCCAGCCGGAGTAGACGGCGAACCCGAGGATCACGAGGGCGCCCGCGCGGTCTATGTTGAAACCGGCGTAGGTGGACACGACCGCGACCAGCGCGACGGCCGTCGATACCACGTCAGTCTGGCGATGTTTGCCGTCCGCCACCAGGGCCGGCGACGAAACGCGCTTGCCCAGCCTCGTCGCGTACCAGCCGTAGGCCCACGTCGCCGCGATCGTGACCACGACACCGGCGATGACCAAGGGGTCGATGCTGGGTGTTGGTCGGCCGCTCACGAAAGCCTCCCGCGCGATCTCATACGAGGCGATGAAGATGAGCAGCGCTATGGCTACCTGCAGGAGGTTCTCGATCTTGTAGAGGCCGTAGGGGAAGGCGGTGGTCTTACGCTCCGAGAGCCTGAGGCCGAGCCACAGCGCCAGCGCTGCCGCCACGTCGACCACACAGTCCACCGCCGTCGCAGTGAGCGCGAAGCTATGAGAGACCGCGGCGATGGTCACGGTCAAGGTCACCAGGGCCACGCTCACCAAGACACCCCATGTCGCGACCCGCGCCACCGCGTGACCCACGGCGGCGCGGTCGCCGTCCGCTCGACCGCCGGCGCGGGTCTCCCTCGTCGCCGGCCCGCTCATCGCCGCAGCCACCTCGGACGGCCACATGCGGGTGACCTGGACACATGGGACATCGCGCACCTCCAGTCCGTCGACTGTACTCCCGCCGCTGCACGTCGTGCCACTGCATCGGCGAGCGGGCCAGGAGCTGCTACGCGAGCGGCTGCTGCGGGCGTTCGCCCCGGTCGTGACGGGGTCTGAGCTGAGGCTGGCGTGGTCATGCCGGTGAGTGCGGGGAGAAGGAAGAGGGCCGCCCTTGGGGCGGCCCTCTTCCTCGTGTCGAAGTCGGTGATCAACAAGGCAGACTACTCGTCGTCCCTCGGCTGCCAGACCTCCCACACGCGTCCGACCAGGTCCGGTCCGGGCTTGAGCACCTTCTTGCCTGGCTCCCATCCGGAGGGCGTGACCTCCTTCCCCCCGGTGGCGCGCACGTGCTGGAACGCCTTGATCTGCCGCAGCGTCTCCGCGATCTTGCGACCGACGGGCGGGACGAGCACTTCCATGGCCTGGATCACGCCGTCTGGGTCGATGATGAACCGGCCACGGATGTCGACGCCGGCCTCAGCGTCGTAAACACCGTAGGCGCTGCCCAGATGGCCCGCCGCGTCGGCGAGCATCGGGAAGGGCACGCCGCCCTCCGTCATCTTCGCGAGCTCGTTCTCATCCCACATCTTGTGGACGAACTGCGAATCCACGCTGGCCGACAGCACTTCGGCGCCCAGCGCCTGGAACTCGTCGTACTTCTCGGCGACCGCCGAGATCTCGGTCGGTCACACGAAGGTGAAATCACCCGGGTAGAAGCAGAGGACCACCCACTTGCCCAGCAGGTCCGAGAGCTTGACCTGGGTGAAGACGCCCTTGTGGTAGGCGGGCGCGACGAAGTCCGGCGCCTTGCGGCCGACCATGATGGTACTCACGCTCGTCTCCTTCGGTTCGCTGGCCTGTGCGTCGTCCTTCTTCGCCGGCTGCTCGCCGACGAGAGAGCCTGTAGGACGGGCACACCCGACGTCAGTTTCTTCCATGCCTTGCGCACCTCCCGTTTGTCGCTCGTTTGCGGGACCTGTGCTGCCGCAGTCTGTGCGCCGCCACGGACCTCAGCGGGAGCTCAGCACCGGTTCGAAAGGCCGCCTTTTGTGGGCCGCCGGCAGTTCCGCCGGGCAGGTCCTTCATGCCGTGGGTCGTCTTGACCGTTATCTCGGGGAACCTGGCGCCCGGGAGCGGCATGTTCGGGGCGTATCCGTCGTCTGACACGAGGATCTCCTTCGCTGGTCCTTCGTGGTCCAACTGGAGGCCGCAGACTCACAGGGCCACATTGCGATGCCGCCTGTTATGAGCGTATGCTCAGATCTACTCGTGAGTCAAGAATGCGGGCAGCGGTCGTTGCGCCGGCTGCGCCTCGCTGGGCTGGAGCGGGCGAGCTCGCCTGGGCCACGATCGGGCGCGAATGGAGATCGCGATACTGGGCAGGAAGCCGGAGACGGGCCGGGCCGTCACGGTGGACAAGGATGGGAGACGATGAGCGTGCCTGACTTTGACGACTGGATCAGCGATGTGAAGTCGCAGCCGGGATCAGCTGCGATCGGCATGATTCTGGCCCACCAAGGCATCGTGCGTGGAACGTCCCGGTCGGGCGGACTCGTGAGGGGGATGACCCTCCGCACCGACGCCGGCCGGCTTGACGAGGCGCTCGCCGAGGCCGCGACGTGGCCGGGCGTCTTCGCCGTGCGCGGCTGGGCCAACGAGGGGGAACTCTCGGTCGGCGACGACATCATGAAGGTGCTCGTCGCCGGCGACATCCGCGAGCACGTCTTCGCGGCCCTCCAGAGACTCGTGTCCCTGATGAAGACGGAGGTGCTGATGGAGTCGGAGCTGACCTGAGACCTACGGCGCGGTCGTCTGTGGGAGAGGCTCCGCGCCCACGCCTCGTTCATTCCCGGGAGAGGAGCGACATGTACACGTGTGCCGAGTGTGGTCGTGTGTCCTGCGCTACCGGCGACGCAGCGTCCTACCCGCGCAACTGCCCGTCGCGCGAGTCATTCGAAGCGGAGGCGCTCGACCAGTATCGCGAAGGGGAAGACGGGCACCTGGCGCGAAACGCCGCCCTGGTGGAGGCGCAAGGGTACTGCCGGCTGACGCGCGTGGAGGAAATCATGGACTTCGCCCGCCGCTGCGGCTACTCGAAGCTGGGCCTCGCCTTCTGCATCGGTCTTCAGGCCGAGGCCGCAGTCACCAGTCGGGTGCTCAGGGCGAACGGCTTCTCGGTCGACTCGGTGGCCTGCAAGAACGGCAGCCTCCCCAAGGAGGAGCTGGGTCTGGGTGACGAGGACAAAGTCACCCGGGGCGAGTTCGAAGGGATGTGTAACCCGATCGGCCAGGCGCGGGCCCTGGATCATGCCGGGACCGAGCTCAACCTGCTGCTCGGTCTGTGCGTCGGCCACGACAGCCTGTTCATGAAGCACTCAGTGGCTCCGGTGACCGTGCTGGCCGCCAAGGACAGAGTGCTGGGCCACAACCCGCTGGCGGCGATCTACATGGCGGACGGCTACTACTGTGACAAGCTGTTCCCGAAGGCGGACGACGCGGAGGGGGGCTGCGCCTGACTCGCTCTCCGGCCAGACCGGCCGCGCGCTGCCTGCGCCGGCCTGTCTATTTCGCGTGGTCGCGGTGCTCGCCGCGCCGCCGGAACGTCGTGTCGCTGACCCGGTCCGTCCAGCCGCCTCGTGTGTCCACGCGCAGGTCGAACTTCTCGACGTAGGGTTTGATATCGAGGAGCGGCGTGCCGTCAAGTATGTCGAGGTCCTCGACCACGAGCACGTTCCCGCGCCGCTCCACCAGGCGCACGAGGCTCAGGCCGAGCGGGTTGGGACGCACGGGGGTCCGCGTCGCGAAGACGCCTCGGGGCACGTCGTCCAGATAGGGGACGACCTTCAGCGGCGACGGGCCGGCGACCGAACTCACTACTTCGCCGGCCCGGTGCAGCCAGTAGATCAGGTGCAGGTGCGAGAAGCCCTCGATGTCATCGAGGGCGTCGGCGAACTGCGGGAAGATCTCGACCCAGCCGCGGCTGCCTTGAGCGCAGACCGGCTGGATTGGCGTGCGCGCATGCTCGCGATGCTCGCTGTAGATGGTCCCTATCGGCTCGAGGATGAGCCTCTCCATGCGCACCTCCCACGTGGCTGCGGCAAAGCATACTCCGACGTGAGGACCCGCGCGGCCATGACGATGGGGCTTCGCGATCGAGTCGGAGCCCTTCGCTCGTATCGCGGGCTCGCTCTGCAGCTGAAGGAAGGGGCCGGCGGACTCGAGGACGGCGACGCCCCTCCACAACAGGAACGGCCCGCGACCGTCTGAGACGGTCGCGGGCCGCTGTGCCGGGCGTCCCGTCGTCGCGAGTCCCGTCCCGGGTGGGATCCGCGAGGGCGGCCGCGTCCTTGCAGGCGCGGCCGCCCGCCGGGGTCAGGCCGCCTCGGCGGCCTTCTGCCCCGTGGCCGCCTCAGTCTCCTCGGCATGGACCTTCACGCGCGAGAAGTAGAGGGCCAGCGGCCGGTAGGCGAGGTGCGCCCACTTACCGAACGGCACCTCGAGGACCAGCATCGGGACGATGCCCATGAGGTGGATGATGTACATCGCGTTCGCCGCCGCATCGAACCCCAGACGATGCAGGGCCGTCTGCAGCACGCCGGTGACGGCCACGTAGAGCAGCAGGTACAGGAACATCCAGTCGCTCTCGTGTGAGTGCGCGTGCTGCGGCGCGTCCTTCTTGAGGCGGCCGCGGATGTTCAGGATCACTGCGGCGATGAGGCCGATCGAGGCGAGGTAGCCGAACGCGTGCACCCGCCAGTCGATCTCCGGCCCGGCCTGCATGTAGCGCAGGAAGAACATGATGAGCACGAGCATGGTGACGTAGCTCAGCATGAGCACCATGTGGACTGCCCACGGGCGTTTGCGATCGCACCTGCGCATCTTCGTCTGGGTGAAGAACTGGTAGGGCAACTGAGGCAGGGCGGCGAGATAGGAGCCGATCCCGGCCCCCGAGCCGCCCATGACGTTGCGCCACATGCGGAGCACGTTGATGCCCAGCAGGCCGACGAGGATGATCGCCATCCCCCAGTCGAAGCGATGGACGTAGTGGCTCGGCAGGAAGGCGTTCTCGCCGTCGTAGACGCTGAAGCTCCCACCGTTCAAGATGCCGAACGCCACGAACCCGATGCCGGTGAGGATCGCCGCGATGACGATAGCGATGATCTCCCAGGCGGGCGAGCGGTAGAACAAGCCGCTGAGGCCGCTGAAGTCGTACTTGGCCGTGAGCCAGCGGCGCATGCTCATCATGGTCTCGGCGGGGTCGGCCTCCTTGGGGCACTGCTCCGAGCACTCACCGCAGTAGTAGCAGAGCCAGGGCTCGATATCGCCCTTGAGCTTGTCTTCGAGTCCGACCTGCACGGCGTGCAAGGGGCGGCGCGGGAGGATGTAGTCACCTTCGGAGTGCACGCACACGGCCGAGCAGTTCCCGCAGTTGAAGCACTTGTCGATGTCGGTCGCGCCGTACTCGTGGAGCTCGTCGGCGAGCCCCGGTTTGATCTGTATCGCCATCGTCACTCCACCTAGATGAACAGGTTGACGTTGGCTTCATCGGCCTTGCCCAGATAGGCGGCGACGCCCTCGAACTCGATGTCGTCGATGAGCTCCTCCTCGGTGAAGCCGAGGATCTCCATCGACAGCGTGCAGGCGACGAACTTGACGTCCATCTCCCTGGCGCTGTCGAAGAGCTCCTCGAGCGACATGCCGCCGGCATCCTTCGTGGCCTTCCTCATCATGGGGCTGCCGGCGCCGGCGAAGTTCATCTTGGAAAGGCCGAGCTTCTTCGTGCCCTTGGGCATCATGCCGCCGAACATCTTCTGGAGGGTGCTCTTCTTGCCGTTCCCGTTCGACTTCACCTTCTCGGTCTTGCGCAGGATGTTGAGCCCCCAGAAGGTGCAGAAGATGGTGACGTCGTCGCCCATGGCGGCGGCGCCGTTGGCGATGATCAGGGCCGCCATGACCTTGTCGAAGTCGCCGCTGAACAGAATGATGGTCTTCTTGCTGGTATCCATCACGATTCCTCTCGTGGGACCGCTTGATAGGGGAAGTAGCCGTCGTCGTCGACCTCTTTGATCTCCGCGATCCAGCCGTACTTGCGCAGGCCCATCACCCAGAAGACGACCTCTCGGCTGGGCCTGCCCAGCGCCTCGGCTATCTGGGGAATGGTCAGCGGGCCGGACTCGAGCGCCTTGAGGATCCGGCCCCTCATGAACTGCTCATCGCGGATGATCTCGCGGACGTCGCGGGGACGTGCCTCGAGCTGTGCCGTGTCGGTCGTGCTCATACGCACACCACCTCCAGCATGCCGTCGATCATCGCCTTGATCTGGGCGTCGGTGTAGCCCTGCAGGTCGATCGCGTCCGACGGGCAGACGGGGACGCAGCCGCCGCAGCCCTTGCAGGCGGTGCGGGAGATCGTCGCGATCTCCTTGCCGCCCTCCTCTACCTTGGCGATGGCGTCGTAGGGACAGGTGAACTCGCAGGCGCCGCACCAGGTGCAGGCGTCGGCGTCGACGGTGGCGACGAGCGGGTCGAGCTCGGCGTAGCCGCGCTTGAGGATAGCGGCGCTCTGGGTCACCGCGGCGAGCCCGGAGGCAACCGACTCGGACGAGGTCTTGGGACTTTGGCAGGCGCCGCAGATGTAGGCGCCGTCCACGACCGTCTCGACCGGGCGCAGCTTGGGGTGGATCTCGTTGTAGAAGCCGCTCTGACCCACCGGCAGCTTGAGCGTCTTGGTCAGTCCCTCGTTCTCCCGTGGCACCATGCCGGTGACCAGGACGACCAGGTCGGCGGCGAGCGCGACCTCCTCGCCCTCTGACAGGAGGTCGCGGGCCGTCACCGTGACGCCGCCGGACTTCGCGTCCTTCTCGACCGCCGGCGGCTCGTCGTCGGGGAACTTGACGAACGCAGAGCCCTTCTCGAGCGCATCGGCGTACAGAAGTTCGTACTTCCCGTAGGTCCGCATATCGCGGTAGAAGTGGTACTGGTGGACGCGCCCGGGCCGGGCATCGACCTGGGTCGCCGCGTGCACGGCTGCCGTGCAGCAGTAGCGCGAGCAGTAGGTGTTGGCGCCCTCCACGCTCTCGTTCTGGCGGCTGCCCACGCAGTAGATGTAAGCGACCGTCTTGACGGGCCGGCCGTTGTACTTGAGCGGCCCATCCGTCTCGTCGAGGAGCTTCTTGAAGTCGGCGATGGTGACGACGCCGTCGATGCCGTAGCCGAGCTCGCCCTCCTCCGGCTTGTAGGTATCGAAGCCGGTGGCGATGACGATGGAGCCCACGTCGACGGTGATCGTCTCGAGGCGCTCGCCGTTCGTGACGGCGATCGTCGCCTCGTAGTTGCCGAAGCTGCCGCTCTTGGCGACCAGCTCCGCGCTCGTGAACACGGTGATCGCCGGGTGCGAGCGCACCTTCTTCTCGAGCTTCGCTATCAGCTCGCGGCCGTTGCGGCCCTGCGGGAACATCTCGCGGAAGCCTGCGACCCAGCCGCCGAGCCTGGCCTCCTTCTCCGCGAGGAACACGTGGAGGCCGACCTCGGCGAGGCCGAGGGCGGCGCGCAGGCCTGCGACCCCGCCGCCCACCACGAGGCTCTTCGGCGTCGTCTCGACGACGATCGGCTCGAGCGGGTCGGTGAGGCGCGTGCGGTTGATGCCGGCGCGGACGAGCCGCACCGCCTTGTCGGTCGCGCCCTCATGGTCGTCGGTGTGCGTCCACGAGCACTGCTCGCGCACGTTCACCTGCGTGTACTGAAACGGGTTCATGCCCGCGCGCTTGGCGACGTCGCGGAACGTGAAGGTGTGGAGCTTGGGCGAGCAGGAGGCGATGACGAGCCCGTCCAGGCCCTGCTCGCGCGCATCCTCGATGATCTCGGTCTGGGTCGCGTCCGAGCAGGTGAACATGGCCGTCTTTGCCACAGTGACTCCCTGCTCCTTCTCGACCTCGGCGACGACCTCGTTCACGTCGACGTAGTCGCCGATGTTGCCGCCGCATTGGCAGACGTAGACACCGATCTTGTCGGCGCTCATGCCGTCACCTCCACGGTCGCGGCCTCACTGACGGCGACTTCCGCCGTCCCATGCGCCTTCTCGATGTGCGCGGCGGCCTGGGCGACCGCGGCGCCGGCGTGGAGGATCGAGTCGGGGATGTCCTTGACGCCCGAGGCCGAGCCGGCGACGAACACGCCGGGCAGGTTGGTGCGTCCGGGGTCCAGGTCCTCGTCGGCCTCGCCGACGTAGAAGTACTCGTCGAGGCCGAGGGCGCCGTCCTCGAAGAGCCCGGCGACCTGGGTGTTGGGCTGCACGCCGACGGCGAGGACGACCATGTCGTACTCGGCCTCGACGATGCCGCCGTCGCCCTCGACGTCCTCGTAGCGGACGATGAGGTCGCCGTTGTCCTTCTCGGTGATCTTGGCGACGCGCCCCTTGATGAACATGGAGCCCATGTCCACGGCCTGCTTGTAGAACTCGTCGTAGCCTTTGCCCACCGCGCGCACGTCCATGTAGTGGACGGTCACATCGGCGAGCGGCAGGGCGCCCATGATCAGCTGGTTGTGCTTGATGGAGTACATGCAGCAGATGCGCGAGCACAGGGGGTTGCCCACCTGCGCGTCGCGAGAGCCGGTGCACATGATGAAGCCGATGCGATCGGGGACCTTGCCGTCGCCGGGACGCACCACGGAGTTGAACGGGCGCGTCGGGGCGAGCAGGCGGTCCATCTGCATGCCGGTGATGACGTTGGCGAACTTTCCGTAGCCGTATTCCGGCTTGGCGTCGGCGGGGAAGAGCTTGAAGCCGGTGGCGAGCACGACGGCGTCGACGTCGACCTCGATCTCCTCTTCGCGCATGTCGAAGTCGATGCAGTCGGCCGGGCAGGCGTCCACGCACGCGTGGCACTCAGAGCACACGCCGCAGTCGAGGCAACGGGCGGCGCCGAGGAAGGCTTCATCCTCGGTCATCGGCGCCTCGGTCTCGTTGAAGTCGGTCGGCGCGGCGTTCATCGCGGCATGGGACTCGAACGGCTCACGCTGGTCGTAGACGTCCTGCCGCGCGAGCACGCTCTTCTTGTCGGCGACCGGGAGCGCCTCGTCGAACGCATCCGCGTCCAGGGCCTCGCCCTGGAGGAAGCGGTCGATCATGAAGGCCGCGCGGCGGCCTTGGCCGACGGCGGTCGTGATCATGCTCGGGCCGGTGACGACGTCGCCGGCGGCGAAGACGTGCGGAGCCGACGTCTGCAGCGTGCCCGCGTCGGCCTTCAGGGTCCGGCTTGGGTTGGCCTCAAGGCCGAAGGACTCGGTGTCGGCGCCCATGCCTGCGGCGACGATGACGAGGTCGCACTCCACCGTCTGCTGCTGGCTCTCGTCGTACTCGGGAGCAAACTTGCCCGAGGGGTCGAAGACGCAGGTGCAGACCTTGAGCACGGCGCCCTCGACCTCACCCTCGCCGGTGAAGTGGTTGACGCCCCAGCCGTCGTGCAGCGTGATGCCCTCGGCCTTGGCCTCCTCGACCTCGAAGTCGTGGGCAGGCATGTCTTCGCAGCACTCGAGGCTGGCCTGGTGGACCTCGGCGGCGCCGAGACGACGCGCTGTGCGCGCCGCGTCGATGGCCACGTTGCCGCCGCCGACCACGAGGACCTTGCGGGCGGAGAGATCGACGTTCTTGCCGAGCTTGACGTCGGCGAGGAAGGTGAGGGCGCTCATGACGCCGCCCTTGTCCTCGCCGGGCACGCGCAGCTGCACGGCCTTGTGTGTGCCCGTCGCCACGAGGACGGCGTCGAAGCCCTCGTCGGTGAGCTTGGCGGGATCGTCGACCCTGACGCCGGTCTCGATCTCGACGCCGATGCCGGTGACGTTGGCGATGTCGTCGTCGACGACGTCGTTGGGCAGGCGGTACGCGGGGATGCCGAGTGCCAGGAAGCCGCCGGCGCGCTCGGCCTTCTCAAGGATCTTGACGCCGTAGCCCTTGCGGGCGAGCTGCCAGGCGGCGGTGAGACCTGCTGGGCCCGAGCCCACGACGGCGACCTTCTTGCCGTTCTGCTCGGGCTTCTCCGCGGCCTTGGACTCCGCCTGGCCGTACCGCTTGTCGGCGATGAAGCGCTTGAGGCGACGTATCGGCAGCGGGCCTTCGAGCTCGCCGCGGGTGCACTCGCCCTCGCAGGGCGCGTAGCACGCGCGCCCGAGCGAGCCGACCAGCGGCGTCGTCTCGAGCACCAGGTCGAAGGCCTGGTCGTACTCGCCGCTGCGCACGCGCGCGACGTACCCGTGCGCCTTGATGCCCGCCGGGCACTCGTAGGTGCACGGCGAGACGCCTTCGCGGCTGATGACTGCTTTCTTGGGCACCGCCTGCGGGAAGGCGATGAAGGCCGCCCGCCGCGACACCATGTCGGCGTTGTACTCGTCCGGCACGGCGACGTTGCAGGCCATCTCGCACTGGCGGCAGCCGGTGCAGGCGGCCTCGTCGATGAACTTGGGCTTCTGCTTGATCTTCGCGTGGTAGCCGGCGGGGCCGCTGCCGTTGCCGTCGCCGCCGTTGCCGCGGATCGCTTCGACCTCCGCGTACGTGAGCACGTCGATGTTGGGGTGATGGATGGTGGCGCCCATCTTGGGCGTGGAGATGCAGCTGGCGCAGTCGAGCGTGGGGAAGACCTTGCTGAGCAAGATCATCTTGCCGCCGACGCTCGGCTCCTTCTCGACGACGAGGACCTTGTAGCCCATGTCGCCGAGTTTGAGCGCCGATTCCATGCCGCCGATGCCGCTGCCGACGACGAGGGCATCGTACTTGCGCTTCTCGCTCATGATGCCGCCTTCCTGGCCGGTCCAAGGCCCGACAAGGAGGCCGCGTACTCGTGCATGTAGTTGGTGAAGGGCTCTGCGCAGACGGAGCAGACCGCGGCCATGCGCACGCGCTGCGGCTCAAGGCCCTTCTCGACGAGCATGTCTTGCGCGGTCTGCATGATGCCGGAGGTGCGCTCGGCGCAGTCCGGAAGATACGCGCACTCCTCGCCGTCGGCGGCGATGAAGACGCCGTCGAAGCCCTGCTCCATGGCGTACACGATCCAGCTGGGCTTGACCGCGCTCGTGCAGGGCAGGTTGATGACCATCACCTTGGGCGAATAGTGCATGTGCGAGCTGCCGGCCAGGTCGATGCCCGGATCCGAGATGTTGTTTGTGCTGAAGACCAGGATCCGCGGGTCGTAGGCTTGGCCTTCGGGTGTTTCAGCCGCGGTCATCGTCACTTCATCTTCTTGACGAAGAGGCGCATGTAGCCGGGCTCCTCGACGACGCCGAGGTACTCGTGACCCATCTTCTTGCTCCACGCGGGGAGGTCCTTGGTGGTGCCGCTGTCGGTGGCCTGGACTTCCATGATCCCACCGACGGTCACGCTGGGGATGCCCTTCTTGGCGGCAAGGATCGGGCCGGGGCAGCTGGTGCCGCGGGCGTCGACGATCTTCTCTGCCTGGATGGTGCTGAGGTCCTCTGACATGGTGATCTCCTTCGTGACGGGACGGTGTCGTGACGCTTGTGCTTGTGCTTTCTTTCGCAAGCGATGGCCTGATGACGCGCCGTTGCCTGCTGGTCCACTAGGTCGTGTCTTCTCTCCCCTGGCTCGTTGGCGTCGGACTCAAGGTCTGCGCTGCAGCCTGCTGCGCGGCGTCGAGGAACTCGGCCGCTTGCAGCGACTCGCCCTGGGCCTGGTGCTGCTCCACCAGCGCCTGGCGGATCAGGGCGCATGCCTCCATGAACTTCTGGTTCGTGACGCGGTAGTAGACGGTCTGCCCCTCCTTGCGCGACGCGACGAGCCGGCGCTCCTTGAGGACGCGGAGGTGCTGCGACACGTTGTGCACCGAGATGCCGATCTCGGCGGCGATGTCGCCGACGCTCCGCTCGTCGCTGCAGACGGTGTGCAGGATCGCCTGGCGGTGCTCGTTGGCCAGGGCCCGGCAGAGTTCCGCGTGCATGCGAAAGAGGGGCTTCAGGTCCGGGGGCGAGGCCGTTTTGGTGTCATTGCGTATTTGCATACTTGCTTATATACGACATCTGATGACCAAGTGCAAGTCTTCACAAGAAGAGGACAAATGCAGTCCGCATCACTCCGCGTCTGGTGCGATAGGCTTGCCCGGCCATGACCGTGAGCAGCTTCGAGGGTAAGACGCCGCGGGTCGGAGAAGGGTGCTGGGTGCACCCGTCGGCCGACGTCTTCGGCGATGTGCGGCTTGGCGCCCGCTGCTGGATTGGGCCGGGCGCCCGCCTGCGCGGCGACTACGGCAGCATCGTCCTCGGCGACTGCTGCGCGGTGGAAGACAACGCCGTCGTGCACGCGCGTCCGGGGGAGACCTGTGCGATCGGCTCATGGGTGACCCTCGGTCACGGCTGCGTGGTCCACAACGTGACCCTGCTCGGCGACTTCGCCGTGGTCGGCATGAGCGCGGTGGTCAGCGACTGGGCAGAGGTCGGGGAGTGGGCGGTCGTTGCGGAGGGCGCCGTGGTGCCGCAGCGCGCCGTGGTGCCGCCGGCGAGGATCGCCGCCGGAGTCCCGGCTCGCCTCCTCGACCGCGAGGTCGACGACGAGTACCGCGCGGTATGGCGTGGCTTCAAGCAGATGTACGTCGACCTCTGCGCCCGGTATCGCGAGGGCTTCGGGAGCTGACCGCCCACCTCTGCGGGGGTTCTGATCTGGATCCGGGCGGGGACGAGAAAGCCATGACCTGCGTCGCCCTCTTCAGAGCGATCAACGTCTCGGGCCGGAACAGGATCCCGATGGCCGACCTGCGCGGCTTGCTCGAGCAACTCGGGCTGCGGCACGTCCGCACACACCTGCAGAGCGGCAACGCTGTCTTCGACGCGGACGAGGGCTCTGCGCAGGAGCTTGCGACCGCGATCGAGGTGCGCATCGAGCGCGATCTGGGGCCGAGGGTCGGCGTGCTCGTCCTGCCGGCGGACGCGTTTGCGGCGGTCGTGGCGGCAAACCCCTTCCTCGGCGCCGCGGGCTCCGCCGGGCCGGACGCCGCCGCGGAGGTCGCCGACGAGTCCACGCTGCACGCGACCTTCCTCTTCGGATCCCAAGGTGAGTCTGACTTCGGCGAGGCGCCGGAGGCGGCCTACAGCGCGGTCTACGAGGCCGCCTTCAGAAGGCTCGAGCTGCCTGCGGCCGAGGACGAGGAGGCGGCGTTCGTGGGCGTGCCGCCGCTGGCGGAGCCGGTGGTCTACCTGACGCTGCCGCACGGCTACGGACGCACGAAGCTCAACAACGCCTTCTTCGAGCGCAAGCTGGGCGCGGCCGCGACCACGCGCAACTGGCGCACAGTGCGTGCGCTGGTGGAGATGAGCACCGCCGGCGGGGCGCTCTCCGGCGGTGCGGCTCTCGCCGACGAGTGAACGGGGAGTGCAGCCTGCCTGCTCGCTGTCCGGCCTGCGGTCATTTCCGCAGCGGCCTTCCGTACGATCGGCTGGGTCGCGCCCTCGAGCGTCGGCGTGCCCGGCGAGATGCGCCCTGGGGCGCCCTCGGACCCTGTGCGGATGAGATACTCGACACATGCTAGTGAACGTCCTGTTCGTCATCATCGGGTTGCTGCTGCTCGCCCTGGGCGCCGAAGGGCTGGTCCGTGGCGCCGGCGCGGTCGCCCTCCGCCTCGGCGTGGCTCCGCTCGTCGTCGGTTTGACGATCGTCGCCTTTGGGACGGGCAGCCCGGAGCTCGTCCTCAGCGTCCAGGCCGCGGCGAGCGGCAACGGCGGCATCGCGCTCGGCAACGTGCTCGGCTCCAACATCAGCAACATCGCACTCGTCCTCGGCGTGGCGGCGCTCGTTCGGCCCTTGGCGGTGCAGGCGCGGCTGGTGCGGCGCGAAGTGCCGGTGATGATCGGGGCCTCCTTCGCCCTCTTCGCGCTTCTGGTGGACGGGGAGCTCAGCAGGCTGGACGGCGCCCTGCTTCTCGCGGCCGCGGTGGCCTACATGGCCTTTGCGTACCTGGGCGCCAAGGAGGGAGACGTGCCGGCCGTGACGGAGGAGTTCCACGAGGTTCTGGCGGAGGGCAGGCGCTCGCTGTGGAGTGACGTGCTCCTCGTGGGCGGCGGGCTCGGCGCTCTTGTCCTCGGCGCCACGGTGCTCCTCCACGGCGCCGTTGCGGTGGCGACGGAGCTGGGCGTGAGCGAGGTCGTCGTGGGGCTCTCGGTGATCGCCATCGGCACGAGTCTGCCGGAGTTGGCGACGTCGATATCGGCGGCCCGGCGCCGCCAAGCCGACGTCGCCTTCGGCAACGCGATCGGCTCCAACGTCTTCAACATCTTCGCCGTGCTGGGCGTCGCCGCGCTCGTGCAGCCGATCGCGACGACGGGTCTTCGGCCTCTGGACGTGGCCGTCTTCCTGCTGAGCGCCGTGCTCGTACTGCCGCTCATGGCCCGCGGCTCGGTGCTGAGCCGCCGGGAGGGCGCCGTGCTCGTCGCGGGCTACGTAGCCTACATCCTCTCGCTCGCCGTGTGACGCAGGCGCCGGCCGGGTGACACGTTGCGTGTCTCCCGGCCGGCGCCTGCGTCGTGGGTTGGTCTGCCGCCGGGGCCGCGGGTCAGCCCGCCGTCGCCGCCGCGAGCGTGCGGTAAACGGTTTCGAGCGAGTTCGTCGGGACTCGCTTGCGGACGGCCTCGTACACCGTCTCCACGTCCGGGTGCGTCTCGTCGGCGGCGACCACGCGAAGGATCTCGAGCCGCTGGTGCGTGAGGCGAAGGCCGGCGTCGCGGATGCCCTGCGAGAGCTGCTGCACCCAGCGCTCGACCTCCGCTGCAGGTACGGCCAGACTCCTTCCGGTCTGGTCGCGCCGGTTCCTGTACAGGAACTATTCGCCGGTACCCGTCCCGGAAGTGACGAAACCGGTGCTCGGTTGTGTAATGTGTGGACTGATGGAGACCTTCACCGAGCCAAGGCCACTGGTAGCGAACGACCGCTACGCCGACGAGCGGCGGACGGCCCTCGATGCCCTCGACCTGGCCGCCGTCGACGACCCGATCATCGACATCGTGGAGGCGTTCGAGCTGCTGCCGCACTGCTTCACGCTCCAGTGCTGCTACGGGCACTTCGTGACCGCGGCGCGGCAGGACGAGCGCAGCCTGGCGGCGATCCCCGACGGTCACAGTGGGTCGGTCCGGTACCGGGTCGCCTACGTCGCCTTCTGCGTGGAGAACGGCGAGCGGGGCCGTGCGTTTCTCGACAAGCTGTCGCGGATCCCGGCCGCCGACCCGGCCTACATCCAATTCGGCTCCGCCGGCTGGTTCTGGGATCAATGGGTCAACTCCTACGTGCTCCAGGTGGAGCCGGCCGCGCACCGCTTCAAGGACCAGGCAGCGCTCGCGGCCGGCGAGGCCGTGCACACGCAGCGGGTCAGGGACGCCTTCTTCGCGGAGCTCCGGCAGGTGCTGGCGGAGGAGCTGGATCGGCTCGCGACCTGACTGCCCACCGCTCTCGGGGTCGCGCCTGCGCCCGCGGGATCAGCATCGTGCGGGTCGTACCGTGGCCGCCCGGGGCCGGAGCGTCGTTCACGGTTTTGACCTCTCGCCGCCCAGGGCAGGACTCCGGAAGCAGGCCGATCGCCGCGGCCTCAACGGTGGAGATCCGCGGCAGAAGAGGACCTTCACATGATGACCACTCAGGCAGATGGCCGAGGGACCCGGCGTCAGAGACTCTGTCGCCGGCCACGGCAACAGTGGATCGAGGAGGAGCGCCCCCTGATCGAGCGGCAGCACTTCTGCAACGCGGAGGTGGCGGCCACCGGATCCGTGGCCATCCGGGTGCCGTGCGACCACTCGGAGAACGACGCGAGTGCCGACAGCGAGGTCCTCGTCTGCGTTGCGCCCAAGGACGCGGTGGTCTGAATGGCCGTCGACGTCTTCACAGAGATCGTCATCCGGCGCCCGCGCGATGAGGTAGCGGGCTACGTCGCGGACCCCGGCAACGCTCCCGAGTGGTATGTCAACATCGAGTCGGTCCGGTGGCAGACCGAGCCGCCCGCCCGCGTGGGGTCGCAGATCGCGTTCGTGGCCCAGTTCCTCGGGCGGCGCCTCGCCTACACCTACGAGATCGTCGAGTTCGCGCCCGGCGAGAGACTCGTGATGCGCACCGCCCAGGGGCCGTTCCCGATGGAGACGATCTACACGTGGGAATCGACTCCGGAGGGCGACACGCGCATGGCGCTGCGCAATCGCGGGACTCCGGCCGGCTTCTCGACGCTGGCGGCGCCGCTGATGGCCGCCTCGATGCGCCACGCCAACAAGAAGGACCTGGCGCGGCTGAAGACATTCCTCGAGGGGCGGCCCCCGGCCCCGGGGGCCGGGAAGGGCAGGCGAGGGGCGTAATGGACGACGCGGCGGTGCTCAAGGCGACCGGGAAGGCGTGGGACGTGTGGTTCGCCATGCTCGACGAGCGCGAGGCGCGGTCGCTGCCTCACAAGGAGATCGCTCGCCTGTTGCGGGAGGACTGCGGCGTCTCGGGCTGGTGGAGCCAGAGCGTGACCGTGGAGTACGAGAAGTTCATCGGGCGCCGCGAGCCCGGCCAGCGGCAGGGCGGCGAGTTCGCGACCACGGTGAGCAGGACGCTCTCAGGGACGATGGACGAGGTGCTCGACCGCTGGCTCGCGCCGCTGTCGGCTCGCGCCGACGAACGCGCTTTCGACGGCGTGCCCTTCGCCGAGGAGCCGAGCGTCAAGCGGACGGACAAATGGCGCTACTGGCGTGCCCGGCTGACCGACGGCTCCAAGATCACCGTCTCGATCTCGGCCAAACCGGGCGGTGAGGCCTCGGTGCTGGCCGTCGAGACCGGCAAGCTCGACGACAAAGCAGACATCGGGCGCTGGAAGGCCTACTGGAAGGCGTATCTGGCGAAGCTCTGACGACCGCAGCGCGGAGCGGGTCGTCCATCGACGCCGGCCGCGAGCCGCGACCGCCCGCGCCGGTGTAGGCTGGTCGCCGGACGAACTGGAGGATATCCGTGGCAGAGCCGAAGACGACGCATGATGAGCCGCCGGGCGCAGAGCCACCGGCGGCTGCTGTGCAGGCGGCGGACGGGGGGCCGCCGGCGCCGCCAAGCGAGCAGAAGCTCAACGGTCCTCTTCACTTCGGCATGGGCGCGGCTATCGGCGTCGGCGCCGCTCTCGGCATCGCCTTGGGCTCGCTGCTCGGCAGCCTCGCGGTCGGGCTGGCCGTTGGCGCCGGTTTGGGGGTCGCAGCGGGAGCCGTCCTCGAGTCCCGCGGTCGCCGCTGAAGGTCGACCGGAGCCCGGCGGCAGCCCTCGGAGACCCTGGTTCAGCCAGGGGGATCGGGTTCCTGGATCGCCGGCGCGGCGGCGGCCTGCGCATGCTCTCATCACCGAAGCCTGAACGATGCATCCGCGGGTGCCGCTGCGCCCTATACTCTCGTTGAGCAGAGCAGGCGACGGAGGCGACCAAGAGGCGCATCCCCGGCGGTCGTCGGGGGGCGAACGGCCCACCAGAGGAGGTAGTGATGCCGGTCAAGAAGAAGCCGGGACCCAACGAAGGAAGACCGGCGCCTATTGAAGTGTGGCTGTGGGACCCGGATCAGAAGCGGCCTCCGTTC
This sequence comes from Thermoleophilia bacterium, assembly GCA_035686425.1. Taxonomy (GTDB): domain Bacteria; phylum Actinomycetota; class Thermoleophilia; order UBA2241; family UBA2241; genus CAIXSE01. Next base: position 18,997 of record DASRZL010000154.1, read on the forward strand.
GGCCACACGACGACACCGCTAGAGTATCTCCCCGCCGACGCTCCACTGCCGCGGGCCGGGGACATCATCCACCTGCCGAGGAACGTCACTGGGGACACCAACAAGCAGGCGTTCGGCTACGGCGGCACGCGCACACCGTTCAGGGTCGTGGAGTACGGGCACATATACGCTCGCGAGAGGGGCGAGAAGGTCGACCCGCTCCACCCGACGTCGGCCGTCCACGTGAAGACCACGATGCACGTCAAGCGCATCAGCCAGAAAGAAGCCTACGACGATCGTGGCTGGGAGCGGGAGCCCGATGCCTGACAGACGTCGCCGCCGGACCCCGACCGGGGCGGACCGGCGGGGGACGAAGGAGACGCAGGATGTGCAGATGCACGCGGCGCCGCATTCTGCGGCGGGCCTGCTCGTCCTTCTGCCCGAGCCGGCTTTGTGGCGTGCACCGCCGACAAGGCCGCTCGCTTCGAGAGCGCGACTCCTCCGCAGGCCGCGTCCCCGGTGACGCCCGTCGCGGTCGTCACGCCGAGATGGGAGGGTGAAGAGAGTGCGCTGGCGGAGTACCGGAACGGGCTCGTAGGCCCTCGCTCCTGCTACAACGCCGCCGCGTCGCCCTGACCACGACCCCGTACTGCGACGATTGCGCCTAGGTGGTTCGCTTGCCTGCCCCATCGGTGACGAGGACTTGACAGTTTAGTGACCACTCACTTATGGTATGCTGGTCACCATGAAAGCAACGACACGCATCAGCAAGGAAGAACGGCGGCGCGAGATCGTCGAGGCCGCCACGCGAGAGTTCGCGGTCGGCGGCCTTCACGGTACGCCGGTGGCAGCGATCGCCAGGCAGGTCGGCGTGTCGCAGCCCTACCTCTTCCAGCTCTTCGGTACGAAGAAGGAGCTCTTCATCGCCGCCGTGCGGCGGACGTTCGAGCGCACCGTCGCGACGTTCCGCACGGCTGCCGCCGAAGCTGGAGACGACGCCGACGCGCAAGGCGTGCTCATGGCGATGGGCGTTGCGTACCAAGGCCTGCTTGCCGATCGCAGCCTCCTCCTCATGCAGATGCAGGCCTACGTCGCGAGCGAGGACGAGGAGATCCGTGACGTCGTGCGCGACGAGATGCTGCGCCTTGTGAACTTCGTGCAATCCGCCTCCGGGGCGCCGGAAGCCGCGATCCGCGAGTGGCTTGCCTACGGCATGCTCATGAACGTCGTTGCCACGATGGACCTCACCGAGGTGGACGCCGACTGGGCGCGGATGATGTGCCCGGTCAAAGGCACGGCGCTGGCGGCGATGGCCGCCGACGCCATCGGCAAGGCGGAGCGCACGGGTGAAGGGGCGCTGACGAAGTAGAAGAGGCAGGCCGGGCGTTCGGCTCCAGGCCGGACCCGGCCTTTTCTTTGGCTCACGAAAGTAAGTGATTACTAAGTCACAAGACAAGGGATCGTACAGGAATCGAGACAGGGTTCTCGGGGCGGAGGCCACCGGAGGACCGCAAGGGAGATGAGAAGTATGAGTGCAAGAGCAGTGACCATCTGGACCTTTGTGGTGACCAGCGTCGCCGTCTTCATGGTGTCGCTCGACAACCTGGTCGTGACCACCGCGTTGCCGGTGATCAAGGCCGACCTGGGCGCCTCGCTCTCGGGGCTCGAGTGGACGGTGAATGCCTACACCTTGACGTTCGCGGTACTGCTGCTCACCGGCGCCGCGCTGGGCGACCGGTTCGGGCGCAAGCGGATGTTCCTGGTGGGCCTTGCGATCTTCACAGCCGGCTCGGCGGCGGCGGCCCTGGCGCCGAGCATCGAGGCGCTCATCGCGGCCAGGGCCCTGCAGGGCGTCGGCGGCGCGATCGTCACACCGCTCACGCTGACGATCCTCTCGGGTGCGGTGCCGGCGGCTCGCCGCGGCCTCGCCCTCGGCATCTGGGGCGGCGTGAGCGGCCTCGCCGTCGCCCTCGGACCGGTCGTAGGCGGCGCCGTCGTCGAGGGCCTCAGCTGGCAGTGGATCTTCTGGCTCAACGTTCCGATCGGCTTCGTGCTGCTGCCGATCGCCCTGGTCCGTCTGACCGAGTCGAAGGGCCCCAATCGTTCGCTGGACCTCCCCGGGCTCGGCCTCGCCAGCTTCGGGCTGCTCGGGATCGTCTGGGGTCTCATCCGAGGCAACGAAGACGGCTGGACCAGCCTCGGTGTCGCCGGCCCCATAGCCGCCGGCATCATTCTGCTGGGTGCGTTCGTCCTCTGGGAGCGGCGTGCGCCCGAGCCGATGGTCCCGCTGCGCTTCTTCCGCAACCGCGCCTTCTCGGCGGCAAATGTGACCTCGCTGCTGATGAGCTTCGGGATGTTCGGCTCGATCTTCCTGCTGGCGCAGTTCTTCCAGATCGTGCAGGGATACTCGCCGCTCGAAGCCGGCCTGCGCACACTGCCCTGGACGGCGATGCCGATCCTGGTGGCGCCCATCGCCGGCATCTTCAGCGACCGCATCGGCGCCAGGCCGCTCCTGGTCGCCGGCATGGCGCTGATGGCGGCTGGGCTTGCGTGGATCGCCTTCGTCACCAGTCCGACGGTCGCCTACGCCCAGCTGATCCCCGCCTTCGTGATGGCCGGCGTCGGCATGAGTCTCTACTTCGCCCCGGTCGCCAACCTGGTGCTGAGCACCGTGCGGCGTAGAGAAGAGGGCAAGGCGAGCGGCGTCAACAACGCGGTCCGCGAGGTCGGCGGCGTGTTCGGCGTCGCGGTGCTGGCGAGCGTGTTCAGCGCCGCTGGCAGCTACCTGAGCCCGCAGTCGTTCGTGGACGGCATGGTCCCGGCGATCTGGGTCGGGGCAGGCGCAGTCGCCACGGCCGGCGTCGCCGCGGTGATGATCCCGCCGAAGGAAGACGTCGTGCTCGACTCGGTGTCGCTGCTGGAGCGCGGTGACCGTGAGGGCGGCGCGCTCGACGGCGAGCTGGCCTGCGAGCCGGAGGCGGCTGCCTGAGGGGCGCGCCGAAACGATCCTCGAGATGGCGGGGACCGGAGGCCGGAAGGGCCTCCGGTCCCCGCCGGCTACATGATCGAATCGCCCGCCGGCACGTAGCGGTCCAGGCGGGCGAAGGGCCGTGAGGCGCACAGCAGGCCCGCCGCTCCCTCGAACGCGAACCCGGCCTCCCAGAGAACGCGCTGGGCGGCGAGGTTCGGTCCCGGGACGACGACGGTCGCCCGTTCCTCCCCCCGCGCGGCGAGCTCGGCCACGACGAAGCGCAAGGCCGCGGCCTGGTCGCCGGGGCGCAGGGTGGCTACGGGGCCGACGGAGCCGGGACCTTCGGTCTCGTCGCCGCCCAGATAGCCGTAGCCGATCGGCCGGCCCCGCCGGCGGAACAGCCAGCCGGGGTGCCCCGGCCGGCTCAGGAACCAGAGATGGTCGGGGGTGCGGTCGAATCCGAGGGCTACCTCGTCGATGGCGCGGAGCTCGCCGACGTGCTCCGCTTCGAGAGGCTCCACATCGAGGCTGCGTGCGTGGCTGGCGGGTGGTCCGCCGGCCGCCGCCGCCGGCCCGCTGAGGACCAGCAGCGCATGCTGGGGATAGATGCCGTGGCGTGCGTACAACCGGTTGGAGACGGGATTGGCGGCGCCGGAAGTGAGCGCCGTGACTCCGCCGGTGACCGGCAGACCCTCGAGCGCGGTCTCGAACAGCCGCCGCCCGAGTCCCCGCCCCTGCCACTCCGGCAGCACGAAGAGCCCGGCGCAGTAGGAGAACGCGCCCCGCACGAGACCGGCGCCGAACCCGACCGGTCGTTCGCGGTCGTACGCCAGCACGAAACGGGCGCCGTCTGTCTCGATGACGTGGCGCAGGATGGGCGCGGCGTGGTCTTCCGGCTCCGTGAACGGGGGCAGTCCTTGCTTCCTCGCCAGATCCTTGAGAGCGACGGTGATGATCCGGGAGGCGGCTTCTGGGGCGTCGCGCTTCCCGCCGTCATCCATGTCCACGGCTCGTTGGATCACCAGGCTCTGGGCGGTCTTGCGACTCCACCGGCCTTCTGCGGCGCTCATGCGATCTCCAGTCGACGATGCAAGACGACGATGGCGGACGAGGCGATTCTATCTGCCGCTGCCCAGCCGCGGTCTGGGCTGCGGACCCTATCGCCGGCCCGTGAGCCAGCGCTTCGCTCCCGGCCGGCTCGTTTGGCCGCGGCGCCACGGGGAATCCGGAAGGAGACGCCCGCCGAGGCGTCCGGAAGGAGACCCCATGAGCGAGAGCCCCACTCGTCAGCTCGCCGCCGAGCACGAGTACGTCAAGCTGGTGGTGGGCGCGATGGAGGCGGAGGCCGCCTTCATCGAACGCACCGGCCGCATCCACGAGGAGCGCGTGATCCAGATGGTCGACTTCACGCGTAACTTCACCGACGGCGACCATCACACCAAGGAGGAGGACCTTCTCTTCCCGCTGCTCGAGGAGCGGAGTGCTGCCGCAGGCGGCACCATCAGCGTCCTGTTGAGCGAGCACCAGGCGGCACGTGACTGCATCCGCGCGATCGATGCAGCGCTGCCCGAGGTGGCCGACCCCGACCCGGACCGCAGCGGGCCCGCTCGTGCCGTCATCGCCGAGAACCTGAAGCTCTATGCCAATCTGCTGCCGCTGCACATCGGCAAGGAGGACACCGTGCTCTTCCCGCTGACCGAACAGGTGCTCAGTGTCCGGGAGCAGGAGATGCTCGGCGAGGAGTTCACGCGTCTCTCGGCAGTTCCGGGGAGAGCCGCGACGGCCGAGCGCTACCACCACCTCGCGCACGAGCTGTCTACGCCGCCGGTCGACGGCTGAGGGCCCGGCGTGAGCGAGGAACTGCTGCACAGCACCGCCGAGCGCGCGATCCGCTACCTGCGTGAGCTGCCTGAGAGGCGCGTCGCGCCGGACGCAGACGCTCTTGCGGCACTGGAGCGCTTTGACGAGCCGCTTCCCGACGGGCCGGACGACCCCGGGCGCGTCATCGCCCTGCTCGACGAGGTCGGATCACCGGCCACAGTGGCATCGGCCGGCCCCAGGTTCTTCGGCTTCGTGATCGGCGGTTCGCTCCCCGTCGCCCTGGCGGCGAACTGGTTGGCAGCGACTTGGGACCAGAATGTCCACTCCCTCACCACGTCACCGGTGGCGGTCACTCTCGAGCACATCGCGCGGCGGTGGCTGGTCGAGCTCTTCGGTCTGCCGTCCACGACCGTGGCGGGCTTCGTGACCGGAGCGACCATGGCCAACCTCACGGCGCTCGCCGCCGCTCGTCACGCCGTACTCGCGCAGGTGGGGTGGGACGTCGAGGCGCAGGGCCTTGCCGGGGCCCCGAGCATCTCCGTCATCACGGGCGATGAGGTCCACCCCTCCGTGATCAAGGGCCTGGGGCTGCTCGGGCTTGGACGCGAGCGCGTGCACCGGGTGCCGGTGGATGCGCAGGGCCGTATGCGCGTCGACGCGCTGCCGGCGATGTCCGGGCCTACGATCGTATGCACGCAGGCAGGCAATGTGAACACCGGCGCATTCGACCCCATCGAGGAGCTGGCCGCCCGGGCGCACGAGGCCGGCGCCTGGGTCCACGTGGATGGCGCCTTCGGCCTCTGGGCGGCGGTGGCGCCGGCCCGCGCGCACCTGGTGCGCGGCATCGCCGCGGCCGACTCCTGGGCGACCGACGCGCACAAGTGGCTCAACGTCCCGTACGACAGCGGGCTCGCCTTCGTGCGCGACCCCGAGCCGCTGCGCGCGGCCATGGGCGTCACCGCCGCCTACCTGCCCGACAGCATGATGCGCGAGCCGGCGGCCCACACGCCCGAGCTCTCGCGCCGCGCGCGGGGAGTCGAGGTGTGGGCCGTCCTGCGCGCGCTCGGCAGGTCCGGGCTCGCCGACCTGGTCGAGCGCGATTGCCGCCACGCGGCGCGCTTCGCCGAGGGACTGCGCGAGGCCGGCTTCGAGATACTGAACGACGTGCTGCTGAACCAGGTGCTGGTCTCGTTCGGGGACGAGGCGACGACTCACCGTGTGATCGCGGCGATCCAGGCCGACGGGACCTGTTGGAGCGGGGTCACCGTCTGGCGCGGGCGCACGGCGATGCGCATCAGCGTGTCGGGGTGGTCGACCACCGACGACGACGTCGAGCGCAGCCTAGCCGCCATGCTCCGTGCGGCGACGGAGTGAGACCCGGACCCCGGCCAGGCACAACGTGGAACGCGTCGGCGCGGCTCCGGCAAGCCCCTGCCGACGCGCCACCTGACGCCCGTCACCCGAGAGAGGCCGTGTGACGCGGTCGTCCCGGCGACGTCCGTGTTTCGCGGAAGGCTCACCGGGAAGGAGGACAAGAACGGTCCAGTTCTTTCCCTCCTCACGGAAGTGTCCTCCATGAACGACCAAGCCTTGGTCGGCGCCGCCGACCCACCCCAGGACGGCGCGCACGTCCCCCGCCACCTCGGTCTCGCCCTGGTCGTGATCGCGGCGGCCCAGCTCATGATCGTCCTCGACGCGACCATCGTGAACGTCGCACTGCCGCAGATGCAGCGCTCACTCGGCATCAACGGAGCCGGGCTCGCATGGATCGTCACCGCGTACTCGCTCGCCTTCGGCAGTCTGCTGCTGCTCGGCGGCCGGCTCGGCGACCTGTACGGCCGCCGCCGCGTCTTCATCACCGGCGTGCTCGTCTTCGCTGTCGCCTCTCTGGTCGGCGGCTTCGCGACCACAGAGTGGTGGCTGCTGACAGCGCGCGCCGTGCAGGGCGCCGGAGCGGCTCTCGCCGCCCCCACGGCGCTGGCGCTCATCGCGACGACGTTCCCGGCGGGGCAGCCGCGCAACCGAGCGCTCGGCGTCTGGGCCGGCATGGCCGGCGCCGGCGGCGCCATCGGCTTGCTGCTCGGCGGCATCCTGACCTCGTATGTGTCGTGGCGATGGGTGTTCTTCGTCAACGCTCCCATCGGCCTGGCCGTCGCCGGCCTCGCGCCCTTTGCTCTGGCGAAGACGGCGCAGATCCGCGGCCGGCTCGACATCCCCGGCGTCATCACCAGCACGGCCGGCTTGGCCCTGCTCGTCTACGGCTTGACGCACGCCGCCGCCGGCCAGGACGGCGTGTCGCACTGGGGCGACGGCGTCACGATCGGCGCTCTCGGCGCCTCGGTCGTGCTCCTCATCGTCTTCGTGCTGATCGAGCGGCGCTCCCCGCACGCCGAGCTGCCGCTTCACCTGTTCCGCTCCCGCCGCCGCTCTGGCGCCTACATCATGATGCTGCTGCTCGGTACGGCGATGTTCGCGGTGTTCTTCTTCCTCACCATCTACATCCAGACGGTGTGGGGCTACAGTCCGGTCAAGGCCGGCGTTGCCTGGCTCCCCTTCCCCATCTCCCTGATCGCCATCAACATCTTCGTGGCGCGCGTGCTGGTGACCAAGGTCGGAGTGAGACCGCTGCTCCTGGCCGGCCCGCTGTTCGCGGGGGCCGGCTTCCTGTGGTTGTCGCGACTGAGCGAGACGGGCGGGTACTGGAGCCACCTGCTGGCGCCCGTCATGCTCGTCAGCGTCGGCATGGGCCTGATGTTCGTGCCGCTGACACTGATGGTGGTCTCACACGTGAGGAACGACGAGGCCGGCGCCGCCTCCGGCCTGCTCAACATCGGCCAGCAGGTCGGCGGCTCGATCGGCCTGGCCGCGATCGGGACGATCGCCTGGACGTCCGTGGCCAACAGCGTGAGCAGCCAGATGGCGACCGCGGCAGCCGGCGGCGCCGGATCCGCGCAGGGAGCCGCCGGCGCTACCGCCTCGGGGGTCGCCAGCATTCCTCCGGCAGTCCTCTACGAAGGCCTCACGGTCGGCTTCTCGACCGGCCTCATGATCGCCGGGTTCGTCGCCCTCAGCGGCTTCTTCGTGGCGCTGGTCGCGACGCGGACGCCGGGCCGCGTGCGGCTGGCCTCGTCGCGCCACGGGCAAGAGCCCTCGTGTGACGAGGTGCTCGGGACCTGCGACCCGATGCCGGCGGCGACCGACTGACGCATGGTGATGGTGACTCGACCCGATCCACTTCGGCCCGACGCGCCGACGCTCGACCCCGGCACCGACATCGGCCACGTGCATCTCAAGGTGGCGGATCTCGACCGCGCCTTGGGTTTCTACCAGGGTGTGCTCGGCTTCGAGCTCACCGGCAGGCTGGGCGGTCAGGCCGCCTTTGTGTCGGCGGGGGGCTATCACCACCACATCGGCCTCAACACGTGGGAGTCGCGCGGCGGCTCGCCGCCGCCGCGCGGGACGACCGGCCTCTACCACGTCGCCATCCGCTACCCGACGCGGCCGGCGCTGGCGCGCGCGTTGCGCACGCTCATCGATCGCGGCTACCCGATCGAAGGCGCGGCCGACCACGCCGTCAGCGAGGCCCTCTACCTGCACGACCCGGACGGCAACGGCCTCGAGCTCTACTGGGACCGGCCCCGCGACGAGTGGCCGGTCAATGCGGACGGCAGCTACGCCATGGTGGTCGAGGCGCTCGACCTCGAGGGACTGCTGGCGGAGGCGGCCAAGGACTGACGGCGGGCGTTGCGAGTCACCCCGACGTTCTTGACGCTGCGGTAGATGCGGTCGTGCTTCTTGAAGGCGTTGATCCCGGCATCGCCGAGATCGAGATTGGCGATCCTCACGCAGGGCCCGTCGTTGACGATAGCGTTGAGATCGGGCGCGCCGGTCTGCGTCATGGTTACGCTGATCAGTTCAGGGCTTGCCGGCCCATATCGTAGCGGGCGACAAGGAGACCGCCGGACTGTTTGATGAAGCCGGCAGTGGTCTTCGCGTCGACCCTTCCGGTGGTGATGGGGAAGGTATGGCGCGGCGTCCGAGATCGGGGCGACGGTGCTCGGCGCGACCGGAAGCGGGATGACGTCCGCGGCCCACAACGCTCCTGTGGTACCCGGGTCGGCGGTGGGCGTCTTGCGCAGGCCGTCGAGGCGGAGCTTGGCGGCTTGGCCCTGCGGGCCTTCGTATCGCTATGGATGAGTTCTTCCTGGTGAGACGCTCTCTCGTTGACTCGACCGGGCGAAGCCGGTTGATCACATCCTTGACTGGTCAATGTACCGGTTGTAAAGTAGCTCCAAGGACAAGTAACAGCCTGGAGGAGGGAAAGCGGTGAGCGGCTCAGAGCTTGACTACTCGGCCCGGGACGTCGCGATGGCGGTGCGCCGCCTCGACCTCATGATGGCGCGGATGCACCTCGAGATGAGTGAGCGTCTGGGCATGTCCGCGGGAGAGCTGCTGGCGCTGGCGTATCTCTCGGTCGACGGTCCGCTGGGGCCTACCGAGCTCACGCATCGGCTGCACATCACGACGGGGGCGATGACGGCGATGCTGGACAGGCTCGCGGAGCGCGACTACGTCGTCCGCGGGCCCCATGCCACCGACCGCCGCCGCATCACGGTCAGTCTCACGAAGAGCGGACGCGACCGGATCTTCACGCAGGTGCATGGGATGGCCGACGAGGTCGTGGCGTTGTCAGAGCGGCTCGACGCCGACCAGCGCAAGACCATCGGTCGCTACATCGATACGCTGTCGCTTGTGGTCGCAGCGCCGGAGAGCTGATCGCGCGCTCCGCGCGCGATACGGCTGCCGGCCGAGCTGAGGACGAGGTGATCTGATGGAATCGGTCTGGGACTATCCGCGACCGCCGCGCGTGGAGGCAAGCCAGCGGCGCGTGCGCGTCGAGTTCGCCGGCGAGATGATCGCCGAGACGACGCGCGCCTTCAGGGTGCTCGAGACGAGTCACCCGCCCGTCTACTACATCCCGCCGGAGGACGTGCGCGGTGAGTTCCTGCGCCCGAGCCGGCGGCAGACCTACTGCGAGTTCAAGGGCGAGGCGAGCTACTACGACGTCGTCCTGGGCGAGCACGTGGTCAGCGACGCGGCCTGGTACTACCCAGAGCCCAGGTCACGATACGAAGCGATCCGGGGCTACGTCGCGTTCTATCCGGCCCGCGTCGACGCGGCCTTCGTCGATGACGAGCAGGTGCAGTCGCAGGCCGGCGATTTCTATGGTGGCTGGATCACCGCCGAGATCGAGGGGCCCTTCAAGGGTGGGCCGGGCACTGCCGGCTGGTAGCCGGCAGTGCCCGGCCGGCGCGCTCAGCCGCGCGGCGGCCGTCGGTCAGTAGTCGGTGAGCCGCTGCGGCCCGTCGGGGCCGCCGATCTGGGGCGCCTGGGAGCGGAGCTCGATGAGCTTCTGACGGAGCTCGACCTGCAGGCGCCCGATCTCGCCCTCGGCCTCGACGCGCTTGGCGCGGCCCTCCTCCTGGATCTGGATCGTCTCTTCGAGCGTCGCCACCAGGTCGTCGTTGACCTTGCGCAGCGTCTCGACGTCGACGACGCCGCGCTCCACCTCGCGCCCGACCTTCGCCGAGCCGTCGCGGAGCAACTCCGCGTTCTTGGCCAGCAACTCGTTGGTCGTGTCCGTCACCTGCTTCTGCAGCTCGACCGCCTTCTGCTGGCGGTACAGGCTGATGGCGATGACGATCTGGTTCTTCCAGAGCGGCACCGTGGTCAGGATCGAGCTCTGGATCTTCTCGACGAGGTTCTGGTCGTTGCCCTGGATGAGGCGGATCTGCGGCGCCGACTGGATGGCGATCATGCGCGTGAGCTTGAGGTCGTGGAGGCGGCGCTCGAACCTGGTCGCGGCCTGCTGCAGGTCGGCCAGCCGCTGCGCGGCCATGACATCGCTGGTGGCCGCCACCTCTGCCTCGAGCGCGGGGATCTTCGTCTCGTGCAGTTCGCGCAGTGCCTGTTCTCCGGCGGCGATGTAGACGTCGAGTTGCTTGAGGTAGTCCAGGTTGAGTTCGTACATCTTGTCGAGCACGGTCATGTCCTTGAGCAGCGCCATGCGCGAGCGCTCGAGCGCATCGACGATCTTCTCGATGCTCGTCGCCACCTTCTGGTAGCGGGCGGCAAAGCGCTCGAAGGTGTTGGCGAAGCGGCCGATGATCGGGATCTTCGCCTTGCCGGTGCCGGCACTCAGCGCGTCGACGTCGAGCTCGCGGACCTTCTTGAGCAGCTCGTTGAGCGCTTCGCCCCCGCTGCCGGCGTCTTTGTTGCGGACGTCGCCGAGCAGGGAGTCGGCGAAGTTGGCGATGCGATTCTGGGCCGGAAGGCCGTAGGCGAGCACGGATTGGGAATCGCTCACGTCGACGGCGGCCTTGATCTCCGCGACCCGCTGGAGGTCGGTGGAGCTCAACGGGCCGGCGGCGGGCTGATCGCCTGCTGGAGCGCTGGTCACCACGTCGGGCACTGCGGGCACGTCCGGCGCCGCCGGGACGGACGGCTGCGCCGCCGCATCCTGCTTCTGGGTCTCGTCGCTCATTGCAGCTCCCCGGTCTGGGTGTACATGGTCTCGCTGCGCACGGTGCGCTCGAGCAGTTCGATCTCACTTTCGAGGTCGAGGGCGCGGTCCTCGAGCACGTTCGCCAGCTGCCGGTCGAAGGCCTGCTGGACGACCTTGAGGGAGGCCTCCGCCCGGTCCAGCGTCTGGTTGATCTCGGCCGTGGAGCTGCCGCGCTGCCCGAGGTTCACGTAGCCCTCGACGATGCGCTGCGCGGCGTCGAGGTAGTAGGTGAGAAAGCCGCGCGCGGCGTCGAGCTTGCGCGGCTGCGTCGCGAGTTCGGCGATGATCTGGTCGGCGGTGGCGCAGAGGCCCACCACTTCGTCGCGCACGGCCGGCTTGCCGATGGAGCCCGCCGTGCGCAGGATCGCGTCCACCTGGCGGCGCGCCGGCTGCAGCACTTCGGCGGCGCGCTCGTCGATGTTCTTCGGCAGCTGCGGCCGCGCCCCCGCCGCCAGCGCCGGCGGCTGCGGTGGGGCCGGCAGCGACCGCGGTGAGGCGTCGCCGAACATGATCGCTCTGTAGTAGGGACGGATGTACAGAGCGTTCACCACCGACGCCGCAGAGGCCAGCAGCTGGATGACGATCGCCGCCTGCAGCAGCGGGGTCCCGATGGCGAGGATCGTCAGGACCAGCGGCACCATGTAGGCGAAGCCGAGCAGGGTCCACGGGGTGTGCCGCGCCCTCACGCCCACGTAGATGAAGGCGAGCCAGTTCATGAAGCCGAGCGTGAGCGTCCAGCCGATCCACAGGGAGTGGCGCCACCACCAGCGGAACCGCGCCCGCCGCGGACCCTCGTCGACGATCTCGCCGACGAGCACGTCGGAGTCGGCCTGCGGCCTCAGTTGCTGGACGTCCTTGACGGCGAGCGCAGGGTGACCATTCTGGCATTCGCCGTAGGGCGTGAGCCAGACCCAGCGCTGACAGACGGTGCAGTAGCCGCCGAGCGGCATGCGGGGCCCCCTTGTGGGTCGTGAGCACTGCGAGTCCTCGCGTTCAGGATAGCCCGCAGAGCCGAGAAAGGCACCTGCAAGGACGGCGCCGTCACTGGCGGTGTAGGCTTGCCACTCCACTTGGGAAGGACTGAGGAAGACGATGAACGACGAAGAACGGCAGATCCTCCGTATCGCGGTACCGTCCGACGAGCCCGGCGGGTTGGACGCGGCGCGCTCCGGGCGCTTCGGCCGCAGCCCGTGTTTCACCATCGTCGACGTCATCGACGACGTGATGGTCAACGTCCTCGTCGTCGCCAATGAACGGCACGACAAGGGCGACGACTGCATCACACCGATCCTCACCCTCGGCGAGAACTTCGTCGACGTCGTCATCGTCGCCGGCATCGGGCGCCGGCCGCTGCTCCACTGCGTGCAGGCCGGCATGCGCGTGTTCGCTGGCGAGGACCGGCCCGACGTCCGCTCGGTGATCGAGGCGTTCATGGACGCCGAGCTCGAGCCGGTCGGGCACGACGCCACCCGCTCGCACTGAGCGAACGGCGGGCGTGAAGGACCCGCCCTCGCGGGAATAGTCGGCGCAAGGGCTCGTCCAGCTTGATGTGGGCCCGTCTGCACACCGGCACACGCACGCGGGAGGCTCCCGTCATGGAGGCGCCGACACAGATCGAGCCGACCGGGCTCGCCGACTATCTCGACGTGCTCACTCGCGCCGTCTTCCAGAGCGGCTTGAGCTGGCGCGTGGTCGAGGCCAAGTGGAGCGGCTTTCGCGAAGCGTTCTCCGACTTCGACCCGGGCACGGTCGCGGCGCTCACCGACGACGACGTCGAGCGACTGGCGACAGACACGCGCATCATCCGCAACCGGCGCAAGATCGAGGCGACGATCACCAACGCGGAAACCATGGTCGCTTTGGACGGCCAGCCCGGCGGGTTCGTCGGCTGGCTGCGATCGCGTGGCGACTTCGACGCCACCGTCGCCGCCCTGCGGGGGGAGTTCCGCTTTCTCGGCGACATGGGTGCGTACTACCTGCTGTACGTCGTGAAGGAGCCCGTTCCGACCCACGAGGAGTGGGCCAAGACCCACCAGAAGTGATCCAGGGAGGTCCCTGTGAACGTCAATGACAAGGACGACGCCGAGCTGCGGGAGAAGCTCACCCCCATGCAGTACAACGTGACCCAGCGTGAGGGCACCGAGGCCCCGTTCGCCAACGAGTATTGGAACGAGCACCGTGACGGCATCTATGTGGACGTGGTCAGTGGCGAGCCCCTGTTCAGCAGCCGTGACAAGTACGACTCCGGCACGGGGTGGCCGAGCTTCACGAGGCCGCTGCGTGACGAGTTCGTGACCACGCGGGAGGACCACAAGCTCTTCAGCACGCGCACCGAGGTCCGCAGCACGGCGAGCGATTCGCACCTCGGCCACGTCTTCCCTGATGGCCCCAAGCCGACGGGGCAGCGCTTCTGCATGAACTCGGCGGCGTTGCGTTTCGTGCCTCGGGAGGACCTCGGCGCGGAGGGCTACGGCGAGTACGCGGCTCTGTTCGGCGACGAGGAGAAGTAGCCGGAGCGGCGCGGTACCATCGGGTCATGGGCAGTTACCGCAACGACGATGAGGCGCTGATCGGTCTGGCGCGCCAGCTCGCCGACGCTTACGGTGAGGCGCGCACGCGCGAGGACCAGGACTACGCCTGCGACTCGATCGCGGAGTACCTCTCCGAATTCCGGGAGACGGCGCCGGGCGAGGCCCTGCTGGCCATCTTCGACCTGCCGCTGACGGTGGAGACGTATCCTCTGGTGGACGAGGCGCAGACAGCCCTCGCGGCCCGCGGGCCGAGCATCGTCGAGTTGCTGCTCGAGGCCGCCCTGGGCGAGGTCTACGACCCGGACGGGCCCGGTTCGGAGCGGGCGGCCGAGACGCTCGACTCCATGGACCTCGGCGAGGTCTCCGCGGGTCTCACCGGGGTGCTCTGTGGCCGCGCCGACGGCCAGCTCAAGGGCGCCGCCATCGATGCGCTCGTTGCGCTGGGCGGCGTGGCCGAGCCCGATCTCGTGGTCTCGCTGGACGACCCTGTGGGCGGCGAGTGGGCGCGCGCGGCGCTGGAGCAGCTGCGCTATGCACGCGAGCACCCGGGCGCCGCGGACGACGAGGAGCCGGACGACGCCGCTGCCGAAGACGCCGGCGGGGACGTCGTCGCCGAGACCGCCGCCGAGACCGCCGCCGAGACCGCCGCCGAGCCCTCTGCCGATGACGATACTTGTGCTGCCGCCGGCGACGAGAGCGGTGGACGGGGGCCGTCCGCCGAAGGCCGGCCGGCCGGCCCGGACAAGGACCTCGTCGACGACGCCTACGAGGGCTTTCTCCGCCGCTTCGAGCAGGAATCCGGCGGCGGCGCTCTCGGAGACGCTACCGGGGACTCAACCGCGCCCTAACGTCGCGCAACGCGCTCTGAACACGGTCTTCATATTCGCTTGAGATAGTGTGCCCAAGCCATCAACGGCGGCGACGGTTGCCCCCCCGACCGTCCCAGGGTCCGGCTGTAGTACGGTGCGCCCCCACCGAGCCGACCGCCCGTCAGCCCGGCGCGCCTTCCTCCTGGCGCCCGAGTGCCGTTGGCCCCTCTGGGCCGCGGCGAGCGCACGGCGCTCGCCGCGGCCCATCCTCCTTTCTTGACCTGGTCGGCCACGTCCCTACTGCTCCGTTTGCGGCTCCTTGCGATCGCATCCTCGTTCGCAGCCAGTCCGGTCGCCCGTCCCATGCCCGGCTTGACACTGCCCGCTGGCAGCCCTAGAGTGAACAGTGTTCGCATAGCGGAATACTGTTCACGATGGAGCAGTCATGCCACTGACCAGCCGCCAGGACAAGCGCCATCAGGAGACCCGGGACGAGATCCTGGAGGCGGCACGCGCCCTCGTCGTGGAGAAGGGCGCGCACGCCCTGACCGTCCGTGAGCTCGCAGCCCGTGTCGACCTGACGGCGCCGGCTCTCTACCGTTACTTCGCCGACGGCAAGGACGAGATCCTGCTCGCCCTCGCCGCCCAGGATCTGGACCATCTCTCTGCCCACCTGCTCACCGTTCCCGCCACATTGCCGGTCGACGAGCGCCTCATCGAGCTGGGGCTGGCGTACATCCAGTTCGCGCGCGAGCATCCGGCAGAGCTTGACCTGCTGTTCGAGAGCCTCGGGGCGCTGTCGCGGGATACCCAGAACGGCAGCCTCGAGCCGCTCACGCCAACGCCGCTGTTCACCATCATCCAGGACGTGCTCGAGGAAGGCATCGCGCAGGGAGTTCTCTTCGCCCGAGGTGAGGACGACGTGATCCTCATGTGGCACGGAGCGTGGGCCCTGGTCCACGGCCTCACGGCCGTCGAGCGAACCCATCAGCACCACGACGAGTTGTTCCGGGCGCGCGCCCGCGACGTGCTGCGCGCCTTCGTGAACGGCCTCAAGACCGATTGGACGAGCGGCTAGGCCGATCGCGACGCGAACCAGCAACCGTGCGGGGCGGCGCAGCCACCACGCACAGGCCCGGACGGGGCAGCTGTGCCCCGCCATCCCCAGGGAGACCGAGATGCGACGTACGCCCCTGACACACAGACTCGCTCGCGCCTGCGCCCACCGGCCGTGGCTCACCGTCGCCGCGTGGCTGGCCGTCATCGCGGTCGCGGGCGGCCTGCTGGTCGCCTACGGCGACTCTCTGCAGGCCTCCGACGACTTCATCGGCCGGCCGGAGTCGAAACAGGCGGAAGAGGTGCTCGCCGAGCGGCTCCCCGGCTCCGACGCCGACACGGAGATCGTGGTCGTCCGTGCGGAAGGTCTAACCGTGGAGGATGCCGCCTTCGAGGCACGCGTCCGGAGCCTCGCCGCGTCGATCCGCGCCCTGGTGCCGAAGGACGTGCGCGCCGTGGCGACTTACTACGACGCGCGGGCGGCCGCGATGCAGGCAGCAGACCAGGCGCGGACTGCGGAGGCGACGCCGGCAGGCGCGGATGCGGCGTCGTTGAAGGCCGCCGAGGCGGCTGCCCAGGCGGCGGATCTCGTCTCCACCGACCGCCGCACGACCATCCTCGCGGTCACGATGGCGGCGGCCTCTGCAGACGTCGATGAGCACATGGCCGGCCTCCACGAACTGGTGAGCGCCTCCGACGGCGAGGACGGCTTCACCGTGGTCCTCACGGGGAGCGGCGCCTGGGAGCGTGACGCCTCCGCTATCGCCGAGAGCGACCTGCGCCGCGGCGAGGCGATCGGTATCCCCATCGCGCTGGTGATCCTCATCATCGTGTTCGCCTCACTCGTCGCGGCGATGGTCCCGCTGGCGCTCGGCGTCGTCGCCATCGTCGTCGGGGCGGCGCTCACCGCGCTGCTCGGCGAGGGCTTCACGGTCTCGGTGTTCGCGCTCAACATCGTCACCGTGATGGGACTCGCCGTGGGCATCGATTACACGCTCTTCATCGTCTCGCGCTTCCGCGAGGAGCTGGCGGCCGGCCGCGCGGCGCCCGATGCGGTCGGTCGGGCTGCGGCCACGGCCAGTCGCGCCGTCCTCTTCAGCGGCATGACCGTGGTGCTCGCGCTCTGCGGCATGCTGGTCGTGCCATTCACGATCTTCACGAGCCTCGGCGCCGGGGCGATCCTGGTCGTGATGGTCGCTGTGGCCGCGGCGCTCACGCTGCTCCCTGCGGTTCTCGTACTCCTCGGCCACCGGATCAATGCCCTGCGGCTGCCCGTCGGGCGTCTCGCACGACGCCACAGCGGAGCGGCTCCGGACACCGCCGGCGGCGCTCCAGCGCGCCAGGCGAGCGGCTTCTGGGCCAGGACCGCCGACGTGATCATGAGGCGTCCGGTCGTGAGCCTCGTCATCGGCGGTGGCATCCTCGTGCTGCTTGCCGCGCCCGGATTCACCATGCAGCGCGGCGAGTCCGGCATCTCCGGGCTGCCCGAAGATCTGGGCACGCGGCGCGGCTACGAGATCCTCGCCGCGGAGTTCTCGGCGGGCATGACGTCGCCGATCCTGGTCGTCGTCGACGGCGACCTCGCCGATCCGCGGGTCGCGGCGGCGGTGGAGAAGCTCAAGACGGCCGCTCTGGCGGACGGCCGCTTCTCCCTCACCGGCTTCGAGAGCAGCGAGGACGGCCGCCTCGGCCTGCTCAGCCTGGCCGCGAACACCGATGGGACGGGAGCCGAGGCGGCGCAAGCAGTGCGTGACCTGCGCGGCGACATCATCCCCGCGGCCGTCGACGGCGCGCCGCTGCGGGCTCTCGTCGGCGGCAGCCCGGCGGCGTTCGCCGACATGATCGACCTCGTCGACCTCTACACACCCATCGTGATCGGCGCGGTGCTGCTCCTCAGCTGCATCCTGCTGCTTGTCGCCTTCCGTTCGCTCGTGATCGCCGTCACGGCGGTCTTCATGAATCTGCTCAGCGTCGGCGCGGCCTTCGGCCTCCTCACGCTGGTCTTCCAGAAGGGCGTCGGCGCGAGCCTGCTCGGCTTCCACCAGACCGACGTGATCGAGTCCTGGGTGCCGCTGCTGCTCTTCTGTATCCTCTTCGGGCTCTCGATGGACTATCAGGTGTTCCTGCTGAGCCGCATCCGCGAGCGCTACGACCAGCGCGGCGACACCACGGAGGCGGTGGCGTTCGGCATCCAGTCCACCGCCGGCATCATCACGGGCGCGGCGCTGATCATGGTCGCCGTGTTCGCCGGGCTCGCCGCCGGCGAGATGGTCATGTTCCAGGAGATCGGCTTCGGGCTGGCCGTGGCGGTGGCGCTCGACGCGACCCTGGTCAGGGTCGTCGTGGTGCCCGCGACCATGGCGCTGCTGGGACGCTGGAACTGGTACCTGCCCAAGTGGCTGCAGTGGCTGCCGCAGTTGAGCCTGGATGAAGGGACCGTGGGGGACGGGGCGGCGGAGCCCTCCGGGCCCGCCCCGCTTGCAGATGCCGGTGCGGTTGCCGTAGAGGCCGTCAGCCCTGAGCGTCCGCTGCGGATCGCCTCGCGAACCGCCGCGCCGGCTCCGGCGCGTCCTCAGCCAGCGGACCCTTCGTCTCCGTGACGAGGCAGCGCAGGACGTCCGGGTAGACCTGTAGGCCCCGGCCCACGAGGTCATCTCCGACCTTGACGCCGCCGTCCGGATACAGCCGGGCGTTGACCTCGTTCCTGGCCGGATCGGGGCCGAGGGGGCCGTAGGAGTCGAAGAGGAAGATCCGGGCGCCGGCGAGGGGACCTGCGGCAACCTTCCTCGCGAAGCTTCGCGTGCGCCGGCTCATGTTCTTCATCCGCATCGGTCCGCCGACGCCGAGGAAGTCCGCGCCGGCCACCTGGAACGTGGCGCCGGACCAGCTGTCGCAGAGGAACGCCGTTCATGACGCGCGTATCTCAGAAGGGCGCGCCGTGTCACGCGACCGCGCCGTGTCGTCAGGCGACGGCGACCTCGTGGACCGCGGCCGCGATGCGCTCTCGCAGGGCCTTGCGTTCCGGAGAGTCATGGTCGCCGATAGCAGCCGTGTACGCGTCCGGGTGTTCGTAGCGCACGTGGGCGATGATGCCGAACTCGAGGCGCTCGAGCGAAAAGGCCATGAGATCGAAGTCGCAGTCGGTCAGGGCCAGTTCTCGACAAGACACTTCGTACATGCCGTCCCTCCTCCCGTCGGCCACGCATGTGCGGTGATGGCACCCACCTAGAGTATGCCCTCTGCGTCGCCGACTGCGGGGCCTGGAGGGGGAATCAGGTCCGTCCCCGGGGCAATCTGGGGTGGTCACCGGACCCCGGGGAAGGGCTCGGGCCTCGGTGTCCGCAGGCCGGTCAAGCTGACGGGCGAGGACCTCCGCCGCGCACGCGAAGTCCCGGCGCGGAGCCATGCGCGGATCCGGCGTTCGGTTCAACCGCGTCACACCCGTGCGCGAGCGCCCGCTCGGCGTTCAGGAGCGCTTCCCGGCGGTCCCCGGAGTTCAGCATCGAGACGCGGGCAGAGCGCAGCTGCGGCCTGACCCTCATGCGACGAGTCATCATGGCCGGTACATCCTCACGCCCCCGTGTTAGCGTTGCGTGAGATGCCGCCGAGGCGACGGTGAATCTTGTCGGCGGTGACAATGGACGCGGGGAGATGAGATGGGCTGTTGTCTGATCGTGGGAGTGCTCGCGGCGTCGCCGCGCATCATCCTGTTCGGCCTCTGGCTGTTCACCGACTACCTGAGCCGCATCGGCCTGCCCTTCATGTGGGGCTTCATCGGTTTCCTCTTCGTGCCGTGCACGACCATCGCGTACGCGATCGCCGAGAACTCGTTCGGTGGCCTCGAGGGATGGGGGACCGTGGTCTTCGCCGCAGGCATCGCCCTCGACATCCTGCTCTACTCGAGCGGTCGCAGGAGCCGGCGGGAGCGGCGCGCGGGCTGACGATGCGGCCGCGGCGGCCCGCCGCCGCGTGTCACGCGCTGGTGTGAGGCGCGGCTCCGGCCGGCGGCGCCCCGCCGGCGTCGCCGGCCAGTATCGCCGCCGGCTGCAGCCGCCAGACGTCCTTGACGAGCAGTACCCAGAAGGCGGCCAGCAGCCCGAGCCCTCCGGTTACCCAGCACATGGTCGTCACCCCGAACGCCTCGGCGAGCGGGCCGGCGACCGCCAAGCCGACCGGCCACAGCGCCAGCGACGCCATCCAGTCCCACGCCGTCACACGGCCGAGCGACTCCTCAGCGATCTGCGTCTGCAACGTCGTGTTCCACACTGCGACGAGGATGCCGACGGCCACTCCCCGCAGGATGTAGACGCCGCCAAGGACCCACGGATCCGCGAAGATGGCGAGTGCCAGCGGCGCCGCCACTGCGGTACTGCCGGTCAGGGTGACTGTGATCATGGGCCGCTTGGACCGGTAGCGCATGGCGATCGCCATGCCGACGATCATGCCGGCGCTGAAGACCGCCTGCAGCCAGCCCCACGCCACGGCGCCATAGCCCTCCTCGAGCAGTCCGAGCGGCCCCAGGATCTGGAAGGGCGCGATCACGATGCACAGCACCAGGCAGACGCGAAGCAGCATCACCCAGAGCCAAGTGCGTGACTTCACCTCTCGCCAGCCGGCGCGCAGCTCGTCGAGAAACCCTTGGGCGGCCTCTGTCGTCTTCGCGATCGCCGGCACGTGCAGTCTGGCGAGGAAGGCGGCGCTCACGAGGAACGTCGCGCCGTCGATGGCGATCGCGCCGCCGGAGCCGATGACGGCGACGAGCACGCCGGCCACCGCCGGTCCGACCATCCAGCCGAAGTTGTCGCTCATGCCCATGAGCGCGTTCGCCTGCTGCAACTGCCCCGGCGGTACGAGCTGCGGCAGGATCGCTCCGGCCGCCGGACGGAAGAACGCCTCGGCGGCGCCGTGCAGGGCGGCGAGCACGGCGAGCTGCCAGATCTGCGCCGCGCCCGTCAGCAGAAGCACAGCGGCCGTGATCTGCACCGCCGCTCGGACGAGGTCGCTGCCCATCATGAGGGCGGCGCGCGGCAGCCTGTCCGCCCACACGCCGCCGACCAGCGCCAGGAGGACCAGCGGCACGCTCTGCGCCGCCAGGACGATACCGAGGTCGGTGCCCGATCCGGTCAGGTCGAGGACGGCGAAGGTGAGTGCGACCGGCGTGATGCCGTCACCGAACACCGAGACGCTCTGTGCGAGGAGCACGTTGCGGAAGTCACGCCGGCGCACGACGCCGGCGCCCTCGCGAAGGCGCGCGGGGAGGAGGCGGGAGAGGCGCATGCCCCGAGTCTACAGGGGCGACGCGTGGCGCGAACAGGACGAAGCGGTCGACCCGCCTACGACATCTTGGTCGCTCCCCGTGCCGCCCAGAGAGCCATGATCCCCGTCGCCGTCGCGAACCCGAAGGTCACGCCGAACCCGACGAGGAGCGACGTCCAGTCCCAGCCGGTGTTCAGCAGCGAGCGCATCGAGTCGAAGACGTAGGTCGTCGGATTGATCGTCGCCGCCACTTTGAGCCATCCCGCTGTGACGTACTCCTTGGGTACGAAGGTGTAGCTCAGGAAGATGAGCGGGAAGAAGGCGAAGGTCGCCGCCTGGGCCGCGGCCGCGTTCTTGGTCTTGAGCGCCATGAAGGCCGCGTACCCTGCGAACGCCATCCCCCAGAGAAAGGCCAGCACCACCACGAGCGCGAACCCGGCGGGTCCGGCCGCGACCTTCAGCCCCAGCGCCAGGGCGATCAGCATGACCAGCACGACCTGGGCCGTCAGCACGATCGCGCTCGCGATCATCGGCCCCCAGATCACCGCGAGCCTCCGTGTGGGCGTCAGGAGGAGCTTGGTGAAGTAGCCGTTGTCGATGTCCTTGATGAGCGTCTGCCCGGCGAGGCCGGCGCCGCCGACCGCCGCCGAGACGATGGCGACCGGGAGGATGAAGCCGAGATACGTGCCCTGGAACCCCGGCAACTCGGCGACCGATGAGAGGCCGCTGTTGTAGACGAAGAGGAAGAAGACGCTGATAGCGATGTTGGGGAGGACCGTCAGCGGCTCACGCAAGGTGTTCCGCAGCGAGCGGCCGATGAGGAGCAGGGTGTCGTTCATGGCGTGACCTCCGCAGGCGATGCGAAGCCTTCGTCGCCCGCCTCGTCCACTTCGTGTTCCAGCGCCTCGCCGGTGACGCGCAGAAAGACGTCGTCGAGACTCGGCTGCTCGATCGTGAGGCCCTGCAGGCGGATGCCGGCGCCGTCGAGGGCACGCACCAGTTCCGGCACGTTCTCTGCGGCGCGTTCGAAGTAGAGCCGCAACTCGCGGTTCGATTGCTGGCGGTCGGGGGCCACCGTCGCGAGCGCCTGGTCGGCGCTCCCGGCCTCATCAGAGGAGCCGAACTGCAGCTCGACCACCTCGTTCCCGACATCGCGCTTGAGGTCGCTCGGCGTGCCTTGGGCGACGATCCTGCCCCTGTTGATGATGGCGATCTGGTCGGCGAGCCGGTCGGCCTCCTCGAGGTACTGCGTCGTCAGAAAGATCGTCATACCGAACTCGTCGTTGAGTCGCCGCACCTCCTCCCAGATCGCCGCCCGGCTCGCCGGGTCGAGTCCGGTCGTCGGCTCGTCCAGAAAAAGGATGCTGGGGTCGTGGACCAGGGCGAGGGCCAGGTCGAGCCGGCGCTTCATGCCTCCCGAGTACGCGCCGGCCCGCTTCTTCGGGTCCACGTCGTCGAGGCCGACCGTCACGAGCAGGCGCTCGGCCGTCTTGCGTGCCTCGTCGCGCGGCGTTCCGAAGAGCTCGCTCTGGAGCATGAGGAGCTCCCGCGCCGTCATCAGGGGGTCGAGGCCGACGTCCTGGAGGGCGACGCCGATCGCCTCGCGTACCTTGCCGCCCTGCCGGGCGACATCGTAGCCGGCCACCGTCGCCCGGCCGCTGGTCGCGTTCAGGATCGTCGTCAGTATCTTCACCAGAGTGGACTTGCCGGCGCCGTTGGGCCCGAGGAAGCCGAAGATCTGGCCACCCGGGACTTCGAGGTCGACGCCGTCCACGGCGCGGAGCTCGCCGAAGTCGCGGTGCAGGGACTCGGCGGTGATGCTGCGGTCGCCGCCGCCGGGCGTAGTGGCCACGCGATTCTCCCTCCATCGATTGCACAGATGCTGGGGGCGGGATTCCCCGCGTTGCCACCGGCTAATCCAGCGGCGGCGTGGGTATGACCCCCACAACGAGTGAGGAGCGGTCCGATGCCGGTCTTCGAGTGGCGCAGCATGATGCCGGCCTCGGCCGACGAGGTGTTCACCTACCATGCCCGGTCGGGCGCCTTCCGGCGGTTGGCGCCGCCCTGGCAGAAGCTGCGCGTGCTGGAGGAGACCGGGGACGTCAGCGGCGGGCGCGTCGCCTTCGACGTCTGGTTCGGACCGGTCAAGCGACACTGGGTCGCGGAGATGGGCAGTGCGGTGCCGGGGCGGCAGTTCGTCGACCGGCAGATCGACGGCCCGTTCGCTTCTTGGGAGCACACGCACCGTTTCGCGCCCGAGTCTGCCGACCGGAGCGAGCTCATCGACCACATCGAGTACAGCTTGCCGGCCGGCGTTCTCACCGACATGGTCGGTGAGGGGCCGGCCGGCAAGACGCTCTCGCGCCTGTTCCGCTTCCGTCACGAGCGTACGCTGATGGATCTCGAGCGGCATGCTGTCTGGGGAGAGCGCCCGGCGCTGACCGTGGCCATCGCCGGCGCGAGCGGGCTGATCGGTGCGCACCTCGCCGACTACCTGACGACTGCCGGCCACCGGGTCGTCCGGCTGGTCCGGCGCGCCGATGCGGGACCGGGCGAGATCCCCTGGGATCCGGCTGCCGGGGCGCTCTATCCAGCCGCCCTCGAGGGCGTCGACGCCGTCGTGAACCTGGCCGGCGTGACCCTGGCCGGCGTCTGGACGTCGAGCCGCAAGCGGGCGATCCTCGAGAGCCGCGTGCAGGCGACGCAGACGTTGGTCGGCGCGATCGCCCGGATGGACGCCCCGCCTCCGGTGCTGGTGAACACCTCCGCCGTGGGCGCCTACGGCTCTCGCGGCGGCGACGCCATCACCGAACGGACCGAGCTCGGATCAGGCTTCCTCGCCGACGTCTGCCGCGCCTGGGAGGGCGCTGCGGCGCCCGTCCGTGACGCCGGCGTCCGCCTCGTGACCACGCGCGTCGGCATCGTCGTCAGCGCGGCGGGCGGGGCGCTCGCCAGCATGCTCCCCGCCTTCAAGGCAGGCCTCGGCACGCGGTTCGGCGCCGGCGACCAATACTGGGCGTGGGTGAGCCTCGACGACGTGCTCGCCGCGATCGAGTGGGCGATCCACGACGAAGAGATCGATGGAGTCGTCAACGTGACTGCTCCCGAGCCGGTGACCAACCGCGAGTTCACCAAGACTCTCGGCCGCGTGCTGCGCCGCCCGGCTGCGCTGGCGGCGCCGGGCTTCGTCCTCCGGCACGGTCTCGGTGGCATGGGCGACGAGATGTTCCTCGCCAGCCAGCGCGCCTTGCCGGCACGGCTCCAGGACCAGGGACTCCGCTTCGCCTTTCCGGAGCTCGAGAGCGCGCTGCGCTACGAGCTCGGCCGCAGCTGAGGGGCGCGGAACACCCAGTCGCGTGTGGCGTCAGCCATCGGGATCCTGACCTCGCGCGTCCAACCGAGCTCATCGAGCGCGGCGAGCTGGCGCGCGTCATCGCTCGCCGCCGTCCACCAGAGCTCGGGGAACGCCCACTCCGGTCCGGTCAGCCAGCCGGTCACGACACCGAGGAAGCGCAGCTCCAGCACCTCCGGCTCGTCGCGTCGCACCCACCCGCGGATGCAGGGGGTGTCGTCGCCGGCCCGGTCTGGGTCCGCCGGCGGCTCCACGCCGCGCGTGCGCAGCATGTCGCGCAATGGTCGCACGTAGACGCACCCGAGTACGCGGCGCTCGACCGCGTCGAGCAAGCTGTACGTCAGAGCGACGCGCGCCGCGTGCTCCTCGTCGTGCCAGCCGAGCTCCCTCCGGTTCTCCCCGACGGTGAAGTCGTCCGCCGGCCAATCGCTATCTGACCAGCGTCGCAGGTAGGGGGCGCTGGCCATCAACGCCGCATGGTCGAGCTCCGCGTGCACGGCGGTGAGCCTTGCGAGCACCAGGCCTTGACTGGAATGCCGCCGCGGCGCCGGGCCGGCGTACCATTCTCCCGGGGTCCTGCCGCCGTCTGGGGGCGGCGCCGGGTCGTCGAGGGTGTTCGCCATCGTTCCTCCGGGCGTCGTCAGTAGGCGACGGCCACCGCGTGGCCGACGTCGGTGCGAAGCGTCAGCTGGTCGAGCATGTACTCGGCCATGTCGGCGCGGGAGATCCGCCGGCCGCCGGGAAGCGAGTAGCCAGGCTCGGCGCGGTACTCGCCACGGGGTGGTCCGTCCGTGAGGGCTCCTGATGCGCGTACGATGGTCCAGTCCAGCTCGCTCTGGCGCACGCTGATCTCCATCCGCCGCAGGTCGGCGTAGGCGTGCTTGAAGAAGAGCGGCTTGACGACCCGCTCATACACCCACGGGAGGTTGGGGTCCCGCCCGGGATGGGTCCCGCTGGCGGACAAGACGATGAGCCGTCGCACCCGGTAGCGCTGCATGGAGCGGATCACGTTGAGCGTCCCGAGAGCGTTGACCGCGGGCTCGCTCTTCTTGTGCGCCGCGCTGAGGGCGACGAGCACGGCGTCCTGGCCGTCGACCGCGTCGCTCACCACGCCGCCGTCGAGCACGTCACCGGCGACGACCCGGACCTTCCCGGCCAGGTCGCCGAGCTTCTCTGGGGCGCGGACGAGCGCGGTCACGTCGTGACCGCGCTCCAGCGCGCCGTTCATCAACAACCGCCCGGTGCGGCCCGTCGCTCCGACGATGAGCAGCTTCATGCCCGCATGGTACCCGGACGCGCGCATTCGCGCGTCCGGGCCCGCGCGACACCCACCCTCGGCGGGCGACCGCACGGACGAGAACACGCGTGTTGTCAGAGCAGGCGGCGGGTCTGGGCGTCCGAGCGGCCGCCGCCGGTCCTCTCGGGTAGCATGAGGTCGTGGGTACCGACCTGGGGGGCAGAGTCGTCCTCGTCACGGGGGCGAGCATCGGCATCGGGCGCGAGATCGCGCTGCGATTCGCCGCCGCCGGGTGCCGGCTGGCGCTCACCTACTTCGAGCATCGCGCCGAGGCCGAGGAGGTCGCCGCGCGTTGCCGCGGCCTCGGCTCTCCGGACGTCGCTCTTTGCTCCCTGCAACTCGCCGATGAGGACAGCATCCGCACGGTGGTCGAGTGCGTCATCGACCGCTTCGCCGCCGTCGACGTCATGGTGAACAACGCCGGCGTGATCAGCTGGAAGCCGTTCCTCGAGCAGGACTTCGGTGAGGTAGATGACCAGGTCAACGTGAACCTGCTGGGCGTGATGAAGCTCACGTGGTGCTTCCTGCCTCTGGTGGCCGACGCGGTGATCACCATCGGCAGCACCGCGGCCCTCCACCAGTCGCGCACACCGCCCACGTACTGCGCGACCAAGTGGGGCCTGCGCGGCTTCGTGAAGGCGCTGGCTCTCGAGCATCCGGACAAGCGGATGGTGAGCGTGCACCCTACGGTGACGGCGACACGCATGAACGACATGCACGGCATGTCGCCGGAGCGCGTCGCCGAGGTCGTCTTCCAGGTTGCCTCCGGAGATATCGAGGTGGAGCCCGGCGGCGACGTCGATCTGCGCGACTTCGTGACAGCGTGAAGGCCGGGGCGGCTGGCGCCGCCCCGGCCTTCAGCATCGGGCCCAAGCTCCAGAGGGAAGAGCCAAGCCGTCTCCGGGTCGCGGCCGTCACCCCCGAGGGTGCCGGCCGCGACCCCGTCTTCTACTCGTACTGGATCGCTTCGAGGATGCGCGTGCCCGCGGCGCGGCGCGCCGGCAGCACCGCCGCGACCACGCCGACCACCACGGCGAGCACCAGGAACACGCCCAGCTGCGTCCACGGCAGGCTGAAGACCAGCCCGTCGCCGCCGAGCTGCGTGACGAGCACGTAGCCCATGGCGATGCCGACCAGGGTGCCGAGCACGCCGCCGATCACGGCGGTGATCACGCTCTCGTAGCGGACCATCTGGCGCAGCTGTCGCCGGGTCGCGCCGATGGCGCGCAGCATGCCGATCTCGCGGGTCCGCTCGTGCACGCTCAGCACCAGGGTGTTGACGATGCCGAAGATCGAGATGAGCACGCTCATCGCGAGCAGGCCGTAGAACATCATCAGGATCTGGTCCACCATCCGGTTGATGGAGTCGAGGTACTCGGACTTGGTCTCGACCTTCTGCGTCGGGTACTGCGCGAGCGCCTTCTGAACGGCCACCTGGGCGCCGGCGCTGCCGTCGGTGCGCACCAGCGTCATGCCGGCCGCGGTGGGGACGTCCAGCTTCTCGAGCGCGTCGAGGCTGACCATCATGCCGGAGTAGGCCATCTGGTCGCGGTAGAAGCCGAGCACGGTGAGCCCGGTCGTCTTGCCGCTCTGGCTGGTGACCGTGATGCTCTCGCCGGCCTCGACCGTGGCGGCGATCGGCGAGCCGTCCTCGAGGATGACGTGGCTCGCGTCGAGCTGGGCGTAGAGGGCGTCGCTGCCGCCGCGCCGCCAGTCGGGACCCCAGACCTTCGTCCACACGGCGGGGTCCACGGCGTTGGCGGTGACGCCGCCGCCGCCCTTGACCTTGAGCGGCGCCCAGGCGACGCCGGCGGCCGCTTCGACGCCGGGGACGTCCTCGAGGGAGCGCACGGTCTTCTGGGGCACGGTGAGGTACGCCGTGTTGTCCTGCGCGACCAGGTCGGCGCGCGTGGAGGTGCTGATCGCGCCGCCGAACGAGCCCTTCATCGCCTGCGCGAACACGGCGATGAACACGACCATGGCGAGGCCGATCATGAGCGCCGCGGCCGTCGCGGCCGTGCGGCTCGGGTTGCGGCCGGCGTTGTCGCGCGCCAGGCGGCCGCTGGTGGGCGCCAGCTTCTCCAGCGGCCAGCCGATGATCCGGCTCGCCGGCCGCACCACGAACTTGGCCAGCATGGCGATGGCGACGAAGAGCAGCAGCGCGCCGAGGCCCATGAACAGGAGGCGGCCGCTTGTCCCCCCGTCGGCGAAGATGCCGTAGGCGAGTGAGCCGCCGCCGAGGGCCGCGAAGGCGAGGGCGATCGCCGTCGTGAACCTCGCGAAGCGCGTCGGCGGCAGGGCGGCGCCCTCCTGGAGGGCGGCCACCGGCGGCACGCGCGTGGCGCGCAGGGCCGGGGTGAGCGCCGAGAGCAGGGTGACGCCGACGCCGACGATGGCGGCGATGAGGATGGTCCGCGGCTCGAGCGCGATGCCGGCGGTGGGGATGTCCACGCCGAGGGCCTTGAAGAGCAGGTTGATGCCCTTGGCGACGCCGAGGCCGGCGGCGATGCCGACGGCGGAGGCGAGCAGGCCCAGGGCGAGCGCCTCGGCGACCACCGAGGTGAGCACCTGGCGGCGGCTGGCGCCGAGGGCGCGCAGCATCGCGAACTCGCGGCGCCGCTGGGCGACGGTGATGCTGAAGGCGTTGAAGATGATGAACGCGCCGACGAAGACGGAGACGCCGGCGAACGCCAGGAGCACCGGCGTGAGGAAGGAGCCGATCGCGTCGGCCGTCTCGGCGGTCGCGTCGGCGGCGGCCTGCTCGCCGGTCTTGACGCTGACGCCGGCCGGCATCGCGGCCTTGACGTCCGCGGCCAGCTGCTTGGGCGTCACGCCGGGAGCGGCGGAGACCGAGATGGCGCTGATCCTGCCGGGCTCGCCGCCCCAGCGCTGCACGTCCTGCAGGCGGCCGGCGACGACGATGGTGCCGCCCATAGAGCCCGACTCGCCCCACTCGAAGACGCCGGTGACCTGCACTTCTTCAAGGCCGGCCGGGGCGGCGACGGTGAAGCTGTCCCCGGGCTGAAGGCCGGCCTTGTCGGCGAAGCTCTTGATGATCGCCACTTCGTTGCGCCCCTGGATCTCGCGGCCGGCGACCAGGGTCGCCTGGTTGAAGGGCGCGCCCGGGTTGGTCGTGAGCAGCGTGGGCGAGCCGCCGGTCTCGACGGGCTCTCCGTCGACGATCGCGGCGCCCACCGTCTCGTAGACGCCGGCGGCCTTCTCGACGCCGGGGACCGCGAGCACCTGGGCGACGAGCTCGTCGCTCATCGTCTGGGCCGCATCGCCCTCGAGGCTGGTGAACGAGCTCTTCGGCTCGACCTGCACGGCCGTGCCCTTGAACGAGGTCTCGAAGATGTTGGCGAAGCCGTTGTCGATCTGATCGGTCAGCACGTAGGTGCCGGTGATCATCGCCACGCCGAGCAGGATCGCCAGCAGCGTGAGGACGGTCCGGAGCGGCCGGCTGGCCAGGCTGCGGAAGGCGAGGCGCGTCATCGGGCCACCTCCAGGTCCTTGATCGTGTCGTAGATGTGGTCGCGGGTCATGCGGTCCTCGTCCAGCTCGATGCGCCCGTCCTTGAGGAAGACGACGCGGTCGGCGATGCTGGCGGCGCCGGCGTCGTGCGTGACCATGATCACGGTCTGGCCGAACTCGTCGACGCTGCGGCGCAGCAGGTCGAGGACCTCGCCGCCGGTGCGCGAGTCGAGGTTGCCGGTGGGCTCGTCGGCGAAGAGCACGGCCGGCCGGGTGATGAGCGCCCGGGCGACGGCGACGCGCTGCTGCTGGCCGCCGGAGAGCTCGGACGGGCGGTGCGTGAGGCGGTCCTGCAGGCCGACGGCCTCGATCACGGTGCGCCGCCAGGCCTCGTCCGCGCTGCGGCGGGCGAGCGAGAGCGGCAGCACGATGTTCTCGTCGGCGGTCAGCGTCGCCAGCAGGTTGAAGCTCTGGAAGATGAAGCCGATCTTGTCGCGGCGCAGCTGCGTGAGCTGCTTCTCCTTGAGCCGGGTGATCTCGGTGCCGTCGATGCTGACGCGGCCGCCGCTCGGCTGGTCGAGGCCGGCGAGGATGTGCATGAGCGTGCTCTTGCCGGAGCCGGAGGGGCCCATGATCGCCGTGAGCCGGCCCTCGGTGATGTCGATGTCGACGTCGCGCAGGGCGTGCACGGTGGCGTCGCCCTTGCCGTAGGTGCGGCTGAGGCCGCGGGCGGTCACGACGGCGCGGGCGTCGTCGCGCTGGGCGACGGGCGACTCGCTGCTGAACTCGTGCTCGAGCTGGGCGAGCGCCTCGCGCGCCTCGTCGATGTGTTCGCGCTCGGGTATCGTCGTGGTTCGCATCGTTTGTCCTCCTCAGATATGCCGTGAGGAGAGGCTACGGCGGGCGTCTCGCGGGCGAATCGCCCGGCGGTGGTGGATGTGTCGGCGCCGCGGAGGGATATTGATGCGCCGTCGCGGGCCACCGTGGGGGGAGCCCGCGGCTACCCCGGAGGAGGCTGCATCCATCCACGAGGGTAGGACGGTCGCGCGCCTCGAGCGTCGCCACATCCCATCAGGCTCGGGAGGGGCCGCCCAGGGCTACCCCCCCTGCGGTAGCCTGCCGCCCCGAGAGGCGAGGCCGTCGGTCCCGTGGAGACGCGCCACCGTGGCTCGGCGGGCGCCGCACTCGCCGCAATCAACTGCCGGCGCAACGCTGCCCGCCGCTTCGCAGAGAACCGGTGGGCAGCGTCGCCGCGCCCGGGGTCGCCGTCGGCCTACGCCGTGACCCGGCAGCCGCAGACCTTGAACTCGGGGATCTTGGCCATCGGGTCTCGCGCCGTGTTGGTGAGCCGGTTGGCCGGCGCCTCCCAGAAGTGGAAGGGCACGAACACCGTGCCGGGCCGGACCCTCGACGTCACATTGGCGGGAGTCTTGATCGTCCCGCGCCGGGTCTCGACCGTCACCTCGACGCCATGGGTGACGCCGAGGCGCGCGGCGTCGTCGGGATGCACCTCGACGAAGCCCGTCGGGACGAGCTCGTTGAGCCCATCGGAGCGGCGCGTCATCGTCCCGGTGTGGTAGTGCTCCAGCATGCGCCCCGTCGTCAGCGTGAGGGGGTAGTCGTCGTCCGCGACCTCGTCCGGGGACTGGTAGGCAACGGGGAAGAACTTGCCCTTGCCGCGCGTGAACCGACCGATGTGGAGGATCGGCGTGCCGGGGTGCTCCGTGTCCGGGCACGGCCAGCAGATGCCGCCGTTCTCGTCCAGCCGGTCCCAGGTGATGCCGGCGTAGGATGGGGTGAGCTCGTTGATCTCATCCAGGATGTCCTGCGGGTCGCGGTAGTCCCAGCCGCCCGCGGCGCCCATTCGCCGTGCGAGGTCGACGATGATCTCCCAGTCCGGCCGGGCCTCGCCGGGACTCGGGACGGCGGCGCGCACGCGCTGCACCTTGCGCTCGGTGTTGGTGAAGGTGCCGTCCTTCTCGGCGAAGCTCGCCGCCGGCAACACCACATCGGCGAGCTGCGCCGTCTCGCTCAGGAAGATGTCCTGGACGACGAGGAAATCAAGACCGCGGAAGGCTTCCTCGACGTGGGTCAGGTCCGGGTCGGACAGCAGCGGGTTCTCGCCGACCACGTACAGTCCCCTGAGGGTGCCGGCTTGCATGCCGTCGACGACCTCGGTGACGGTGAGCCCGGGCTTGTCCGGCAGGGTGACGCCCCAGGCCGTGTTGAAGCGCTCCTGTGCGGCGGCGTCTCCGACCGACTGGTAGCCGGTGTAGACGTTGGGGAGCGCGCCCATATCGCACGCCCCCTGGACGTTGTTCTGGCCGCGCAGTGGATTGACGCCGACGCCGGCGCGCCCGAGGTTGCCGGTCATGAGCGCCAGGTTGCTGAGAGAGATCACGTGCTCGGTGCCGTGAGAATGCTGCGTGACGCCCATGGAGTAGAAGATGGCGCCCTTGGCGGCGGTCGCGAAGATCCTCGCCGCCTCCCGGATCTTGTCCGCCGGCACGCCGGAGATCTGCTCGACGAACTCCGGCGTGTACGTCGCCAGCACCTCGGGCAGCTCGTCGAAGTCTTCGGTGCGCTCGGCGATAAAGTCCGTGTCGGTGAGGCCTTCTTCGATGATGACGTGCATGAGGCCGTTGACGACGGCGACGTTGGTGCCGGGCAGGAGCTGCAGGTGGATGTCCGCTCGCCGCGCCATGTCGATGCGGCGGGGATCGACGACGATCAGCTTGGCGCCCTTGCGCATCGCCTTCTTGATGTGCAGCGCGCCGATCGGGTGCGCCTCGCTCGTGTTGGACCCGATGATGAGGACGGCGTCGGCGTCCTCGAGGTCCTTGAAGGAATTGGTCATGGCACCGCTGCCGAGCGACTGGAGCAGGCCGGTGACGGTGCTCGCGTGACAGAGGCGCGCGCAGTGGTCGACGTTCTGCGTGCCGAGGACGGCGCGCACGAACTTCTGGAACACGTAGTTGTCTTCGTTGGTGCAGCGCGCGGACGAGAATCCGGCGAGCGCGTCGGGGCCGTGCTCGGCCTTGATGGCGCCGAGCTTCTCGACCACGAGGCCCAGCGCCTCGTCCCATGTGGCCGGCACGAGCTCTCCGTCCTTGCGCACCAGCGGCTGCGTGAGGCGGTCGGGATGGCCGATGAACTGGAAGCCATAGCGACCCTTGACGCACAGGTTGCCCTCACCGGCGCCCAGGCCCACTGGCGACGATATCTGGACGACCTTCCCGTCCTTGACGTGCAGGTCGAGGGTGCAGCCGCAGCCGCAGAAGGGGCAGACGCTGCGTACGACCTGGGCGTCCCAGACGCGGCACTGCTGGCGGCTGAGCTTGTCTTGCAGCGCCCCCGTGGGGCAAGTGCTCACGCAGTTGCCGCACATCTCGCAGGCGGTGTCGAGCATGGAGCGCCCGAACGAGGTGGTGATGTACGAATCGAAGCCGCGCTCGGCAACATCGAGCACATGACAGCCCTGGACTTCCTGGCACATGGCGACGCAACGACCGCAAAGGATGCACTTGCCGGGATCGTACGCGATGAACGGCGTGTCTTCGCGGGTGTCGTAGGCGCGCTTCTCGCCGGCGTAGGTCGTCTCGGGGACGTCGTAGCGGTACGCCATCTCCTGCAGGCGGCAGCCACCCGCCTGATCGCAGACGATGCAGTCGTTGTGGTGGTCGCTGAGAAGCAGGTCGATGAGGGTCCGGCGCTGCTCGGCGAGATCCTCGGTCTCGGTGGTGACCACCATGCCGTCGCGGACTTCGGTGTCGCAGGCCACGAGTGGCGTCCGCGCGCCCTCGACCTCCACGAGGCACAGGCGGCAGGCGGCGATAGGATCGAGCCTGTCGTCCTGGCAGAGGGTCGGAATGTCGATGCCGGCGCCGCGCGCCGCCTGCAAGATCGTCGTACCGGGTTCGGCGGCCACCTGCCGCCCGTCGATGCTGAGCTCCACTGCGCGTCTCCTCGGTGATCGCTTCCGCGCGTCCAGATGAGCCAAGTGTACTCGCGCGTCAAGCGCGACGGAAACTGCGCCGCCCGCCCTCAGTACTCCCGCAGCGCGTCCAGCCGCACGGCGAGGAAGCGCGCGAGGCCGGCGCCGTCCTCGAGCCCGAAGCGGTGCTCGTGCTCGAGCTCGGCGTCGGTGACCAGGGCGAGCGCCTCACCCGGGGCGCAGAGCGGCTCGGTGTGCCCGGCGCCGGCGCGGAAGAGTTCGACGCGGTGCGGGGCGCTGCGCTTGTAGCCCTCGGCGACGACCAGGTCGAAGCCGGCGAAGAAGCGGCGCGCGATCGCGGTGAGCTCCAGCTCCTCGTCGAGGCGGGTGATGAAGGCGAGCCGCTCGGGTGAGGCGATGGCGTAGGCGCTGGCCCCGGCGCGTCCGTGCCGCCAGGAGTCCTTGCCGGGGTGGTCGATCTCGAAGGAGTGGGCGTCGTGCTTGACGGTGCCGACGCGCAGCCCCAGGCGCACCAGCTCGGGGACGAGCTTCTCGATCAGCGTCGTTTTGCCGGCGTCGCTCTTGCCGACGACGGCGACCAGGGCCGGCTGGGCGGCCGCCGCGGGCGCGCCCTGCGCCCGGGCCTCGCGCTGCGCCTCCCGGAAGTCGTCCATGGTGTTGATGTTACGAAAGCGCGCCTCGTCTGGGAAGGGCACCTCGACGGTACGGACCGCGGGCAGGATGTGGACGATGCGGTGGCGGCCGGCGTCGAGCACGGCGGCCATCGGCACCAGGCAGGCGGGGCCGTAGGCCGCGAACAGAGGCTGATGGAACTGCCCTCCGATGGCCGGCAGGGCGGCGTCGTGACCAGGAAAGGCGGCGAGGACCCTCAGGGCCGACTCCCTGTCCGGCCGCGCGATGTCGACGGCGAGCGCGAACACCGGCTCGTGGAAGTGCCGCAGGGCGGTCGCGATGCCGGCGAGCGGCGAGCCCGTTGGCCAGGCATCGTGGAGTATCACATCCGCGCGCGCGTCGCCGAGATCGATGTCCTGGTCGTGGCCGAGCACGATCGCGACGCGTGGGAAGAGCTCGCGCAGAAAGGCGAGGTTGCGCAGCAGCAGCGTGCGGCCCTCGATCACGAGGAAGCGCTTGTCGATGCCGGCGCGGCGGCTGCTGCCGCCGGCGACGAGGACACCGACGTCGATCTGCGGAGTTCCAGGCGGCTCGGTCATGGTGGAGTCAGTGTACCTGTGGCGAGCAGGCGCGTACCCTGCCGGGCGAACGGCGGTTCAGGCAACTCCCGCGAGTCCGGTCAGGCTTCGCTCGCGGCACGCTCAGCCCTGGCTCGGGTGCCGCGCAGCATGCCCTCTTCCATGATGAAGTGGGCCGGTTCGAGCATGAGAACGCGCGCGAAGGTCGCCGGCACGGTCGGCCGCCAGGCCGCGCGCGAGCGGACGATGAGGCGCGTGGACGCCGCGTCGATCGGTTCCAGATAGAACCCCCAGCTCCAGGCGAGCTCGCCGCGGAAGAAGTCGCCTGCCGATTGGGGTGGCTCGCCCGGCGCTCCGCTGCGGACGACGAACGCTCGCGGCTGCTCAAGGACGGCGATGGTCATCTTCATGGTCTCGTCCGGATCGAGTGTCAGGTAGTCCTCGCCGGCGCGAACGTCCTGCCACTCCGGGTGGATGCGGTCTGCGCTACGGACCTTGAGTCCGGCGGCATTCTCGAGCACGTCATAGGTGTAGAATCCGCCGCGGTTCTGCCCGATCTGGACGATCCACGGCCATACGGCGCCCGCCGGCGCTCGTACCGTGACGGCGTGGGTCGTGATGTAGGAGGCATCGTCGACGAGGTCGTCGCCGGGCAGGGTGCGCGCGACCTCTTCGGCGGTCGCACCCCAGCGGCGCAGGCGCGGCAGGACGAGAAAGGAGTAGGCCGCGCCGATCGCCTCGACGGCGACAGCGGCCAAGGCGATCTTGTGCAGGCGCTTCATGGGTCGACCTCC
Source organism: Thermoleophilia bacterium (assembly GCA_035686425.1). Lineage (GTDB taxonomy): Bacteria > Actinomycetota > Thermoleophilia > UBA2241 > UBA2241 > CAIXSE01. The sequence goes on from DASRZL010000154.1 coordinate 54,044, forward strand.
GCTTCGGATTCGGCGATGACTGATGCGAACGCCCGGGCGACCACCTCCGCGCCGGCGTCGGTGAAGTGCACGCCGTCGGTCGTGAAGGGGCCTTCACCCTCCCCGGCGGCTGTGACGAAGGCGGGGCGCAGGTCGAGATCCCGGCAGGTGCGGCGCGCGGCCGCGAGTCCCGCCAGCGCCTCGCCGACCTCCTCCGCTCGCTCCTCCCAGAGCGAGCCGTTCGCCTCGAGGATGAGCGGGCGCACCACGATGAGTCGCGGCGCCCGCGCCTCCGTCCACTCGAGCAGCTCGTCGTAGTCGCCGACGAGGTGCGCGAGCCGCTCCGGCCAGCTCCAGCCGCTGCCGGGGACGGACGCATCCCAGGCGCCGATCACCGCGTCGTTGGCGCCGACCCAGATGAAAGCGAGGTCGACCGGCTCGAGCCCCTCGAGCTGCATCCGCGTCCAGAGGTCGGCGACCGTGTCGCCGGCCTTGCCGCGGTTGAGCAGCTCGTGTCGCGGCACGCGCCGGTCGAGCAGCGGGAAGTAGGCGGCGCCGGGCCACCCTTCGGTCAGGCTGTCACCGAGAAAGGCGATGAGCATGGCTGCAGTCTACGCTGCCGCGGCGGGGAATCCATGCCACTTCCAGAGGCGTAGAGGTGGATGTAGGCTGTCTGAGGGGGGTGGACCGCCGAGCGGACACCTTGACGATCGCGTGAAGGAGGGCGGATGAAGAAGACGATCCTGGATATCGTCGGCTTGGTCGTATGAGTGGCGATCGTGGTTGCCGTGTGCAACTGGCTCAACGCCCCCGCGTGGATCACGTGGGGACTCCCGCTCATCATCTGCGGCGGAACGGCCGTCGGCTGGGTGGTCCGAGCCGGTCGTCGGTCCGGGACGACATGAGGTGAGCGGCGTCGCCCCTGGAGGGCCCGGGTCTCCGTTCCCGGAGCCGGGACGCGCCGACGTCCTGGCGACTCGCGTCATCATGAACGGGCTGCTCGGCCCTCTGTACGGCCGTTACGTGGACCAGATGGGTCTCCGCGGTGACGAGCGTGTGCTCGACTACGGTAGCGGCAGCGGGGCGGCCGCTCGCCACCTCGTGAGGCGACTGGATGCGGGCGGCCATCTCACCTGCATGGACGTCTCACTGCGCTGGCAGGCGGTGCTCCGCAAAGTCCTGCGCTCCTGTCCGGAGGTGGAGTACCGGCTCGGCGACGTGCGCACGATGGGGTTGTCGGAGGGGAGCTTCGACGTCGTACTCGTGCACTGGATGCTGCACGACGTCGCTCCTGCCGACAGGCCGTCGATCGTGGCTGAGCTCGCGCGTCTGCTGCGCCCTCGCGGGCGCCTGTTCACGCGCGAGCCCATCGCCAACAAGCACGGGATCGCGGCAGCGGAGGTGCGTGCGCTGCTGGCCGGAGCCGGCCTCACCGAGACGCTGGGCACCGAGGGCTGGGCGCCGTTCATCGGTGCGCACTATCGCGCCGTCTGGACCAGACCCACCGCGTGACGTGCTCGCGCGGGCATGGCCCGCGCGCCGCCGCGTGCCGCGCCGGCCGAGGGCGGGACCACCGACCGGGGCACCATTGCCTGTCAGGAACTCGCCGGAAACCCCGCCCGCAGCGAGTCAGGCGACCGGCTGCTGCTGGGTGATGCAGTGGACGTTGCCATCCGACTTCGCCAGCTCCAGCGTGGGGACCTGGACGACCGTGCGGCCGGGGAAGAGGCGCGCGACGATGTCGCGCGCCACGTTGTCCGCGGGGTCGCCGAAGGCGGGCATCACGACGGCCCTCTCGGCGAGGTAGAAGTTCACGTAGCTGGGTGAGAGCCGGCGCCCCCGGTACTCGTATCGCGCCGGCATCGGCAGCTCCACCACCTCGAGCGCGCGGCCGTGGGCGTCGGTCGCCGCGCGCAGTCGCGCCAGGTTCTCGTGCACCGCGGTGAACTGCGGGTCGTCGCGGTCGGCGCAGCCGAGCGCCGCGACGACGCCCGGCGCCGTGAAGCAGGCGAGGTTGTCCACGTGGCCGCCGGTGTTGTCGTGGTCGAGGGCCGAGGTCAGCCAGATCACTCTCTCGGCGCCCAGGTAGTCGCAAAGGATCTGCTCGGCCATGTCCCTCTGGAGCCCGGGGTTCCGCCGCGGGTCGAGCACGACGTCGGTCGTCGTCAACACCGTGCCCTCGCCGTCGACATGGACGGCGCCGCCCTCGAGGACCAGCGGTGCGGCGAAGCGCCTCACCCCGAGCAGGTCGAGGATCCGCCTCGTCATGTTGCGCGTGCGCCCGTACTCCTCGTAGATGCCGCCGTAGGCGTTGAAGCGCCAGTCCACGCCGGCGAGCCCGCCGCGGCCATCGACCACGAAGGTCGGCGCCGTGTCGCGGGCCCAGGAGTCGTCGCTGGGCACGACCACCACGTCGGCCTCAGGCACGCCGGCGAGCGCGCTTCGCGCCGCGCCGGCGTCCTGCGCGTTGGCGGTCATGGTGACCGGCTCGAAGTCGGCCACGACGCGCGCGACGGAGGCGTAGGTCGCGCGCGCCTTCTCGATGTCGTCCCAGTTCTCCGGCCGGCACGGCCAGGCCATCCAGCAGCAGGCGTGCCGCGCCCACTCGGACGGCATGAAGAATCCAGCCTCACGCGGCGTCGCCAAGGTCACCTCCAGGGTCCGGCAGAGCATAGCTCACAACCTACGACGCGAAGCTCGCCCGCCGGGTCGTTCCTCGGCCAGCGGGTAGAGTAGCGGGGTCGACCGGGAGGGATCATGCGCGTCGAAACGCAGCTGCTCAGCGCCCGCTCCGTACGTTGGCTGGACGTCGGGGTCGCGATCTGGATCGGCGTCTGGATCGTGCTCGGCGTGCTCGTCTGGAACGACCTCCGCACGCAGGCTCGGCTCAGCAGCGACGTGATCAAGGTGGGAACCGCGGTCAAGGACACCGGCCAGGCGCTGGGCGTGGTCGGAGGTCTGCCGCTGGTGGGTGACCGGATCGGTGAGTTCGCCGAACGGATCGAGACCATGGGCACGGAGGTCGAGACGAGCGGTCAGGACAGCCGTTCCGCCATCGAGCGCACCGCCGTTGTCGCGGGGCTGTGCGTCGGGGTCCTCCCGGCGGCGATGGCCCTGCTCCTGTACCTGCCCGCGCGGCTCCGCTGGAAGCGGTACGTGGGCGCGATCGCGACGGCGCTGCCGGGCGCCTCGGGCGATCCGGCGTTCGAGCAGTACCTGGCGCGCCGGGCTGCGGACGCCTTGCCTTGGGACAGTCTGCGTGCGATCAGTGCCGACCCCTGGCGCGACATCGACCGCGGGGAGTTCCGGGCGCTCGCCGACGCCGAGCTGGAGCGGCTCGGGTTGCGACGGCAGTAGGCCGGCGGCGGCGTCGCCGGTCGTGCGATGGTACGGCGTCGTCGGCCTGCCCCCGCGCACGCTCGCGGCGCGTGTCGCGATGGGCCTGGAGCAGACTCCCCCGTCGCCGCGCCCGACCGACGACGCTCAACGTCTGGCGGCGGATCGCCGGCCGCGGTGGTAGAGTCACGGCGAGGCGCGCCGGGGCGGCGCGCCGGTCGCGGGAGGACGCTTGCGCATGGTCGGGTCGAGGGTCGGACGGCACGGCGGGCTACGGGTGCGACGCCAGTTGCTCAGTCTCTGCGTGCTGGTGGCCGTGGCTGCCGGCCTCGCGGGCTTGACGGCCGGCCCCGCGGCGGCCAAGGAGTTCTCGATCACGAGCGTCCGCGTGGACGCGACGGTGCAGCCCAGCGGCGACGTGCGCATCACCGAAACGCGCACGCTCGACTTCGCCGGTACTTTCCACTTCGTCTACTGGGATCTTTCCACGAAGGGCTCGCAGGGGATCAGCGTACTCGGCGCCAGCGGCCCGGCCCCGGCTGATCCCGCGACGACGATGCCGTACGAGCTGTCGTCGTTCCCCGCCGTACGCTCGAACATCGGCGAGATCGGGACCTACGGCGTTTCGGACGGGGACGGCGTCGTCACCGTCCAGCTCAACTTCGAGCTCACGGACACGACCGGCAGCTTCACCGTTGACTACGTCGCCAGGGGCGCCGCAAAGCGCTGGAGCGACACGGCCGAGCTGTACTGGAAGTTCATCGGCGACGAGACGGCGCTCGAGTCCCGAGACGTGCGGGTGACGGTCCACCTCCCCGAAGACGTGACCAGCGATCAGGTGCGCGCGTGGGCGCACGGCCCGCTGTGGGGCACGGTCACTATCGAGCCTGACGCCAGCGTCGTCATGGCCGTGGACCCGCTGCCGGCCTACACGTTCGTGGAGGGCCGCATCCTGTTCCCCGCCACGGCCCTCAGCACGGCGTCGGCGAGCACGACGCCCAAACTCGACGAGGTCCTCGCCGAGGAGAAGCGCCTCGCCGATGAGGCCAACCGCTCGCGTCTCTGGGCGCGTGTCAAGAGCGTCCTCTGGGGCATCCTCGGCGTGGGTCTGCCGGTCGTCGCCCTCGTGCTCGTCCTGGTCCTCTACTTCCGCCACGGTCGCGAACCCAAGACGCAGTTCAAGGCCCAGTATCTCCGCGACTTCCCCCAGCCGCAGCTCCCACCGGCGCTGGCGGCGTTCATCTGGCGGATGGGCAGCGTCGGTCGCGACGACGCCACGGCGACGCTGCTCGATCTCGTGAACCGCAAGGTCATCGACCTCGAGCGCGTCACGGTCCACAAGGAGAAGCTGTTCGGCAAGGACGAGACGACCACGTACAGACTGACGTTGCACGACGAGCGGATCGGAGACCTGCTCCCCTTCGAGCAGCAGCTCGTCGAGTTCCTCTTCCACGACGTCGCCGATGGCTCGCAGTTCGTCCTCAGCGAACTCAAGGACCTCGCCAAGAAGCACCGGACCGCGTTCGCCAAAGGCTACTCGACATGGACGAACAAGGTGCGGGAGGAGGGCCGCGATCGCGGCTACCTCGACTCGCACGCCGACACCATGGCGTTCTTCGCGGCGAGTCTCGCCTTCGTCGCCATCGTCGGCGCGGGGGCCGCCGCGGTCTTCAGTGGGTTCTACTGGTTCTTCCTTGGCGTCCCTGTCGGCGTCGTGCTCATCTTCTTCGCGCGCGCGGTCAAGCGACGCTCGCAGGAGGCGGCGGAGCTGCACGCTCAGTACGAGGCGCTCGAGCGGTACCTCAAGGACTTCGGCCGGCTCGACGAGAAGCCACCGGACGCGGTGGTGCTCTGGGAGCAGTTCCTCGTGTACGCGGTCGTGTTCGGCATCGCCGACCAGGTCGTGAAGGCGATGAGCGTCAAGGTCCCGGAGGTCATGAGCGACCCGGCCTTCCGCACCTCCTACTACATCTGGTTTGCAGCGCCCGGCGACGGCGGCGGGCTATCGGCCTTCAGCGAGATGCACGAGAGCTTCGGCCAAGCCGTGGCTGTGGCGACTTCCTCCTCGTCGTCCGGGTCCGGCGGCGGGGGCGGGTTCTCCGGCGGCGGCGGCGGCGGAGGCGGCGGGGGCGGCTTCGGCGCAGGCTGATGCGGCCGGACGCCGGCCCCCGGCCTCTGCCAGGATTCTTTACACTGCCACCGTAGGGTTTACCCCCGTGCACCCCCGGGAACATCCACCGCGAAAGCGAGCGACGCTCCCAGGGCTCCGGAAGGCTTGCGGGGAGTGCGAGGAGGACCACCATGGCACGACCTGTCCCCATCACCTTCGGTGAGAAATACCATCGCGTCCAGAAGGCGGTCGCGGCCGCGACAAGCGCCGACCGCCGTCACTTCGACTTCACCGGCGAGGTAGAGCCCGGCGTGCGTCTCGTGCTCAGCGAGGCGGGCGGCACGCCGCTCGCGTTCTCCCTCTGGAGCTACCCCCAGGACATCACCGAGCTCTGCAGTGATGCGAGCGTGCCGGCCACGGCGGCGCTCCTCGCGATCGACGGGCAGCAGGCGCGGGCGGCCACAGCCGCGGGTCTCACCGTCGACCTTGCGCAGTTCACGCGCAGCCAGTCCCGGCCGGACGTCTACTACACGCTGTTCGACTACGCGAGCCGGCGCCAGATCCACACGGTGCTGCACCGGCTCGTCCCCGCCCTGGAGTCGCACGCGGTGGCCGCCTGAGCGGCCGACCGCGGACCTGTGAACGACGCCAGCGCAGCGACACCATCTTCGACCTGCCTTCCGGCAGCCCGGCGGCCGCGCCCCGCGAGAGCGGGCGCGCGGCCGTCAAGCGCGCCTGCCACGCGACCGGTCGACAGGTCGCCGCCAGCCAACGGCGATCGCCGTTTCCATTGGTAGCATAGGGGTCCATCCGACGGACCCATCCGAGACCGGGCGCGCCGCCTTCTGCCGGGCCGCGCCCTACGAAAGAGGAGGAGCACGCGAACATGACCGAATCCTACAAGAACACGCCGCCGGCACCCGAGGACAAGGGCGCAATGACGGCCGAGAACATCGCCGCCGCGCTGGCCGGCGAGAGCCAAGCCTCGCAGAAGTACCTGGCGTTCGCCGACGTCGCCGACGCCGAGGGCTACCCGAACGTCGCCCGCCTCTTCCGCGCCGTGGCCTATGCAGAGAGCACGCATGCCCGCAACCACCTCAGTGTGCTCGGCGGCATCGGCACCACGGCCGAGAACCTCAAGGCGGCCTGGGGCGGCGAGACGTTCGAGATCGACGAGATGTACCCGGCATACGACGCCGTCGCCGAGCTCCAGGGCAATGAATCTGCGCGCGTGTCGATCAGGTACGCCCTGAAGGCCGAGACGGATCACCAGGACATCTACGACACCACGCTCAAGGGCATCGAGGGCGAGAAGGACCTCGATGATGCCCGCGTCTATGTCTGCCCCATCTGCGGCCACACGGTGATCGGCAAAGCGCCTGCCTACTGCACGCAGTGCGGCACCACCGCCGAGTTCTTCAAGGAGTTCTGATGGAGGAAGCCCTGGAGAAGCGCCTCCCCAAGACCGAGGACCTCGGCGCCATGACCGAGGAGAGCCTCAAGGCCGCCTTCGCCGGGGAGAGCCAGGCGGCCGAGAAGTACCTCGTCTGGGCCGACCAGGCCGAGGACGAAGGCTACCCCAACGTGGCCAAGCTGTTCCGCGCCATCTCGTTCGCCGAGACGCGTCACGCGCGCAACCACCTGCGCGTCATGGGCGGCATCGGCGCCACCGCCGACAACCTCCTCGCGGCGTTCGGCGGCGAGAGCTTCGAGGTCGACGAGATGTATCCGGCCTACCATTCCATCGCCAAGAAGCAGGGCAACAACCAGGCCGTGCGCAGCATCAACTACGCGCTCAAGTCCGAGGTCGACCACAAGGGGATGTACACCGACGCTCGCGAGCAGGTGCTCGACGGCAAGGACGTCGCCGACCAGCAGGTGCACGTGTGCCTCGTCTGCGGTCACACCGTCATCGGCGACGCTCCGGACAAGTGTCCCTATTGCGCCGCCGGCAAGGAGCTCTACAAGACGTTCTGAAGCGCGGCAGCGAAGACCGAACGACCCCGACGGGGCCGGCCGCCGCTACGGCGGGCCGGCCCCGTCGCACGTTCGGCCCGATGGTCGCGCGCCCGGCGGCTGAGGACGCCGGCGGCGTCCTCAGCCGCCGCTGCCCTGTGCGGCCGCTGGTGACGGCGAGGCCAGCAGCTCCGCGGGGTCGTAGCCTGCCGCGTACTCGACCCCGAGGGCCTTCAACCGCTCGACGATCCAAGCCTTCCAGAGCTCCTGCTTCGCGGAGTCGAGGAGTGTCGCGCGGATCACACCGGTGGCCTTCGCCAAGGTCGCCGTCGCCTTCTTCTCGCTCAGCTGGTCCTTGTTCGCGTCCCAGTAGGCCTGCACATCGGCGTCGCTCACGGAGGCCTCCTTGACCACGGTCGCGGCGACCTTCCGAGTCAGCGCCTGCGATCGGAGTGAGCGCTTGAGGAGCTCCATGCTCATTCCCTGCTCTTCGAGGAGCGCGCGTACCTTCTCCTCGCCGCCGAAGTCCTTCCTGATCTGCGCGATCTGGTCGTTCACTTCCTCGTCGCTCACGGACACGCCGAGATCGCCGGCGCTCTGCGCCACGATCTGCTCCTGCACCAGGTAGTCGACGATCTGTCCGACGTACTGGTCGTACTCGGAGGTGCCTTCGGGCGGGAAAGCGGAGCCCTGAGCCTTCACCTGCGTCTTGGCCTGCGTCAGCAGTTCCTGGAGGTCGGCCGTGGTCACACTGGTGTCGCCGACAGTCGCCACCGCATCGCTGGGGACATCGCCGCCGCAGCCGGCGGTGAGCAGACCCGCTGCCGGGATGCCGAGCACCGCCAGCACGGCGAGAACGACGACGGTGGTGCGCTTCATGGAGGGTCCTCTCTTCGGGGGGAAGCATCGGCGGCGGCCGTCACCCGGTCACGCCGCCTGCGGCGGAGCATAGCCGCGATGGCTGAGCATCCGCTGAAGCGCGGCTGAGAGCAACCTGAGAGCGCGCTTCGGACGGTCTTCAGCATCGGCGGTCTCGATCGCGTCCTCCCGCCGTGCTGCAGCAGGCCGGAGGTCCCGGCCTGCACCGCCGCGTGCCGTCGCCGCCAGCTCGTAGCGCCCTTTGATACACTCGCCCCTGACACGCGCGGGCCTCGCCCGCGACACCGTCAGGAGGTTCCCGACGTGGGATACGACTTCGGCGTCGGCCGCGAAGCGCCGACCTTCACTCTCAGCGCCGTCGACGGCAACGAGATCAGGCTCAATCAGTACCGTGGCGACTGGTTCCCGGTGCTCGTGTTCATCCAGACACAGGCGCCGGACGCCGCACAGACGCTTCAACGGCTGAGCTCGGCGGCGGACTCGCTCTGGGGTCTGCGCGGCCAGCTCGTCGGCATCTGCGACGCCGGCCGCGACGACGTCAAGGCCCTGGCCGACGGCGTGCCCGGTCTCGCATTCCCCCTGCTGCCGGACGACGGCAGCGTCGCGCAGCTCTACGGCGCGCTGCGCAAGGACGGCGCTACCCGGCCGATGGCCTTCATCATCGATCGCTCCGGCAAGATCGTGTGGACCGGTGAAGGAGAGGCGGCGCTCGAGGCCCCCAATCTCATCGCCGCCTTCCGCCGGGTGGTGCGCTGATCCGTTCCATCCGGGCGCTTGCGGGTACAACTGGCTGTGCAGTCTCCGCAAAGGAGTGAGCTCGATGTTGATCGGTCAGACCATGTTCAGCGTCCGCAAAGGCACGGAGCACCGTGCCGAACGGGCGCTTCAGGAGCTCGCCGGCTACCTCCAGGGTGCGCCGGGACACACAGGCCATCGCGTGCTGCGGTCGTTCGGCATGTCGCCGCTCGGCAGTGCGCTCCGCGACGAGGGCAGAGAGGCGACGCTCGGCGACGTCCACTTCATCTTCGAGACGCAGTGGGAGTCGCTCGCCCTGCACGATGAGTTCTACCAGAGTCCGCCCGTGCAGCGGATCTACGGCACACTGCAGTCGATCTTCACGAGCGGTCCTTTCGAGGTGCTCTACGACACACTTGTCGAAGAGCCCCAGCACGACAACGCCGCCGTCTGACGGTCGGGGCGATCAGCGACGATGTGGCCCTTCAGCAGCAAGCGACGCGCCGGCGACGGCCCTGCCGCACAGGTGCCGACGATCGAGGTGAAGGAGGCGTTCGCGCGCGCCAAGCGCGGCGCCAAGCTCATCGACGTGCGCTCGCCGCGCGAGTATGCGCACTCCGGTCACCCCAAGGGCGCGCGCAGCGTGCCGCCGAAGCTCATCAAGACGGACCAAACGGGGCTCGATCGCGACGACGACATCCTCGTGATCTGTCTGAGCGGGCACCGCAGTCCCCGGCAGGCGAAAGTGCTCGCCGAGATGGGTTTCGCGAAGGTGACGAACGTAGACGGCGGCCTCATGGCCTGGAAGAAGGCGGGACTGCCGGTCAAACGGTAGGGCGCGTCACGCGCGCCCGTCAGACGCCTCAGCCGCCTCCCGCGGCGATGCGCACGTCGCCGCCTTCTTCGACGATCACCGGCACGACGTTCATGCCGCCGGTGATCTCGGCGAGCTGCTCGAGGGCGCCGGGACTGGTGTACACGTCGATCTCGTCGTAGTCGACGCCGCGCGCCTCGAGGTCCTGCTTCGCGGCGGTGCAGTACGGACAGCCTGGCTTGGTGTAGATGATCGTGGTCAAGGTTCCTCCCTTAGCGACGGTACAAGCGTAGTCCATTCGCGGTCACGATGAGAGAGGTACCCATGTCGGCGAACACCGCCAGCCAGAGGCTCACCAGGCCCAGCGGGGCGAGGACCAGGAACACCGCCTTCACGGCGATCGAGAAGACGATGTTCTGCCAGATCACGCGGGTGGTGCGGCGGGCGAGCCGGATGGTCTCGGGGACGGCCGCCAGGTCGTCACCCATGAGGGCGATATCGGCGGTCTCGAGGGCGGCGTCGGTGCCGGCCGCGCCCATGGCGATGCCGAGGGTCGCCGCCGCAAGAGCGGGGGCGTCGTTGACGCCGTCGCCGATCATGGCGACCGCACCCGCGCGGTCGCGGAGCTCGGCGACGGCGGCGACCTTCTGCTCGGGCAGCAGCCCGGCGCGCACGTCAGTCACGCCGGCCTCGGCGGCCACGGCCGCCGCAGTCTCAGGGTTGTCGCCGGTGAGCATGGCCACCTCGCCGATGCCGAGCGCGCGCAGCTCAGCGACCACCTCGCCGGCTCCTGCACGCAGGGGGTCGCTGACGGCGATAACGCCGAGCGCGCCGTTCTCGTCCCCGACGACGACGGCCGTCTTGCCCTGACGTTCGAACCGCTCGACGGCGTCGGTCACTCCAGCATCCGCGGCGTGCGAGCCGAGCAGATCCGGGCGGCCGACGAAGTGAAGCCGGCCGCTCAGCTCGGCCCGCACGCCGCGCCCGGGAATCGCGCGGAAGCGCTCGATGTCCGGACCGTGCGGCCCTGAGAGGTGGCCATGGGCGGAGTCGCGTCTGTTCACTCCGGACTCCTCCCAGTCGCGATCGTGTCGTCCGGCCGGCTCCGGTGTGCTGCAGCACCCGGGCGTGGAGCACGAGCACGCCGCTTCCACGAGGGAGGGCGCTCCGGGCACACCCGCCGTGTCGGCAGCCGGACCTCCGCCGCCGTCCGTCACGCCCGCAGCCTCGGCGTGGTCCGCGATCGCCCTGGCCAGCGGGTGCTCGCTGTAGCGTTCGAGCGCCACGGCGATTGAGAGCACGCGAGCGGCAGAGGCACCATTCAGCGGCACGACGTCGGTGACCGTGGGCCGGCCGCGCGTGAGCGTCCCCGTCTTGTCGAAGGCGACCGCCCGGAGGCCGGCCATCTGCTCGAGATACGCGCCGCCCTTGACCAGCACGCCGTTGCGCGTGGCGCGGGCGAGGGCGGCGAGGATGCTCACGGGCGTCGAGATGACCAGCGCGCACGGGCAGCTGATGATCAGCAGCGCGAGGCCGCGGTAGAACCAGGTATCGAACGAGGCCCCGAGGAGCGG
>DASRZL010000155.1:0-4616 GCA_035686425.1 Thermoleophilia bacterium
CCAGGACGGCGAATGGTCTTCGTAGTCGCCGTCCGTGAGCTGGACCGGTTCACTCGAGCCGTCGACCGGCACCACGAAGAGGTGCTGCGGCCGGTCGGCGGTCCAGCCGACGCTGTCGAGCTTGTACTGCAGCCGGGTCAGACGGCGCGGCCGGCGCTTCTTCTCGTCCTCCTCCTCGTAGGCCGCGTCGCGGACCCGGGAGACGAAGGCGATGAGCGTGCCGTCCGGCGCCCAGACCGCCTGCGTGACGTCCTCTTTGAGGCTCGTGAGCTTGCGCGGCTCGCCCCCGGCCACCGGCATCACGTACAGCTGCGAGGTCTTGCCGGCGCGGTTGGAGGTGAACGCCAGCCGAGTACCGTCGGGCGACCATCGCGGGTCGGCGTCGGCCTTCTCGCCGCTGGTGAAGCGCCGCGGCGGAGTCGACCCGTCCGCCGCCGCGAGCCAGATGGCCGAGCGATAGTCGTTGGCCTCCTTGTCGACCGTGCCGACCACGTAGGCCACCGTCGCCCCATCGGGCGAGAGCCGCGGATCCGCGACCCCGGTGAGTTCGTAGACGTCTTCCGGGACCATGCCCGTCATGCTCTGCCCCCTTGTCGATGCGCTCGCATGGCGCGCGTCTCCGGGCGCCTCACGCGCGGCCTACCCCAGGTCGCGCCGCCATTCCCACTCCGGCGCGATGATCTGCGTTCCCTCCGTGTCCTCGATCTCGCGGCGCCACGCCACGCGCTCGCCGACCGTGGCCCGCAGCCGCCAGCGGATGCTCTTGCTCGCGTTCTCCACGGACTCCTTGATGGCCGCGAGCCGCGCGTACACGCGGTCCTGCTGCGCCTCGGAGAGACCGTAGTCCCCGACCATCGCCACCGCGATGTCGAGGTTGCTGGTGATGTCCTGGTACAGCCCCCAGTCGTTGGAGCACGCGTCGGCGATGAGCAGCAGGTCGATGGAGGCGTCGTCGTCGACGTCCCGGAGCGGCAGATCCTTGACCAGGGCGACGACGTCGTGCACGTCCTTCTGGTTGATCTTGCCGATCTGCATCTTGGCGATGAAGGCGTCGGCCGGCGAGATGGCGTAGTCGTCGATCTCGAGCCGCTCGCGCACGTCGATGTCGTGGTCCATGCGCATGACGTCGAGGAAGATGTCGATGTGATCGACGAGCGGCGGTTCGTACGTGCTCTGCACACCGGCGGCCGCCGCCTCGGCCTCCGCCTTCATGCCCTCCAAGGCCTCCAGCTTGATGTACTGAAGCTGACCCGCGTCGGTCGACTGCGTGACGTAGTGGTTCTCCGTGTAGCCGAGCGCTTCGAAGAGCGCGTGGATCTCCTTCCTCTGGTCCGAGCGCCCGATCACGTCGATGTCGGAGTACTCTCGGTCCATGAAGTCGAGGTCGGTGCAGTAGCGACGGATGGCGAGCCCGCCGGTGAGGCGGAGCTGCACACCCGTGGCGCGCGCCGCGTCGATGATGTCCATGGCCTCGGCCATGAGGCGGTCGGCGCGGCGCAACGGCTTCCGCACCTGCGTGGCCCCGGACTTCACGACCGCGCCCTGCTCGGGAGCGCCCGACCCGCTGCGCAGGTCCTCCACTGGGTGCAACACGGCGTCGAGGACGTGCTGCGCGAGGTACACGCGCGGCCAGTGGCTCTCGGCCCACTCCGCGAGCAGTTCCCGGGCCTCGAGCTCGCGGACGGCCCGCCGCGCCGTCGGGTTGGTGACCTCGAGGATCCTCTGCGCCTCGGGGACCGTCATCGCCGGGGTGCGAAACAGCTCGTCGGCAAGGCGCAGCGCGTGGCCCTTGACTTTCTTGCGGTCACGTTCGTAGTGGACGATGAGCGCGCGGGCCTGGCGAGTCGCGCGCTCGGCCGTCTCGTGCACGCCCACGGCGAAGAAGGTGAGCCACGGCGCCCACTCGGCGTGGGTGCGCACGCGCTGCAGCAGCGTGTAGTACTCGTCGCGATGACCCTCGAAGAACGCGGAGAGATAGAGCAGCGGCCGTGTGAGGCGCTCGCGTTCGATGAGGAAGAGCGTGATGAGCAGGCGGCCGAGGCGGCCGTTGCCGCCGACGAACGGATGGATGCTCTCGAACTGCGCGTGGAGCATGGCGCACTGGATGAGGTCCGGCATCCGGCCGCGCTCCTGCAAGAACTCCTCGAACGCGGCGAGCGCCGCGGGCAGTTCGTCCACCGGCGCCGGCACGTAGGTCGCCGTCGCCATGGTGGCGCCGGGCGGGCCGAGCCAGTTCTGCGAGGTGCGGAACTCGCCCGGCGTGCGTGCGCCGCCCACCTCCCCGCGCAGGAGGCGCTCGTGCAGCGCCTTGAGAAACGCGAGGGAGAGCGGCTCCTCGCGCAGGAGCTCGACGCCGAAGCGCAGCGTCGACATGCAGCTGCGGACCTCGCGCAGGTCGTCGCGCGGCACACTCTGACGCGCGGCGCCCACCTGGTCGAGATAGAGGTCCGAGAGGCTCACCTCGGCACCCTCGATGCGCGACGAGCACAGCGCCTCCTGGCGCTTGAACGAGGCGTCGAGGAGCTGGGGATCGGGGAGTTGACCGCCGACGCCGGAGAGCTCCCCGAGCGCACCGTCGGCGCGCGAGAGCGCAAGCGCCAGGCCCTTGGTGTAGGTGAACCTCGGCGGGAGCGGCGCCGGAACGAAAGCTGCGTACCCTTCGAGGCACGTCACGACCCTGCCGGCGCCGGGAGCGTGGAACTCACTAGGGTCCATGGCGCCTGCCTCGTTTCGTGGTGGGCTGCTGCTGACTCACGACTTTGAAAGCATACGCCACAATAGTCACAAATCGGCGTAATCCGTGCAACGATTCCGCGATGGCGGAGCGGCCCGGCGAGCGCAATCATCGCTGCCGCTCGGATGGCGGCGCGCCGCAGACCGGCAATGAGCCATGCGCAGACCATGAGGGCGACATGGACGAGCTCGATGATGATCCGCGACGGAAGGTCTCCGGTCGAGAAGGGCGCCGTGTGACGCGGCCGACCGGAGACGGTGCTCAGTGTCGGGCGTCGATCTGCAGCGACGCCCCAGGCACGACGGCGTCTGGGGCGTGACTCGCTCGCGAGTCCCGCCTATTCGCCTACCTGACCCGCAGCCGGTTCCACCCGACCCGCGACTGGGAGTTGCCCGCCCTGTCGACGGCGTAGACGTAGAACTTGTACGCCCCCTTCGCCAACCTGCAACGGAACGAGACCCTCTGCGTCGTGTTGACCGGCTTGTATGAAGCCCTGATCGTCTTGACCGTCTTGCCGCGGAGGGTCTTGATCCTGATCGTCGCCTTGGCGGTCCCTCCGTTCGGGGCTGCGTCCATCACTCTGTACCTGAGGGTCGCCGTCCTCCCCCGCCTCACGCGGGCTGAGTAAGGCGCTTTCGTGGTCGGCTTGGTCTTGTCGACTATGATCGTGTCGAAAACGACGCCACTCTCGTTGCCGACGTTGTCGCGGAACTGCGCGTAGACGGTCTTGGTCCCGTCGCCCGCCGCCAGGGTCCAGGCCCTCGTGCTCGCATAGGGCACCCAGCTGGACCACTGACCGGCCACGTTGGCGAAGCGCATCTCGCCCATCTTGCTGCCGGAGTCGGTGGCCGTCATGGACAGCGTGACGGCCGCCTTCCTCGTGGCGGACTTCCCGCCGGCGATCTTCACGGATGTCCCGGTCGGGGCGGTATTGTCCGTGGCCCAGACCTTCATGGTCACAGGCACGAGCCTAGGGCTGTTCGTCGCGGGAGGAGAGCTGCCGTTGTCTTGAACGGTGATGTTGGTGGTGTAGGTGCCCGGCGGGAGGGGCGCCGTTGCGCTCGCGTCCGAGAAGGGTCGCACCGCGATTGGCAGCGTGTACACGATGCCCGTGCTGGTCCCCGACGCGGCGCCCAGCCACATCACATCGAAGGTCGGGATGGCGAAGTACAGCGTCCCACCGCCGCTGTTCGAGATCGCCAGGTTGGCGGATTGCCACGTAGGGTCGTTGTACTCCACGTCGAGAGAGAACGATGTGGGATTGACCGCGATCTTCGGCGCCGTCGCCGTCGCGCTTCTGATGGTGAACGACTGTACGTTCGACCACGCCGTTCCCAGACTGCCGAACGGGCCATAGTAGCCGCCCACGTGCCAGTAGTAGGTGCCCGGCGCCAAGGCGCGCCCGAGTGCGTTCAGGTTCGCGGACGCGGTGGTAGCGCGCAATGTGAAGACCAGTCCCCCGGAGAAGTAACCCCACGGGTAGTAGTCAACCTGCGGACTCGTGGAGATCTCCATCCACCAGTGGTCCACCGGTCCCTGGGTCGCGTTGTCTCCCCACGTGAACACCTGCGCGTTCGCCGCCAGCGACGCGCCGTTCGCGGGATTCAGGTTGTTGGGCGTGGCGCCGGCGACCATCGGACTCACCAGCACCACGACGAAGACGAGCAGCCCCAGCGCCGCCCCCATGACCACGCGCTTCATGATCCACCCCCTGCTCTCGTCATGTGCTGCGATTATGTCACTCTCCAACGGCGCACCCCGGTGAGGAGGCCCGGTGACGAGCGTGCTCCTCACCGGGGAACCGGCCTCACCCGTTCGCCGTGTCGCCCTCCACGTGGCGCGCCACGTTGCCCGCGCGCAGCTTGACGATCTGCCGGCGCAG
>DASRZL010000156.1:0-8515 GCA_035686425.1 Thermoleophilia bacterium
TGATGTGGCCCTCGCCCTCGAGGCGCCGCACGCGCTCGCTCATCGCCGACTGCGAGAGGCCGACGCGCTCGGCGAGGCGGGCGTTGGTGAGGCTGCCGTCCCGTTGCAGCTCGATCAGGATGCGGCGGTCGAGAGCGTCCACGGAATCTCCCTTCGAACGGTTCACTGCATGATATCGAGTTCTTGCCGGCTCTGACCCGCGGTGATGACCATTCGTGCGGGCGCGTGGCCGGTGCGGCCTGGAGATATCTGAAGTCGAACGCGACCGCACAGTCTCCTGTATTGGTGGTCGCACCGGAGCGGGCCTCCTACCATCTGGCAACTATGCCAGACACCCTGCGGAATACCTGTTGACTTGCCGGAGATACTGCGGCTAGGATGCTCTCACGCGACACTGGCGGTGTTTGACAACTTGGCGGTATCCTCCGTAAGGTGCAGTCCAAGGGGGCGACCCACCCGGGTGGATAATCTCGGGCGCTGTCGCACTGTCTCAGCCAAGATCCACGGGGGAGGTTGTCTTCACCTATCTCTCCAGTCGCAGCAAGGGGGCTGCTCTGGTCGCGGCCACTGGCTGTGGCCGTCGCAGCCGGAGCGGTCGATACAGGCAGGAAAAGGGGGAGTTCCATGAGCAGCACTGACGACTTGGGGTTCATCTGGGAGGTCTCCAACAAGCGCATTTCGCGCCGGAGTCTCCTCAAAGGGGCAGTGGCACTCGGGGGAGTATCAGCTCTCGGACCCTTCGCTGCCGCGTGTGGCAGTAGCGATACGGACAGTGGCACGGCGGCGTCCCCGTCGGCCGGGGCCAAGAAGGGTGGCTCTCTTCGCGTCGGCATCGTGGGCGGCTCCGCCAAGGACACGGCCGACCCGCATACCGCCTCGTATGAGCCGGACATCGCCATCCAGTACCAGGTCTACGACGGTCTCACCTATTTCGACGACAACGCCCAGATCGTGAACCATCTGGCCGAGGAGCTCACGCCCAACGACGACGGCTCCGTGTGGACGTGCCGCCTGAAGTCAGGCCTCACCTGGCAGGATGGCAAGCCGGTGACCGCCGACGACGTCGTGTACACGTTCGAGCGCATCGTCGACCCCAAGGACCCGAAGACGGGCGTGGCCTCGCTGGGCGGCCTGAATCCCGGCGGTACGGTGAAGATCGACGACCTGACGGTCGAGTTCCGCTTGGACCCGCCGAACGTTCTGCTGCCGGAGGGCCTCGCCTTCCGCGGCAGCCAGCTCGTGCCGGTCGACTTCGACCCCAAGAACCCCATCGGCTGCGGTCCCTTCAAGCTCACCGGCTTCAAGCCGGGCGAGCAGTTCACGTTCGCCCCGTTCGCGGACTACTGGGACGGGAGCCCGTGGGTGGATGAGCTCACCATCATCGAGTTCGCCGACGACACGGCGCGCGTCAACGCCCTGCAGAGCGGCGAGGTGGAGGCCATCTCGAACCTGCCGACGAGTCAGGCCAAGGTGGTCGAGAGCACCACCGGTCTCCTGCTGCTCAACGCCGAGACGGGCGCGTGGCGTCCGTTCACCATGCGCATCGACGTCAAGCCGTACAGCGACGTGCGCGTGCGCCAGGCATTCCGCCTCATCGTCGACCGCGAGCAGATGATCCAGCAGGCATACAGCGGGTTCGGCGCCGTGGGCAACGACATGTACGCGCCGTTCGACCCGGGTACACCGGACCTGCCCCAGCGCATGCAGGACCTCGAGCAGGCCAAGTCTCTGCTCAAGGAGGCCGGGTACGCGGACCTGACCGTCGAGCTCGTCACGTCGGCCGGCGCCCTCGGCGCCGACGAGGTCGCCGCGGCGCAGGTCTTCGCCGAGCAGGCCAAGGGCGCCGGCGTCACCGTCAACGTCAAGAAGGTCGACTCCGGCGTCTTCTACGGCGACGAGTACCTGACCTGGCCGTTCGCCCAGGACTTCTGGTACACGCGCAACTACATCAGCCAGGCCGGTCAGGCCACCATGCCCGGGGCTCCCTACAACGAGACCCACTGGAAGAACGCCGAGTGGCAGGCCATCGTCGAGGAGGCCCAGACCACGATCGACGAGGCCGCGCGCAACGAGCTCATCGCCCAGGCGCAGGAGATCGAGTACAACGAGGGCGGCTACATCATCTGGGCCTTCCGCAATCAGGTCGACGCGGGATCCGAGAAGGTCGCGGGTCTCAAGACGTCGAGGCTCGGCGTCCCGGTCGGCAACTTCGGCTTCAAGGACGTCTACTTCGTCTGACGGCCTTGCCGGCAGCTAGCAAGCGGCGGCGGGCGCGCCCTCCCCTGGCGCCCGCCGCCACGCCGGTCCGTTCGGATCCGGCGTCGTTCCCGCTACAGACCGTCGATGGAGGTGAGTGCTTCCCTTGCCGCCGCTCCTGAAACTGATCCTCATCCGCGTCGGACTGGGGATCCTCACCCTCTTCCTGGTCTCCGTCGTCGTGTTCGCCGCGACGCAGGCCCTGCCCGGCGACACGGCTCGGGCCATCCTGGGCAAGGAGGCCGCCAACGTTGACCGCTACGAGGCTCTGCGCGAGCAGCTCGGGTTGAACGAGCCGATCGCCCAGCAGTACCTCGGCTGGCTCGGCGGCGTCGTGACCGGCGATCTGGGCAACTCGCTCGTACAGGACGAGCCCGTCACCGAGCTGCTGTCGCGGCGCGTGCAGAACACCGCGGTGCTCGTGTTCCTCGCGGCGCTGGTCAGCATCCCGCTCTCGTTGTTGCTGGGCTCGATCACCGCCTTGAGGCGCGACAGCAAGTTCGACGTCTCCGTCTCCATAGGCAGCCTCTCGCTGGCCGCTCTGCCGGAGTTCGTCATCGGGATCGTGCTGGTGTTGTTGTTCGCGACCCAGATCTTCAACTGGCTGCCGGCGGTATCGCGCGTCGATCCCGACGTGCCCATCTACCAGCAGCTCGAGCTGTTCATCCTGCCGGCGCTCACGCTGACGCTGGCGGTCGCGCCGTATATCACCCGCATCCTGCGCGCGAGCACGATCGAGGTGCTCGAGAGCGAGTACGTGATGATGGCGCGACTGAAGGGCCTGCCTGAGCGGCTCGTGCTCAATCGCCACGCCGTCCCCAACGCGCTGGCTCCGGCGCTCCAGGTCACGGCGCTCAACCTCGCCTGGCTCGCCGGCGGCGTCGTCGTGGTCGAGTACCTCTTCGCTTTCCCCGGCATCGGCTCGGCGCTCGTCGACGCCGTGGCCAATCGCGATATGCCGATGGTGCAGGCCATCTGTATCCTGATCGCCGCCGTCTACGTGCTCGCCAACCTCACGGCGGACATCCTCACCATCCTCGTCAGCCCCCGACTCAGGACCGGTCTGCGATGAGCGACGAGATCATCATCAGCGACTCCGAGCTCGTCGAACCGCCGGTCGTCGAGGGGGAGCGTCGCCACTCTGAGTGGCTGATGACCCTCCGCGAAGCGTGGCGCATGGGGCGCACCAAGATCGGCGTCGGCATCTTCGCCGGCATCGTGCTGCTCGCCGTCGTGGGTCCCTGGGTCGCTCCCTACTCACCGACCGAGTTCGTAGCCGCGCCGTTCTCGCCTCCGGCTCCGCCGGAGATGTGGCTGGGCAGCGACTACATCGGCCACGACGCGCTCACGCGGGTGCTCTACGGGGGCCGCACCGTCATCTTGCTTGCTCTGGCAGCCACCACCATCGGCCTTGGACTGGGCGTGAGCCTGGGACTCATCACCGGCTACGCGCGGCGCTGGGTCGACGAGTCGATCATGCGTATTCTGGACGTCGTGCTCGCCTTCCCGCAGATCGTCCTGACGCTGCTGTTCGTCTCGATCGTCGGCCCCAAGCTGTGGCTGATCGTGCTCATGGTCGGCATCAGCCACGCGCCGCGCATCGCTCGCGTCGCCCGCGCCGCGACCCTCGAGGTCGCCCAGCGCGACTTCGTGCGCGCTGCCGAGGCGTTCGGCATCGCGCGCTGGAAGATCCTCTTCAACGAGATCATGCCGAGCATCACCAGCCCGCTGCTCGTCGAGTTCGGCCTGCGGCTGACGTACTCGATCGGTCTCATCGCGGCGCTGTCCTTCCTCGGCTTCGGCATGCAGCCGCCGGCGGCCGACTGGGGCCTCATGATCAACGAGAACCGCGTCGGCATCGTCATCCAGCCCTGGCCGGTGTTCGTGCCGGTGCTGCTGATCGGCATCCTGACGATCGGCACCAACCTGATCGCCGACGGCCTGGGACGCGCGCTGATCGGCATCGAGCGCGACACGGGAGGAGGGTGATGGAGACGGTGGCCACCGAAGGGCCCACACCGGGCACGGAGCGCGACGTCGTCCTCAGCGTCGAGGGGCTGCGCATCGTCCTCGACCCCTCCGGCGTGGACATCGACGACGAGATCACCCTGGCGATCCGGCGCGGAGAGGTGCTCGGCCTCGTCGGCGAGTCGGCCTCCGGCAAGACCACCGTCGGGACCAGCCTGCTCGACTACCAGCGCCGCGGCGCCAAGATCGCCGCTGGGCACGTCGAGATCGACGGCCAGGACGTCCTGGCCATGGACCCGGCGGCGCTGCGCGCCATACGCGGCGGCGCGATCAGCTACGTTCCACAAGACTCCTCCGCGGCGCTCAACCCGGCGCTGCGCATCGGGCTGCAGCTCATGGAGATCCTCGAGGTGCACGGGTTCGGCGCCTCGGCGGCGGAACGTGAGGCGCGCCTCGCTCAGATGATGGCCGAGGTCCTGCTGCCGTCCGACAAGGCGTTCCTGCGCCGCTACCCGCACCAGCTCTCCGGCGGACAACAGCAGCGCGTCGCCATCGCCATGGCGTTCTCCAACCGGCCCAAGGTCATCGTCCTCGACGAGCCGACCACCGCGCTGGACGTGACCACGCAGGCGCACGTGCTGGACACGATCCGCGACCTCACCAAGTCGTATGGGGTGGCGGCACTGTACATCACCCACGACCTCGCGGTGGTGTCCAACCTCGCCGACCGCATCGCCGTGATGTATGCCGGACGGGTGGTGGAGATCGGCACCCGCGACGAGCTCTTCGCGGCCGGTCACCACCCCTACACGCGCAAGCTCCTCGCCTCCATCCCCGACATCACCGGCGAGCGTGCCCTGCGGGGGATCCCGGGCTGGGCTCCGCGCCCGGGCCGGCGACCCGACGGGTGCGCCTTCACGCCGCGCTGCGACTGGGCGGTGGACCACTGCGGGGAGGAGTACCCCCCCGTGGACGAGACCAGCCCCGGGCGCCGCGTGCGCTGCTGGCGCTGGAAGGAGGTCGCCGTCCAGTCGGAGGAGCAGGATATCCACCTGCGCGACAAGTCGCTCTCTGCTCCGGGGACTCCGGAGAAGCAGATCATCAGCGTGCGCGACGTCACCGCCTTCTACCAGCACAAGGAGGTCCTGCACGGCATCACGACGGGTCTGAGCGAGCGTCGCTGCCTTTCCCTGGTCGGGGAGTCCGGCTCCGGCAAGACGACGCTGGCCCGCTGCATCGCCGGCCTGCACCAGCACAAGATCGTCGGCGACATCGAGTTCAACGGCAAGCCGCTCTCGCGCGATGCGCGCGGCAGGCCGCGTTCGACCCGGCAGGCGATCCAGTACATCTTCCAGAGTCCCTACAGCTCGCTCAACCCGCGCAAGACGATCGGCCAGATCCTCTCGCAGCCGCTCAGGGTCTTCTTCGATCTCTCGCGCAGCGAGATGGAGGGACGGATGGAGAAGGCGCTGGAGCAGGTGGCCCTCGACACGTCACTGCTCAGCCGCTACCCGGACCAGCTCTCCGGTGGTGAGCGGCAGCGGGTGGCCATCGCCCGTGGGCTGGCGGCCGAACCGACGGTCTTGATCTGCGACGAGGTGACGTCGTGGCTCGACGTCTCCGTGCAGGCGGCGATCATCGAGCTGCTCGCCGGCCTGCAGCGCGATATGGGCCTTTCGATGCTGTTCGTGACCCACAACCTCGCCCTGGTTCGGAGTATCTCGCAGGAAGTGGCGGTGATGAACGAAGGTCGCATCGTCGAGTACGGCGTCGTGGACGCCGTCCTTGATGACCCGCAGGCCGACTATACGAAGAAGCTGCTCTCGGATACGCCCACCATCCAGGCGGTCGGCGCGGAGGCATAGCGTACCTGGGGCGAGGAGCCTGCGGCTCGGGACCCCGTCCGGCGCGGTCCGTGCGTCCCGGCTCTCCCGCACATCACGCTCAACGGCGAGATCGGAGGACGTCGATGCAGGCACGCACGACGTGGCTGAGTGACGACGAGAAGGCGCTGATCGTCGAGGAGGCGCTCGGCATCCTCGAGCGTGTCGGCATGCGTCTGGCCGGCTCGCGGGCGCTCACCGCGCTCGCCGCGCAGGGCGCGGTGGTCGACGAGGGCAGCGGCATCGTCCGCTTCCCGCCGGATCTGGTCCGCGACGCCGTCGCCCGCTGCCCGCGGGAGTTCGTCATGGGCGGAGCCAGGCCCGAGCACGACGTTCGCCTGGCGGACGGTGCGGCCTCCCGCTTCTGTTCTTCTGGCTGCGCCGCCTTCGTGCTCGACGACGAGACCGGCGAGCGCCGACTGTCCACGCTGGACGACCTGCGCAAGGCCACGGCGCTGCTCGACGCCTCGCCGCAGGTCGACCTGATCTGGACGACCGTGACGGCCAACGACGTACCCCTCGAGGTTCGCGAGCTCGTCGGCTACTTCACCGTGCTGACTCAGTCGGACAAGCACGTCACCTTCGTGGACAGCCCGTCGCAGGTCGAGCCCCTGCTGCGCATCCGGGATATCGTCGCCGGCGATGCGGACGCTTTTCGCGAGCGGCCGCGGTTCAGCACGCTGCTCACCGCGGCCTCCCCGCTGCAGGTCGACGGCGGCGCGCTCGACTTCCACGCCGCCATGGCGGTCCACGGCGTGCCGATCGAGGTCTACACCATACCGATGTCCGGGGCCACGGCGCCGGTCACGCTCGCCGCGGGCATCACGCTGGCGATCGCGGAGTTCCTCGGCGTCGCGACCGCCATTCAGTCCCTTGCGCCGGGCGCCCGCCTGCTGTTCGGCGCTTCATCCAACGTCATGGACATGCGCTCCACCCGGGTCTCGTACGGCGCGCCCGAGTCGACGCTCATGCTGGCCGCCTGCATCGAGGTCGGGCACCTGCTCGGTGTCCCGGTGACGGTGCCGGGCCTGGGCACCGACGCCAAACGCCCCAGCATCCAGGCGGGATACGACAAAGCGCTGAAGGCGCTGACCACGTGCTCCGCCGGCGCCGACATCCTCAGCGGAGGCGTGGGCATGCTGGACTCGGTCGACCTGCTCTACCTGCCGCAGATCGTCATCGACTGCGAGATCGCCGGCATCATCCGCAAGCTGCTGGCCGAGGCGACCATCTCGCACGACGAGATCCTCGCGGACATGATCGAGCGCGTCGGACCGGGCGGGCACTTCCTGGCCGAGAAGGACACGACGCGGCGCCTGCGAGCCGGCGTGCAGTACACGCCGACGGTGTCCACGCGCCTCTCCTACGACGCCTGGAAGGCGGACGGCCGCGACGAGCTCGCCGTCGCGCGCGAGCGCACGAGAGCGCTTCTCGACGCGCGTTCGGATTGGCGGCCGGCCCTCAGCGACGACCAGCTGCGGGCGCTCGCCGCCGTGTGCGGCGTCGAAAGCGCTTGACATCCGCGGCTTCACAGCCTAGCGTTTTCCACCTGGGTGGATACCGGTCGGTACGGGAGGACTCATGACGGACCAAGAGCAGCAGACGGGCGGCGCGCTTCAGCAGGACTTCCTGGGCCACCTGTGGCCTCCGTTCACGCAGATAAAGGGACTCAAGCCCGTCATCATGGAGCGCGCCGAAGGCGCGGTGGTGTACGACGCCGACGGCAACGAGTACATCGACGCCTTCGCCAGCCTCTGGACGGTCAACGTCGGCCACGGTCGCCAGGAGATCTACGACGCCATCAACGCCCAGATGCAGAAGCTGGCGATCTACCACATCTTCCAGATCGCCAACGAGCCGGCGATCAAGCTTGCCGCCAAGGTGGCTGAGCACATGCCCGGCGACCTCAATCACGTGTTCCTCACGCTGGGCGGCGGGGAGTCGGTCGAGACCGCCGTCAAGATGGTGCGCCAGTACTGGCGCAACAAGGGCAAGGGCACCAAGTACATGGTCATGTTCCGCGACCGCTCCTACCACGGCACGACCATGACCAGCGTCAGCGCGCAGGGCCTCACCGTGAACCGCGCCAAGTTCGAGCCCCTGCTGCCCGGCTTCATCAAGCTCGGAGCGCCCTACTGCTATCAGTGCGAGTGGAACAAGACCTACGGCGACGACTGCAGGATGGAGTGCGCCACGCAGGTCGAACGGGAGATCGCCTTCTACGGCGCTGAGAACGTCGGCACCATGCTCGGCGAGACCATGATCGGCACCGGCGGCGTGATCCCGCCGCCGCCGGAGTACTGGCCGATGGTGAACGAGATCTGCAAGGCCAACGACGTGCTCGTGATCAACGATGAGGTGATCACCGGCTTCGGGCGCAGCGGCACCTGGTTCGGCTTCGAGCAGTT
>DASRZL010000157.1:0-28959 GCA_035686425.1 Thermoleophilia bacterium
GAAGAGGAGGCCGCCAGGCCGCACGGCGGCGGCGAGCGCCGCCGTGAACTGCCGGCGGCCGATCGGCCCCAGCAGGTGGTAGACGTTGCTGACGAAGACGACGTCGTAGGCGCCGCTGTGGTCCGAGTCGCTCGCGAGCGACTCGAGGTCGCCGGCCACGTACTCCACCTCGAGCCCGGCCGAGCGCGCCTTGCGCGCGGCGGCGATGGCCGCCGGCGACGGGTCGAGGCCGACGACCCGGCAGCCCAGCTCGGCCGCGAGGTACCGCGAATCGCGCCCGTAGGCGCAGCCGACGTCGAGGATCGAGAGCTCGGGCGAGGCGTAAGGGCGCAGGCGGGCGACGGCGAGGCGAGCGAGCTCGCTGGGTCCGTCGCCCCAGATGCGCTCCTCGGCCGCGTACCGGCGGTCCCAGAAGAGCGCGGCCTGCGGGATGTCCGGGACGGGCCGGCGAAACGGGTCGCCACCCGCGGGCCGGCGCGCGTCGCCGCGGCCTCCAACGCCGGCCCCGCGCCCCGCCGTGCCGCTCACGACTTCGTCAGGCGGCGCCACGCCTCCAGGTACTTCTCGGAGGTCTTCGCGGCCACCTCAGGCGGCAACTCGGGACCGGGCGCCGTCTTGTCCCAGTCGAGCGTCTCGAGGTAGTCGCGCACGTACTGCTTGTCGTAGCTCGGTTGGCTCTTGCCCGCCTCATAGCCGTCGGCGGGCCAGAAACGCGACGAATCCGGCGTCATGATCTCATCGATGAGGATGAGCTCGCCGTCCAGGATACCGAACTCGAACTTGGTGTCGGCGATGATGATGCCGCGCTCGAGGGCATACTCGGCGCCGAACCGGTACAGCTCGAGGGCGACGTCGCGGACCTTCTCCGCCATCTCCTTGCCTATCCGGTCTACCGTCTTGTCGAAGGAGATGTTCTCGTCGTGGTCGCCGATCGCGGCCTTCGTCGACGGCGTGTAGATGGGCTCGGGCAGCCGGCTCGCCTCGACGAGGCCGGCCGGCAGCTCGATGCCACACACCTTCCCGGTCTTCTCGTAGTCCTTGCGCCCCGACCCCGTGAGGTAGCCGCGGACGATGGCCTCCACCGGCAGCGCTTCCGCCCTGTGAACGACGATCGAGCGCCCCGCGAGGTGTCTGCGCTCCGTGTCGGTGCTGAAGGGATCGGGGTCCACGAGGTGGTTCGGGATGATCCTGTCGGTCTGCTCGAACCAGAAGTTGGCGATCTGCGTGAGGACGATGCCCTTGTCCGGGATCGGGGTCGGCAGGATGACGTCGAAGGCCGAGAGCCGGTCGCTTGTGACGATGAGCATCTGATTGGGCGCGTACTCGTACACGTCGCGCACCTTGCCCCGGCTCAGGAGGTTCCAGGCGGTCTCGTTGGACTCGTACAGGGTCGTCATGATCGGCTCGCTCCTTTCGCGGCGATGAGGTCGAGAAGGGCTTGGGCGGCGGCGGCGGGGCCGTCGGACTCCTTGCCGGGCAACCCTAGCTGCGTGCGCAGTTGCCCGACGAACACGCCGGCCTTGAAGGCCGCCGCGAAGGTCGAGGCGGCCAGCGCCTCGTGCTGCTCGCGGCGCTGGGCCGGGCCGAACGGGTTGGCGAAGTAGCTGTGCGTAAGCCCTGTCGATGTCGTCGTGCCCTTACTCATGGCGGCGCCGTCGCGAAACACGCCCAGCGCCGCCTGCTCGTCCGGGAGACGGTCGACCACAGGGTGCGCGCCGTCGACGGCCTCGTAGTTGTTGGCGTACAGCAGGAAGTCGACGGGGTAGCCGCGCAGCACGTCCTCGAGCGTGGTGACGGGGAGGACGACGCGGGCGTTGACCCGGCTGGGACTCATGATGATGGAGCGGTCGAGCTGGCCGAATGCATACCCCTGCTGAAGGTCGTCGAGACGGACGAAGGCGCCGATCTCTGTGCCGAAGCCGAGCAGCTCGCCGCCGGAGCCGACCTCGAGCGATCCCATGTCGTCGGCGATGATGCGCACCTCGCGGACGCGGCCGTCGCCGGCCACTCGCAGCGCCTCGAGCGTCTCGCTCTTGCCGGTCGCGGTGTCGCCGATGAGCAGCACGGTCGCCTGGGAACCGTCGTGGAGAACGAGCCGCGCGTAGGCGCCGTGGAACGGCATGACGCCACGGTCCATGGTGGCGACGTTGTGCAGGGTGAGCACCATCTTCTTGAGGTAGCCGAAGTACCCGAAGCGGTCCTCGAGCGGGACCGCCGCCACCAGCACGCGGCTGCGGCGGTCGTCGTGGAACACGGTGGGCAGGTCGCCGAAGCGAGCGAGCGCCGCCGGCGGGACACCGTAGAGGTACAAGGCGTCGGGGCCGGCGGCGATCTCCTCGTCGGAGGCGACCTCGAAGAGGTTCGCGAGACTCAGCCCCAGCCCCATGAAGCGGCGGTGGAAGTACACGAAGACGACGAGCCGTCCCACGAGCGCCGGGTAGCAGAGCCACTCCTCGCGCTCGAGCTTGAGCCCGTCCAGCGGGTTGTCCTCCACCTCGGCGAACTGCCCGCTGCGCGTGTTCATCGGAGGGTCGAGCAGAAGCGGCGGGTAGAGCAGCAGGTCACGCACGAAGGGGATGCCGGCGAGCAGCTCGCGGTAGCGCGCCGGAACGGGCCACTTGTGACCGACGGTGTAGACGCCCACCTCGGCGCCGGCCGCGACCTGGCGAAGGACGCGCAGCCGCGTCCCGGTGATGTTCTCGGCGACGTCGCGATAGACGGCCCGCACCAGGCGCGCCAACGCCTCGACGGCCTCGGTGAAGCCGCGCAACGGGCGCCTGTCGCCCGGCGCCGGCGGCGCCTCGGCGCGCACCACGAGGAAGCGATCCCAGCGACGCCAGAAGTCGTAGAGGCCCTCGACGAACTCGTGTAGCAGCTCGCGACGCGCCTGAAGGTCGCCGGGCTCGGCGATAGTGGACACGACGCGCTCGAGCGGATTGTTGGTGAGGAGGCGAAGCAGATCGAGCAGTCGCTCGCGACGGGGGTCGACGCCAGTCCCGCCCGCCGGTCCGGCAGCGCCGAATCGATTCCCCCGCCTGTCGGCGGTGCCGGCGCCCAGGCCCAGCTCGTCGAGCGCCCGGGGATTGTGCGCCTCGAGGTGATCGACATAGAGACTCAGGACGCGCGCGAACGTCGCGCTCTCCACGAGCTCCTGCGTGCTCGCGCACACGGAGCCCTCCGAGTACAGGACCGCTTGGCGGTCGTCGACGTCGAGTCGCTGCAGGGACATCCGGTCTCCGAGGGTCTGCGGGCTCGCCGGCAGCTACGCCGGGCGAGCCCGGAGACTACCACAGGCGGGCACTCGTCGGCTGCCGGCGCCGCGCGGGTCCGCGCCCTCAGCTCTCCGTCACGCCGCCGCTGCGTCGTTCTGTTCGGAACCGCAGAACGCGCACTTGCGCGCCTTGTGCGGGATCTCGCTCATGCACTCGGGGCATTCCTTGACCGTCGGATCCTGGCCCTGCTCGCGCCGCTCCTTGATCTTGTTCATCGGCACGATCACGACGTAGTAGATGGCGGCCGCGACGAGCAGGAAGGAGATGACGGCGTTGAGGAACAACCCGTACCGAAACACGCTGCCGTTGATCGTGAAAGTCAGCCCGGAGAAGTCCGGCTGTCCGAAGATGGCGGCGATCAGCGGCGTGATGATGTTGGCGACGAAGGCCGTGATCACGGCTCCGAACGCTGCACCGATGACGACCGCCACGGCCAGATCGACGACGTTGCCGCGCATGACGAACTCGCGGAATCCTTTGAGCATGGGGGCCTCCCTGTCTCGACGAGCGGGTCGCGCGAGATGCGGTCCGCTGCTGCCGAGTCTACCCGCGCCCTGCCAGCTCCCAACGAAGAGTCGCGCACGGGCGAGGGCGACGACGCGGTGGGCGCCGGTGAGGACGGGGCCCGGCGCCGGTTCGAGACTCTCGGATACGGACCTGCACGACATCCCATTAGGGCGTCGTCCGCAGCCGGAGAGAGAGAGGGCCGGCGGATGCGCCTTCGCGCACCCACCGGCCCTCTCGGTCTCCGAGGCCGCCGCGCGCCCTATTCCGGCGAGGCGGACGTACCCGAGTCTGCTACTTCGCGTTCACGAGGTTCGCGTTCACGAAGTCCCAGTTGACGAGCTTGTCGAAGAAGGCCTGCACGTACACAGGCCGCAAGTTCTGGTAGTCAAGGTAATAGGCGTGCTCCCAAACGTCGACCACGAGCAGCGGTGAGATACCTGGGGCCGCCGGCATCTCGGCGTTCGGCGTACTCACGATCTTGAGCTCGCCGTTGTCCGAGACGAGCCAGGCCCAGCCGGAGCCGAAGCGGCCCGCGGCGGCGGCCTTGAAGGCCTCGACGAACTTCTCCCAGCCGCCGAAGGCCGCGACGATCTTCTCGGCGATCGGGCCAGTCGGCGCGCCGCCGCCGCCCGGCTTCATGCCGTTCCAGAAGAAGGTGTGGTTCCACACCTGCGCCGCGTTGTTGAAGACCGGCTGCTTGTCCGGCTTGCCCGCCACGGCCATGATCACGTCCTCGAGGCTCTTGCCCTCGAGGTCCGTGCCGGCCACCAGCTTGTTCAGCGTGTCGACGTACGTCTTGTGGTGCTTCCCGTAGTGAAAGCTGATCGTCCGCGCCGAGTAGTCCGGCTCGAGCGCGTCGTCCCCATACGGGAGCGGCGGCAGTTCAAACGCCATCGTTCCTCCTTGTCGTCGGGTGGATTGTCTACCGTGCTGCTACGGCCCCGCGGGGCCGGGTGGTGGTCACACGTCGACCTCGATGGCGCCGTCCCGCACGCGCACCTCGTAGGTGTGCAGGTCGTGCACCCGGGTCTTCCACTGCAGCCGCTTCTCCAGCTTGAAGAACCGCTGCACGGGTTCAGGGATCTCGTCGCCGGGTCCCATGTCGTGGTCGAGGGGCCAGCTGAGATTGGCGCCGCTGCGGATGTCGAACTGCCCGTCGTGCAGGGGGCAGGTGAGGACCCATCCCTCGAGCGCACCCTGATCGAGCGGAGCGTTCTGGTGACCGCAGCGGCGGCTCACGGCGTAGATGCCGCCGTCGTACTCGCAGAGGCAGATCTCACGGTCGGCGGCGCGCACGTACTTCATGCCGCCCCGGGCGATGTCGTCGAGCTTCGCTACTTCATGCCACATGGTCGGCTCCTCAGACTTCGTCCGGCGGGATCTGGGGCAAGCTGTCCGGGTCCGTCACGTCCTGGTGGACGAAGAGACCACACCAGCAGCGCTTCATCTTGTCGAAGTGCTCCCGGTGGTAGGGGATGCACGGGCAGCAGATAAGCATGTCCTCGGCGCGCACGCCGCTCCGTCCCTGGCAGGGACAGAAGGGCGCGCCGTGATCCTGCTCCAGCTTGACTTCCTGCTCGAGCAGGAAGTCGGCGAGCTCTTCATCGGGCGTGAACTTGTAGCCGAGCGGCTGCACCACGCGCTCGAACAGGTAGCGGAGAGATTCCTTGCGCGCATCGCTGCCCATGGTCACCCTCCCCAGCCCTTGAGGTGATCGAGGAACTTGTCGGGGCTGTAGCCGACGATCACCTCGCCGTTGATGACGACCACGGGAAAGCGGCGGCCGCCACTCAGCTCGTACGCCTTGTCGGCGACGGCGTCCTGCTCGTCCTCGGGCAGCTTGTCGACGTCGACCGACTCGTAGGGAATCTTGCTGTCGTCGAACCATCGCCTGGTCTTGCGGCACCACGGACAGGTGCTCAGCGCGTAGATGTACACCTCGTCGACCATGGTCACGCCCCTTCGATCTCGACGAGGATCTTGCCCTCTTTCACCTTGATCGGGAAAGTCGCGAGCGCGAGCTCGGGCGCGTCGAGAAACACCCCGGTGCGCAGGTCGAAGCGCCAATCGTGGCACGGGCAGGTGAGGATGGCTCCCTCGAGCTTGCCGCCCTCCAGCGGGCAGCCCATGTGCGCGCACTTGTTGGCGACGGCGAACAGGTCACCGTCGATGCGCGTCAGGAGCACCCCGAGGCCCTTGGGATAGACGGCCACGTACGCGCCGTCACGGACTTTTGCGTCGTCGATGGTCGGGACCCAGGCAGGTCCGGTCACGGCTCACCCCTTCGCTCTGGCTCTTTCAGTGCAAGGCGACCCGTGGGGCGGAGCCTGTCTCGCCGGCGCCGGGCCGGAGGGCGGCACCCGCCGCATCACGGGTCGAGTGGCAAAGGTACCCGTGGCGGCGTCGGGGCAAACTGTCGGCCGAGG
Source organism: Thermoleophilia bacterium (assembly GCA_035686425.1). Lineage (GTDB taxonomy): Bacteria > Actinomycetota > Thermoleophilia > UBA2241 > UBA2241 > CAIXSE01. The sequence continues at coordinate 6,206 of DASRZL010000157.1, forward strand.
GCAGAGGGCCGGGGATGGCGGGCCGGGGCGACGGCCGCCCGCCGCTACCAGCGCTCGACGTGGACGCGGGCGGCGGTGTAGCGATCCGAGGGTTCCTTGTGCTCCGCCGGCCGGCCGAACGGGACGATGGCGAACGGCACGACGCTCTCGGGGATGCCGAGGAGGGCGCGGACGCCCTCGCCGCGCTCCTGCAGGGGATGGACGCCGAGCCACACGGCCCCCAGGCCGAGGTGCTCGGCCTCGATCAGCAGGTTCTCGGTCGCCGCGGAACAGTCCTGCTCCCACATCTGCGGCCACTTGCAGGCCGTGGGATCGCCGCAGACGAGCACCGCGACCGGCGCGTCGGGCAGCATCTTCGCATACGGGTGGAACCCGGCGATCGCGCGCAGCGTCTCACGGTCGCGCAGAACGACGAACTGCCACGGCTGCTGGTTGCCGGCGGACGGCGCCGCCATGGCGGCGCGCAGCAGCCGTTCGACCGTCTCTTCGCCCACGGGGTCGCCGGTGTACCTGCGGATGCTGCGCCGGCTGAGGACCGGGTCGTCCATGTTCACCTCACTGGGGATACCACGTGCCCCGGCAGGGTATCGGCCCGGCGGCCCGGCTGACAAGACCTCAGCGGCCCGGGATTCTTCACGAAGCGGGAACGGGCGGGCGGCCCTGCGGCCGCCCGCCCCGCCTCGTCCCGCCCCCCACCCGCGTGTCACGCCGGCGCGCCCCCGGCCGGCGCGACGTGGCTCGCGGCGTCTAGTCTGTGCTCTCGACCGTCAGCGTCAGGTCCGGCTGCGCATCCGGCGACGGCGACTCCCAACTGCGCGCGTAGGTGCCAGTGAGGTCGGATGAGCCGGCCTCGGTGACCCTGAGCGCCACGACCTGCGTGCCGCCCTTGCCGGCGAGCTGCTCGGGGTCGTCGTCCGATACGTAGTCGCTCTTCTCGATGATGAACGTGTCACCGGCCGTGAAGGTCCACTCGTACCCGGTCGTGACGTTCGCCTCGAGCGTCACCACGACCGTATCGCCGACCTTGGCCTGCACGGTCGTCCCCGTGGGGGCGGCCGGCGTGACCGCGATCGTGGCCGGCGAGCTCGCCGCCGCGGGGCCGCCGCTCCCGCCGCAGGCGGCGAGCAGCGCCGCTCCCAGCGTGGTCAGCGACAGCACCACCGCGACCGCCGCCAGACACTTGCGCGCCTTGGTCTCCATCTCTCCCTCCGCTGCTCCGCCGGTCGAGCGTCACGTCCACTTCGTCTCCCGGCCTACGAGACGCGCCACGTTTGTATGGCGTTCGCCGCGCCGCTATCATCCCAAGAAGGGAACTACCTGCCCTTTGTCGACCTCCCCCTCTCCGACTGCCATGACTGCTGCACGCTCTCACCACGATGTGATCGTCGTCGGCGCCGGTCCTGCCGGCATCTTCGCCGCACTCGAGCTCGTACGCCGCAACGGCGCGAAGGTGCTCATCGTCGAGCGCGGCCCCGACATCGACCGCCGCGCCTGCCCGGCGCGCAAGACCGGTGTGTGCTCCGGCTGCGAGCCCTGCGACATCACCTGCGGCTGGGGCGGCGCCGGCGCCTTCAGCGACGGCAAGCTCACGCTCACGCCGAACGTCGGCGGCTGGCTCGATCGCTTCGTCGGCAAGGAGCGCCTCTCCGAGCTCATCGGCTACGTCGACGGCGTCTGGCGCGAGTACGGAGCGCCGGACGAGGTCCACGGCGGCGGCAAGCAGTTCGAGGAATTCCGCCGCGAGGCGCTCCTGCACGGCATGACCCTCGTCGAGTCACCGGTGCGCCACATGGGCACCGAGCGCTCCTACGACATCCTCACGCGCATGCGCGCGGAACTGGAGTCACAGGTCGAGGTGCTCACCGCCAGCCGCGTCGACCGCATCCTCGTCGAGAAGCCGGCCGGCGAGAGCGAACTGCGCGCCACCGGCGTCGTGCTGGAGGACGGGACGCGACTCACGGCCGACGCAGTGGTCGCCGCCCCGGGCCGTGACGGCGCCGCCTGGCTCATGGAGGAGTGCAAGCGCCTCCACATCGGCCTGCGCACCAACCCCGTGGACATCGGCGTGCGCGTCGAGGTCTCGGCGGCGGTCATGGAACCGCTCACGAACGCGCTGTACGAGAGCAAGCTCATCTACTACACGCCGAGCTTCGACGACCCCGTGCGCACCTTCTGCATGAACCCCTACGGCACCGTCTCGCTCGAGAACTACGGCGACGTCGTCACCGTGAACGGCCACAGCTACGCCGACTTCAAGACCGACCGGACGAACTTCGCCCTGCTGGTCAGCACCGACTTCACCGAGCCGTTCGACGACCCGATCGCCTACGGCAAGAGCATCGCCCGGCTGGCCAACGTCCTCGGCGAGGACATCATCGTGCAGCGCCTCGGCGACCTGCACCAGGGCCACCGCAGCACCATGGACCGCATCCGCCGTGGCACCGTGCAGCCGTCGCTGCAGGGCGCCACCGCGGGCGACCTCGCCTTCGTGCTCCCCTACCGGCACCTCACCGACATCCTCGAGATGCTCGCCGCCATGGACAAGCTCGCCCCGGGGGTCAATGGACGCGACACGCTGCTCTACGGTGTGGAGGTCAAGTTCTACTCGGCGCGGCCCGAGCTCGACGACGGCCTGCAGACGCCGGTGAAGAACCTGTACGCCGTCGGCGACGGCGCCGGTATCACGCGCGGCCTGATCCAGGCCTCAGCGGCCGGTGTGATCGCCGCGCGCAGCATCCTCAACGGCGGCCGCCCGGGCGCCTGAGGGTCGAGCCGGCACGGCGGAACGGCCGCGCCGCTCAGTCTGTGACGATGTTCCCCGGCCGCCACTCTCGCCGCAGGAGCTCACCGACCGGTCGCCCCAACACGCTTTCGACGCGACCCAGCACGCCCTCCGCCTCCTGCTTGCGCGCGGTCGCCCCGGCCAGCGCCGCGGGGTAGCGGGCGAACCGCTCGAGGCGCGCGGCGAAGCGCTCGTCGATCCCGACGAGCCGGTCCCCTTCGACCAGCTTGTCCGCGAGGTAGACGACCTCGACCTCGCCGACATCACCGCCGTCATCGCCCAGGGCCATGTGCCGGCGGACGACCGCGGCGACGCGCGCGTAGCGCATGCCCTCGAGGAGGTCGGCGCCGGCCACGGCGTGCCGCGGCTGGTCCCGCGCCGCGTCGTGAAGCAGGGCGCCGGCGGCGATGAGCGGCGCGCACACATGCTGGCCGCGCTCGTTCAGGGCGGCGGCGAGCGCTGCCGCCACCGCCGCCACAGCACGAGAATGGGAGACGACCGCGTCCGGCGTTCCGCACTCCCGCAGGAGCTCGAGGCACCGCGCCTCGTCCGGCAGGTCCTCGCCCGCCGCCAGCACACGGATACGGGTGAGGTCGTCCTGCGTGTCCGCGTCGGTCAGCACCCCCGGGTCGTCCACCTCGACCAGCAGCGACGACGCGGCGTGCCTCATGAGCAGCTCGCGCAGGCCACCGGCGGGCTGGTCGCGGAGGATCTCCTCGCACAGCACCGTGGAGATCAGCGGCGGGTGCCCCGTCGACTCGTGGAACGCCGGGTAGACGACCGCCGGTCCTGCGGCGACGCTCGCCGCCGCCCGGCCCGCCGGTCGCGCGGCCCTCGCCAGCCGGCCCACGGTCTCCGGTCGGACCAGCGGCACGTCGACCGGCAGCAGGAAGAATCGCGAGACGCCGGCGTGAAGCGTCGCCACGCCGGCCTGCACGGACGAGTACATACCCTCGGCGAAGCGCGGGTTGGGCGCCACGCCCGCGCCGGCGCGGGTGGCGACTGGAGCGACCTCGTCGCCACGGTAGCCGGTCACGACGACCACGTCGTCGACGCCCACCGCGGTGAACGCGCCGACGGCCCGCTCCAGGAGCGTGCGGCCGCCGGCCTCGAGCAGCGGCTTGAGCTCGTGCATGCGCGATGAGCGGCCGGCCGCGAGGACGATCGCCGCCAGGCGCTCCATCACTCAGCCGGCCGAGCCCGACCGGGCGAGGACCATCTCGGCAGCGATGCTCACAGCGAGCTCCGCCGGCGTCTCGGCGCCGATGGCGAGACCGACCGGCGAGTGGATCCGGCCGACGTCGTCGTCGCTGAAGCCCGCTTCACGAAGCGCGGCGTCCATGCGCGCGCGCTTCGAGCGGCTCGCCATGAGGCCGACGTACCGGGCGCCGATCCGGAGGGCCTGCTCGAGGACCTCCATGTCGTGGACATGACCATGAGTCACGATCACGACGAAGGCGTGCTCGTCCGCTCCCACCGCCGCCAGGGCAGCCTCGAACGGTCTGGCGACAACCGTTGCCCCGGGGAACAGCGCGGGCGCCGCGAACTCCTCACGGTCGTCGATGACGACGACGCGGAAGCCCAGCCCTAGGAGCACCGGCGCCAGGGCCCGCCCCACGTGACCGGCGCCGCAGACGACGGCGAACGCCGGCGGGTCCAGGCGCTCGACCACGGCGCCGCGGCCGTCGGTGAGACGGGTCGCGCCGTGCACGGCGGCGCCGGCGGCCAGCGAGCGGACCTCCGCGGCGTCGCACACGGCCGCACCGGCGCGCCGCCCGTCTGCGTCGAAGGCGCAGTGCCGGACGATGAAGTCATCACCGTCCTCGCCCGTGGGCAGGACCGTGACGTACCAGGCGCGGCGCCCTGCGTCGCGCGCCTCGCGTAGCTGAGTGCACGCCTCGAGCAGCGCGGCGTCGCCCGGAGACACGTACGCGATCAGGACCTCCGCGGCGCCACCGCAAAGCATCTTCTCGGCGCTGCGCACGTCGGTACCGCCGAGCTCTGTCCGCACTCGGCGAGAGCGCCGCTCCGCCAGCGCGTCCGCGGCGGCCAGCATCATGCTGTGCTCGAGCAGGCCGCCGCCGATGCTCCCGGCGCTCGAGCCATCGCCCCGCACCAGCATCTCCGCGCCGGCGGCGCGGGGCGTCGAGCCCTGGTCGGCGACCAGCGTGACCAGGGCGAACTCGCGTCCTGTCTCGAGCATGTCCAGCGTGTCATCGAGGATCTCGTACATGTGACCTCCCGCCGACGATTGTACAGGCACGAACCGGTCGGGCCCGGGAGCGAGTAGCGGCTGCTCGATTGTCAAAGCGCGGCCGTCCTCCTATGATTTCGAAAAGGGACCGTCCTTTTCTTCACCAACCCCCCCGGCCACCTCTGGGCACTGCGCGTCCTGACACACACCCCCGGCGGCCGGCGCAGTCAAGCACAACGGAGGGAGACCATCGTGCCCGGCACCGTCGTAGTCGGCGCCCAGTGGGGCGACGAGGGCAAAGGCAAGATCACCGACCTGCTGGCGGAGAAGGCCGACGTGGTGGCGCGCTTCCAGGGCGGCAACAATGCCGGTCACACCATCGTCCGCGACGGCGAGGAGTTCAAGCTCCATCTCATCCCCTCCGGCATCCTGTACGAGGCCAAGACCTGCGTCATCGGCAACGGAGTGGTCATCGACCCGCGCATCATGTTCGGCGAGCTCGATGCGCTGCGCGCCCGCGGCATCAGCGGCGACAACCTGCGAGTCAGTGGCAACGCCCACCTCATCATGCCGTACCACCTGCTCCTCGACGGCACCAACGAGCAGCAGCTCGGCAAGTACAAGATCGGCACCACTGGCCGCGGCATCGGGCCGTGCTACGTCGACAAGTACAAGCGCATCGGCATCCGCGTGCAGGATCTGCTGGACGAGAAGATCCTCCGACGCAAGGTCAAGACTGCGCTGCAGGAGAAGAACTTCCTGCTGCAGCACTACGACGTCAGCGTGCTCGACCCGGACCGGGTCACGGACGAGCTGCTCGGCTACACCGAGCGCTTCGAACCGTTCATCTGCGACGCCAGCCTGCTGGTGAACACCGCCCTCGACCAGGGCAAGCACGTCCTCTTCGAGGGCGCCCAGGGCGCGCTGCTCGACATCGATTTCGGCAGCTACCCCTTCGTCACGAGCAGCAATCCGATCGCCGGGGCGGCGTGCACCGGCACGGGCGTCGGCCCCACGCGCATCGACCACGTCATCGGCGTCGCCAAGACGTACACGACGCGGGTGGGCGAGGGACCGTTTCCCACCGAGCTCTTCGACGACGTCGGCGCCGCGATGCGTGATATCGGCCACGAGTTCGGCACGACGACGGGACGCGAGCGCCGCTGCGGCTGGCTGGATCTCGTGGCGCTGAAGTACGCCGTGCGCCTCAGCGGCATCACCCACCTCGCGCTCACCAAGCTCGACGTGCTCACCGGCCTGGAGACGCTCAACGTGTGCACCCGGTACAAAGCTGGAACCCGGCTGCTCGAAGAGTTCCCCATGCTGCAGACGGACTTCCACCACGCCAAGCCGCTCTACGAGGAGCTGCCCGGCTGGACCGAGGACATCCGCGAGTGCGAGACGTGGCAGGACCTGCCGCAGGCGGCCCGCGACTACGTCCAGTACATCGCGGAATTCACCAAGACGCGCGTGAAGTTCATCGCCGTCGGTCCCGGTCGCGAAGAGACGATCATCCTGCCGCGGAGCATCGGGCGCGGCGGCGCCGTCTGACGACAGCCACCGCAGGCGGGCTGTCGTGCTGCTCGACGGCGGAGCAGCGCTGACCACGTCCCCGCCGCCACGGCCTCTTCCGGCGACGGCGCGGACGGCGGCGGCGATCGGCATCGTGCGCCCCCGTTCACTCGGGGACATACACTCTCCCCCGTTGAACGATACCGGCGCGGCGCCTGACGCCATGCCGCGCACGAGGAAGGGGCGATATCGATGGACAATGCGATCGAAGCCCGCGGCCTGGTGAAGACCTACCGCGGCGATGTGCGTGCCCTCGACGGGGTGAGCCTCGCCGCGGAAGCGGGGACCGTGTTCGGCTTGCTGGGGCCGAACGGGGCCGGCAAGTCCACGGCGGTCAAGATCCTCACAACCCTGTCGCGCCCCGACGCCGGAGAGGCGCGCGTGGCAGGGTTCGACGTGCTGAGGCACCCGGCCAAGGTGCGGCTGGCGATCGGCTGCGTCGCCCAAAAGTCCGGGCTCGACCTGCAGGCGACCGGGCGCGAGAACCTGGTCCTCCAAGGCCGGGTGTACGGCATGCGCGGCGGCGCCCTGCGCGCCCGCGCCGCCGAGCTCATCGAACGCTTCGGCCTCAGCGAAGCGGCCGATCGCACGGTGCGCACGTACTCCGGCGGCATGCAGCGCAAGCTCGACGTGGCCGTCGGCCTCATGCACCGCCCGCAGGTCCTCTTCCTCGACGAGCCCACGACCGGCCTCGATCCCGAGGCGCGCGTGGACATGTGGTCCGAGATCGCGCGCCTCGCCGGCGATGAAGGTCTCACCATCCTGATGACGACGCACTACCTCGAGGAGGCCGATGGCCTTGCCCGGCGCCTGGCGATCGTCGATCGCGGCAAGGTCGTGGCTGAAGGCACACCGGACGAGCTCAAGGGCGAACTCCGTGGCGACGCCATCGTCGTCGAGTTCGAGGAGCAGGTAGTCGACGGCGAAGTCCGCCGCGCCCTGGACAAGGTGCCCGATCTGCGCGACGTCGCCGCAGAAGCCCGCCTGCTGCGCGCACGGGCCGACAGCGGCGCGCGCGCCGTGCCCGCCGTGCTGGCCGCACTCGAGGCCGAAGGCGTCAAGGTCGCCTCCGTGACCGTGTCGCGGCCCTCGCTCGACGACGTGTACCTGCAGTACGCGGGCCGTGCCTTCAGCGAGGCCGACGAGGAGGCGAAGAAGCGATGACCCGCGTGTTCGCAGACACCCTGTTCATGACCCAGCGGCACTTCCGCAACCTGCTGCGGCAGCCGGCGTGGGTCTTCATCTCGCTGGTGCAGCCGGTCGTCTGGCTGCTGCTCTACGGCGCCTTGTTCCGCAAGATCGTCGAGATCCCCGGCTTCGGCGCCGGCAGCTACATCGACTTCCTCACGCCGGGCATCGTCGTGATGACCTGCCTGTTCAGCGCCGGCTGGAGCGGCATGGACCTCATCGAGGATATCGACCGCGGCGTGATCGACCGGTTCCTCGTGAGCCCGGCGAGCCGTGGCTCGCTCATCGCCGGACGGCTCGTCCAGGGGGCGCTGGTCGGCGTGATCCAGTCCGTCATCATCGTCGTCCTCGGGCTCATCGTAGGCGCCGAGTATCCGGGCGGCGTCGCCGGCATCGCCGCGCTCACCGTGTGCGCGGTGCTCCTCGGCACGGGCATCGGCGCCCTGAGCAACGCCATCGGCGTCCTCTCCCGGCGCGTCGAGACGATGGTCGCGGTGAGCAACTTCGTGCTGCTGCCGCTCACCTTCCTGAGTTCCGTGTTCATGGCCAGGGCGCTGATGCCGGTCTGGATGCAGAGCATCGCGACCTACAACCCCGTGGAGTGGGCTGTGGTGGCCGGGCGCGAGGGCCTTGCCTCCGGGGCCGACTGGGGCGTGGTGCTCAGCCGGATGGCCTGGCTGCTGGTCTTCACGCTGGCGTGCGGGTGGCTGGCGACCGCCGCCTTCCGCGTGTACCAGAAGTCGATCTGACGACCCCCGCCACGCCGGTCGTCGCCGGTGAGATACTTGGCGGCGACGGTCGTCGTCGCGAAGGGAGGAGCGTGAGGCGCGTACTGCCGCGGCACCTCGAGGCCGACGTGCGCTGGCAGGGCGTCATGGCCCTGAACCAGGCGGACAAGCGCCTGCTCCTGCCGCGTCGCCGGTTACCCACCGAGGCGCCCGACCGCTTCCCGCGGTACCAGGAGCAGCGCGGCCTCATGGTGCCCATGCGGGACGGCGTGCGGCTGTCGACCAACGTGTACCGTCCCGCGGACGAGGACGGCCGGGCGCACGAAGCGCGTCTCCCGGCCGTCCTCATCCGCCTCCCGTACGGCAAGGACGACCCCTACGCAAGCATGCCCGCGCACGGTCGTTTCTGGGCGCGCAAGGGCTACGTCTGCGCCATCCAGGACGTACGCGGCAAGTTCGCCAGCGAGGGCGAGTGGCAGCCACTCCTACACGAGGCCGACGACGGCTACGACGCCATCGACTGGGTCGCGACGCAGCCGTGGTGCGACGGCCAGGTCGGGATGATCGGCGAGTCCTACTTCGCCCTCACCCAGTGGGCCGCCGCAAGCCGCTTCCACACCGCGCTGCGCTGCATCGCCCCCGGTTGCATGGGCGTCGACCTGTACCGCCTCATGTGGGAGGGAGGCGCCCTGGCGCTCGACACGGCCGGCACCTGGGTCTGCGACCAGGGTCACCGTCGCTACATCAACTACCTGCGCTTCGACCCGTGGGTGCTGCCCCTCAAGGACTATCCGGCGGACGCCGGGTTTCCCAGCGAGCTGTTCGACCAGGCCGTGCGGCACCCGGACCGCGATCAGACCTGGGAGCCCTACGACCTGTCCGACGTGCTCGAAAAGCTGGACATCCCCGCCTTCCACTGGACGGGGTGGTACGACTGCTTCCTTCGCGCCTCGCTCGAGACCTGGGAGGGCGTGCAGCGGCGCAACATCTACGACACGGTCCGCGCCAGCCAGTGGCTCTGCATCGGACCGGCCGACCACGAGTTGACGACGGAGAAGACCGGCACGGCCGGGCGCCACGAGCTCCGCGGCCAGGGCGTCACCAACGACCGCGTGCTCGCCTTCTTCGATCACTGGCTGCGCCCGGAGAGCGACGACTTCGGGAAGTCGCCGCGGGTGCGCTGCTACGTGACCGGCGCCGGCCGCTGGCGCGAGGCCGACGAGTGGCCGCTCCCGGGAACGCGATTCACGACGTACTACCTGCGCGCGGCGCCCCCATCGGAGGGCGACGCGCCGGGAGGCGAACGGCGCGGGGGTGACGAGCCGGCCGATGCCGGCGCCGCCGGCGCGCCCTTCCGGCGCCCCGGCCTGCTGTCGACGGACGCGCCGGACGACGAGGCGCCGGACGACTTCACGTACGATCCGGCGCGCCCGGTCGACTACTGGATGCGCAGGCCGGTCTGGTCGGCCGCCCGAAACCTCGCGGACCGGCGGCGGCTGGTCGCCCGCCCGGACGTCGCCGGGTACGTCACTCCTCCCCTCGCCGAGTCGCTGCAGGTCGTCGGACCGCTCGCGGCGACGCTGTACGTCTCCACCTCGGCGGCGGACACCGACTTCACGGTCGCCCTCGTCGACATCTGGCCGGACGGCTACGCGCAGCTGGTGCAGGAGGGCATCCGCCGGCTGCGCTACCGCGAAGGCGACGGCGAGCACGCCGGGCCGCCGGCGGCGCCCGGCGCCGTCTACGAGCTGCGCGTGGACATGGCGGCGACCGGCTACCAGTTCGCCGCCGGTCACCGCGTCGGCGTGGAGGTCTCCAGCAGCGCCTTCAGCCGCTGGGACCGCAATCTCAACACCGGGCGCCCACCCGGCACGGACGCGGAGATGGTCCTGGCCCACCAGACCGTGTGGCACGACGAGGAGCGGCCGAGCAACCTCGTGCTGCCGCTCGCCCCGGCCTGAGCACGCGTCAGAACGCCGGGTACACCTCGATCTCGGCGATGCGGTTGATCGATCCGGTCGTGGTGCCGTAGCACTGCAGCCGGACCCAGCGCGCCGGACGGCGAGAGAAGGAGAAGGTCTCGAAGCCCTTCGCCTCGCCGCTCGTCATCGTCTGTCTGGCGAGTCGCCACGACCTGCCGTTCGCGGAGACGAGGATCCGCAGCTTCGCGGCACGCCGGTCGCCGCCCGCAATCGCCACGCGCACGGCGCCGACCTCGCGCAGGCCGGTCAGTCGCACATCGAGCGCGACCCGGCCCCTCGACGACCAGCGCGTGGTGGGGTCACCGTCGACCGCGGCCGCCGCGATGCCGCGAGCCGCGCGCACCCGCTTGATCGTCAGCGGCGTGGCGTCCGGCTGGAGACGCCGAAGACGAAGCATCGCCTCCAGGAAGAACGCGTCACCAAAGGCCAGTCCCCGGTCGGTGATGCCCGTTCGCCACAGGTACGTGCCTTGGAGGAGGACGGCAGGATTGGCCCCGAGAGAAGCGTAGTCCGCCGACAGCAGCGCGGAGAGCGTCTCCCGGGCCGCGGCCTCGTAGCGCTCCCGGCGCTCGGGGTCGGGGTCCAGAAGCGCAAGATCGAGGAGCCCGGAGGCCGCGATGGCAGCGGCGGACGAGTCGCGCGGAGCTTCGGGGATGGCGGGATCGCCGAAGTCCCAGTACGGCACCAGGTCCGCGGGCAAGTGGCCGAGATACCAGTCGGAGACAGCGCGCGCCGCGAACAGGAACTCAGGCTCCGGCGCCTGCCTGTAGGCAGCGGCGAATCCAAGGATCGCCCACGCCTGTCCGCGGGCCCACGTCGACTCGGCGTCGTAGCCGGACGACTGCCCGCGCTCGAGCACGGCGCCGGTCTCGGCATCGTACCTGACGATGTGGTACGTGCTGCCGTCTGGCCGGAGGAAGTCGCGCGCCGTGGTCCGGGCGTGCCGCCTCGCGATGGCCGCGAGCTCCGGCGACCCGCCGTTTCGCGCGGCCCACCACAGGAGCTGCGACTTCATCAGGCTGTCGATGATCACGTTGAAGTCGCCGGCCGGACGCGACAGCATGGCCCCTACGTCGGGATCGAAGCGCTGGGCCATGCTGGTCGCCGCCTGTACGGCCTTGCGGCGAAACCGCTCCTTGCCGGTGAGCCGGTAGGCACGCACGTAGGTCGGAAAGAAGAGCGCCCCGCTGTTGAGCGAATCCGCGGTGACGCGGGACGCCCCGATGGCCGCCTGTCGCCCGGTCGCCGCGTCGCGCCACCATTCTCTCCCGGTGGCCTGGTAGCACGACCACAGGCCCCCCGGGACGAAGCCGGCGGCCCACCCCGCCGGACCGGTGTACTTCCAGCCGTCTCCTACCGTGTAGTAGGCGTAGCGGCGCGGTGCGGCGCCGCGCTCCGTTGCGGCGAGCCGCTGCCGGGCGCGTGTCTCGGCGGCGCGGAGCTGAACGGAGAACGAGTCGTCACCGGCCACCGCCGGCGTCGGCACGAGCAGGCCGGCCGCCGCCAGGCAGAGTATCAGCGCCGGCGCCCATCCCCGTGAAGCGAACGCGCCCGGCAGTATCCTCAGAATCCGCACCCACAGCCCCTTTCGGCGGCCGGCGCCCTCGATCCGGCGAAGGCCGCGGTGCCCGACTATGCGTCAGGCCGCGGCGACCGGTCAAGCGGCAGCGCCGCGGCAGGCGGCCGGAAGAGCCGTCCGCGGCCGGTCCGCCGGTGCCTCGACGCAGGCGTGACACCGCCCGTCGGCGCGTCTCAGCCCCTTCCCCGGCGTGCCCGGCCCGAGTAGACTTGCGGGCGTCGGGCCGGGCCGGCGGCAGCGCCGCCCGGCGCCATCGCTACGTCCTTCGGAGGCCTCATGCGCGTGCTCGTGGTGGGCGGCGGCGGCAGAGAACACGCCCTCGTCCATTCCTTCGCCCAGTCCCCGCTCGCGGATCGCATCTTCTGCGCCCCGGGCAACGCCGGCACCGGCGCCGAAGCCGACAACATCCCCGTCGCCGCCGACGATCTGCCGGCACTTCTCGAGTTCGCCAGCCGCGAGGAGGTGGACCTCACCGTCATCGGCCCCGAGGCCCCGCTGGTCATTGGCCTCACCGACCTCTTCGAGGAGCATGGCCTCGCGGTGTTCGGCCCCAACAAGGAAGCCGCGCAACTGGAGGGCAGCAAGGTCTTCGCCAAGGAGGTCATGGCAGCCGGCGGCGTGCTCACGGGCGCCTACCGCCGCCACGACCGCGTGGAGTCGGCGATCACCGACGTCGAGGGGCGCGAGGACTACCCGCTGGTGGTCAAGGCCGACGGCCTCGCCGCCGGCAAGGGCGTGCTCATCTGCAAGAACAAGGCCGAGGCCCGCGCCGCCGTGGAGGCCTGCTTCGTCTCGCGCGAGTTCGGCGACGCCGGCGACGTGCTCATCACCGAGGAGTACCTCACCGGATCGGAGGTCTCGCTCCTCGTGCTCTGCGACGGCGCCGACGCCGTGCCGCTCGCGCCGGCGCAGGACTACAAGCGCATCTTCGCCGGCGATCGGGGTCCCAACACCGGAGGCATGGGCAGCTACTGCCCCGTGCCCGGCTTCGAGCGGAAGGCCATCGACGCCGCGATGGAGCTCGTCGTCGAGCCAGTCGTCGCGGCGCTCCGCAAGCGCGGCGTCACCTACCGCGGCGTCCTCTACGCCGGCCTGATCGTGACTGATGCCGGCGTCAAGGTGCTCGAGTTCAACTGCCGCTTCGGCGATCCCGAGACGCAGGCGGTGCTGCCGCGCCTGGACAGCGACCTGCTGGAGCACTGCGCCGCCGCCGCCAACGGCGAGCTCGGCGGCTCCAAGGTCCTCTGGCGGCCGCAGGACTGCGTGACGGTGGTGCTGGCCTCCGCCGGCTACCCGGCGAGCAGCCGCAAGGGCGACGTGATCGACGGCCTCGATGCGGCCGCCGCGATGAACGACGTGACCGTCTTCCACGCCGGCACGGCGCTGCAGAACGGCCAGGTCGTCACGGCCGGCGGCCGCGTCCTCGCGGTGAGCGCGCTCGGCGACGGCTTCGCCGCCGCCCGTGAGCGCGCCTATGACGCGATCGGCAAGATCAGCTTCGACGGCATGCAAGTGCGTCCCGACATCGCCGAGCGGGCCGTCAAGGCGCGTGCCGGCGAGCTCGATCTGTTCCCCGCCGGATTCGGCCGCACGTGAGGCGGACGACATGAGGAGGCGGCTCCGCAGCCCTGTGCCGCTGACACTCGCGTGCGTGCTCACGCTCTGTCTCACCCTCGCCGGCGGCGCCCTGGTGGCTTGCGGCGAAGACTCACCTTCCACGGATGGCGGCGGGACCCACAGTTCCTTCGCCGGGCTCTGGGAAGCGATCGAAGCCTCGTTCGACATCACCTGGGACGATAGCAGCCGCTCGTATTCCCTTTCGTCCGGAGGGAGCGGCGGCGGTCTCGAGGTGATCGAGGCCGATGCAGGGCTCACCGTGACGCTGGTCGGCAAGAGTGGGGTCCGCAGTGACGCGTTGCCGGCCACAGACGGCGGCGAGACGCTGAGCTTCGCGATCCCGATCAGCGAAGAGATGCCGACCGACGCGACCCTGACGTCCACCGGCGACGGGACGGCGACGCTCACGCTCGCCGGCACAGACAACACCTGGGACTTTCAGAAGACAGACGAGATCACGCTGGAGGACTGAGGTCCCGGCGTGGGCGCGCTGCGCCGCCGGCAAAGGAGAGATGGACGTGGAAGAGACGAGAACCGAGGTCGAGACCATTCTGCAGGGTATCGAGCTGGAGCCTGTGCTGGTCGGCATCGTGATGGGCAGCGAGAGCGACCGTGAGGTCATGGAGAAGGCGGCCAGGGAGCTCGACGAGCGCAAGATCAGGTACGAGTTCAACGTGCTCTCGGCGCACCGCGACCCCGACAAGGTCTCGCACTACGCCAAGACGGCGCAGAGCCGCGGCCTCAAGGTCCTCATCGGCGGTGCCGGAAAGGCGGCGGCCCTCCCGGGCGTGCTGGCGGCGTACACCAACCTCCCGGTCATCGGCGTGCCGATCAAGACGAGCGACCTCGGAGGTCTGGATTCGCTGCTGAGCATCGTGCAGATGCCGCCCGGCGTGCCCGTGGCCTGCGTCGCCATCAACGGCGCCCGCAACGCGGCGATCCTCGCGGCGAAGATCCTCGACCTCTGATCGGTCACGCCGCGCCCGCGCCCCGGAGCGGGTTCGCGGGCGCGGCGTGACCGTGCCGCATCTCGCCGCAGGGGGAACACTCTCCCCATGAGCAGGCACGCGATCAGGTCGGCGCTGGCGCCGGGTCCGCCGGGCGCAGCGTCTCCGGGCGTCTCCAGCGGACACCTCGTCTTCGTGTCGGCGCAACTGCCCGTGGACGTGCAGGGGGAGCTCGCCGGAGTCACGGCCGCCGAGCAAGCCGGCCGTGCCCTCGACAACCTCGCCCACCAGCTCCGCTCCACGGGCCTCTCGCTGGACGACGTCGTCAGCCTCGAGATCCACCTCGTCGACCCGGCCGACCGGGCCGCCGTCGACGCCGCGCTCGGTGCGCGTTTCACCCCGCCGTATCCCGCCGTGACGCTCTCCGGTGTACCATGGTTGCCCGGCGGTGTGCGGCTCCAGATAGCCGCCATCGCGCAACGCTACTGAGGGTCGCCGCTGCCCAGTAACCACAAGTCGCCGAGCCCGAGGACGATCTCGGGCTTCCTCTACGTCGCCGTGCTCGCCGTCGCCATCGCTCTCGCCCACGTGGCCGTGCGTGCACTGCTCGCCTGACCGACCCGCCCACAGAAAGGACGGACCCCATGGAGAAGCAGGTCTATGCGTCGCCCGACGGCGCCCCGGCCGTCGGCCCCTACTCGCCTGCCGTTGGCGTCGGCGACCTCGTGTTCGCCTCCGGCCACATCGCGCTCGACCCGGACGGCAAGATCCACGGCTACACGCCCAAGGACCAGACGCGCAAGGCGCTGGAGAACCTCCGGCTGACGCTGGATGCCGCCGGACTGACGCTCGCTCACGTCGTCAAGACGACGATCTTTCTCAAGGACATGGACGAGTTCGGCGCCGTGAACGAGGTGTACGGGGAGTTCTTCTCGGAGCCGTACCCAGCGCGCTCCACCGTCGAGGTGGCTCGGCTCCCCAAGGACCTCCACGTCGAGATCGAAGCGATCGCGTACCGTGGCTGAAGTGCAGCGAAGCTCCGCTGGCGCGCGAGGCGCGCTCCTCGCGCTCCTCGCGCTCCTCGTCGCCGCGGCGTTGCTCGGTGGCTGCGGCGGGTCTGCCGGAGACGACCCGTTCGAGGGATTCTGGATCGGCGGCGGGGCGACGGGGATGAAGCTCATCCACATCGTCAGGGACGGCGACGCCTACAAGATCTTCGCCAACCCGGACTACGAGGCCCCTGCACCCACCAAGGAGGGTGAGGCGCTGGTCGTCGGCACGCACGCGGCCACGATGAGCTTCCTTCCTGCGGGGACGGACAGGCTCACCATGGACCTCTCGGGCGACGCGTTCGACGCGCCGGAGCAGACCGAGCTGAAGCGAGTCAGTGAGACTCAGTACGCCGACGCGGCCGTCGGCTTCGGCCTCAGCAGCATCCAGCGCGGCCTCGCCATGTGGAAGGAGGGCGGCGGCAAGAAGTACCCGCCCGCATCCGAGGTGACGCCCACGGGGATGCTCAGCCAGATGGTCTCGTGGCCGATTAACCTGTTCACCGGCGAGCCGATGCAGCCTCGCGAGAGCAAAGGCGACTACACGTACAAGCTGGTCGCCGGCGGCAAACAGTACTCGCTGATCGGGTATCTCTCGGACGGCAGCACCGTCGGCAAGTGACCGCGCTCGCCCGGCGGGCGTTCCCGGCCTTCGGCCGCGGGCGCCCGCCGGGGCGGCGCGCGCCTCGACAGCGGCTCGGCTGGCCTCAGCCGCGTCGCTGCCGGTCGATCTCCCGCTGGATCTCGTCTTCGCTGATCGCCCGGCTTCCGCGCCCGTAGGCATCCCAGGCATTGAACGCGAGGCCGATGCCCCAGCCGGCGAGCACCCATCCCGGCCAGAAGTAGCCGGCGCCGTTCCAGTACCAGATGACGATCAGGAAGACGTTGACGATGCAGTAGGCGATGACGTGGTTCCAGAAGTCTCGCTTCCTCTTGATCGCTTTGAGCGCCTGCTTGCGGAGTTCCTCGTCGGTCGCCATCTCGTCACCCCTTCGCGTCGTCGGCGGCGTCGTCGGCGGCGTCGTCGCTCTACCTGCGGATTGTGCACCTTCGGCGCGCGCCGCGCCAGAGGGGCGCCGGGCCGGCACGGCCCCGCCGGCGCCCGCCCCTCACCGTAGCGGGTGTGAGAGAATCGCAGCGACGACAGACGGGGACGGCCGGAGGGACGGCCGGCCCGTGACGCATGCGGCGGCGGAGGGCACGCGATGATCGAGCGCTACACGCTCCCTGAGATGGGCGTGATCTGGACCGACGAAGCCAGGATGCAGGCCTGGCTCGACGTCGAGATCGCCGCCGTCAAGGCCTGGAACCGGCTCGGCAGGATCCCCGACGACGCCGTCGCCGAGATCGAGGCCAAGGCGGCGTTCGACGTCGTCCGCGTCAACGAGATCGAGGCGACGACCAACCACGACGTCATCGCCTTCCTCACCAACGTGGCCGAGTACGTCGGCGACGCCAGCAAGTACGTGCACTACGGCATGACGAGCAGCGACATGCTCGACACGGCTCTGGCGCTGCAGATCAAGCGCGCCGGGCTGCTCCTCGAGCGCGACCTGGTCGCGCTGGGCGAAGTGCTCAAACGGCGCGCTTTCGAGTTCCGGGACACCGTGGAGGTGGGGCGCACGCACGGCATCCACGCGGAGCCCATCACCTTCGGCATGAAGCTCGGCATGTGGGCATTCGAGGTCAGCCGCAACCTCAAACGGATGCGCATGGTCACCGTCAACGCCGCGGTCGGCAAGATCAGCGGGGCCGTCGGCGCGTACAACAACATCGATCCGCGAGTCGAGGACCTGGTGTGCGAGGAGCTCGGACTGGGCCGCGAGCCCATCAGCAACCAGGTGGTGCAGCGCGACAGGCACGCCGCCTTCCTCTCCTGTATCGCCATCATCGGCTCGAGCATCGAGAAGTTCGCCACCGAGGTACGGCACCTGCAGCGTACCGAGGTGCGCGAGGCCGAGGAGGCCTTCGGCAAGGGCCAGAAGGGCTCATCCGCGATGCCGCACAAGCGCAACCCCATCCTCAGCGAGCGCATGGCCGGGTGCGCGCGCGTACTGCGCGGGAACGCGATCGTCGGCATGGAGAACGTGGCGCTGTGGCACGAACGCGATATCAGCCACAGCTCGGCCGAGCGCATCGTCCTTCCCGACAGCACCATCCTGCTCGACTACATGCTGCAGAAGTTCACCAAGCTCATCGACAACCTCGTCGTCGACGAGGAGCGCATGCTGGCGAACCTGGGCCAGAGCTACCGCCTCGTCTTCAGCGGAGCCGTCCTGCTGGCCCTCGTCGACAAGGGGATGCTGCGCGAGGACGCCTACCGTGTCGTTCAGGATTCGGCGATGCACGCCTGGCGCGAAGGTGTGGACTTCGGGATGCTCATCAAGCAGAACGAGGAGGCCATGGCGGTCATGAGCCCCGATGAAGTCGAAGCCGCCATGGACCCGGAACAGTACCGGGCCGGGAGGGACGTTATCTTCGGCCGGCTGGAGAAGCTCGAGTTCTGAGGGGGGCGGGATGGCGGACTGTCCAAGCTGCGGCGGCGAGCTCAGGGATGGGGACTGGACGTGTGGTCGGTGCGGCGCGCCGGTCGCAGGAGCGGGCATGGCCGCCGCGCCGGGGAGCGAGTACGACCGGGGCGACGCAAGCGCTCCGCCGGATCCCGCCGCGACCTCCGGCTGGCTGCCGGAGTACCAGCCGCGGCCCTCGGCCGCGGCCGCGGCCGCCGGTCCGGCGGACCCTGGCTCATCGGGCCTGCTCCGCCTGGTCGTCATCCTCGCGGTCGTCGCCATCATCGCCATCGTCGCCGTGTGGTTCTTCGTCCTCCGCGGCCCGGGTACGACCGGCGAGGAGTTCCTCGGCACGTGGACGGCGACCACGCAGCAGGGCATCGGCACGGCCGTGGTGGAGCGCACGGGCGGCGACGCCTTCCTGGTGACGCTCAGCGGCTCCAAGGAGGCCGAGAAGGTCGCCGTGCCCGCCCACCTCGACGGCGCCGAGCTCGTCATCACCATGGACGACTTCTCGCAGATCGCGGGAGAGGGCAACGCAGAGCGCTTCAAGGATGCGCTCAAGGCGCTTGCCGGGGATTTCCGCATCGTCTTCACGAGCGTCGACGCCACCCACCTGGACCTGCGCATCACCGGCACGTCGGCCTCTGGGCAGGACTTCGACCAGACGATCCCGCTCGCGCAGGAGCCTGCCGGCACGACATGAGTGCGCCGAGCCACATCCGTCCGGCCACGCGCGGCGACGGGCCGGAGATCGTCGATCTCCTGAGCGCCTGCGACGTCGCCGAGGTCGGCGAGCCCGACAGCACCATCGAGGATCTCGAGAACGATTGGTCGATGGAGGGCTTCGACCCGGGGAGCGACGCCTGGGTCGCCGAGGGGCCCGCAGGGCTCGTCGGGTACGCCTACGCCGGCGACCAGCTCCGCACCGGCGAGCTCGAGGCCGACCTCTGGGTGCACCCGGACCATCACGAGCCGGAGCTCGTCGGCCGGCTGCTGGGGCTCGCCGAGCGACGCGCCGCGCGGCTCGCGCTGGAGCGCGGCTACCCGGATCCGTCTCTCGACGTCTTCTGCATCACTGCGAACCGCGCCAAGCGCGAGCTCCTGCGCCGGCACGGCTACGAGCTGAAACGAACGGTGTTCCGCATGACCGTCGACCTGGCCGACGGCGCGCCGGACCTGCCGGCGCCTGAGGGCCTCGAGATCCGGCCCTTCCGGCTCGAGGCCCACGAGCGCGTCATGTACGAGACCATGAACGAGGCCTTCGAGGACCACTTCCAGCAGAGCGAAGAGCCCTTCGACGCGTGGCGCGCCCGCCTGCTCGACCACGCGGACTTCGACCCGGACCTCTGGTGGCTCGCGTGGGATGGCGACACGGCGGTCGGCGCGCTGATCGCCTACGACCACGGCGACCTCGGCTGGATCAAGGGTCTTGGCGTGCGCCGGGCGTGGCGCCGACGCGGTCTCAGCGGCGCCCTGCTCGCGCATGCCTTCGCCGCGTTCGCCCGGCGCGGTCAGACGCGGGTCGACCTGGGCGTCGACGCCGAGGGCGAGACCATGCCACTGCGCCTGTACGAGCGCGCCGGCATGCAGTCGGCGTCCGCCTACGAGCTGTACGCGAGGCGTCTGGCCGGCTGAGCCGGCCGCCGCGCGGCCGAGCTCTCCGGCCCTGCTTGTTGCCGTCGTCGACGATTCGCATCGCCGCCGCGCGGGGAAGACCGGGCCATCTGACCCCCTCGAGAGGAGCTTGCATGAGACATCTCGTCCTCGCGCCGGCGCTCGCCGTCGTAATGGCTGCGACCGTCATCGCCTGTGGCGGCACCACGACCGATGACGCGACCAGCGCCGCACCCGTCGCGACTCCGAGCGAGACCACCTCCCTCAGCGCCCCCGGCGCCGACCAGGCCGCCGCGCTGTTCGCCGACAACTGCTCCGGCTGCCACGGCGCCGACGGCAGCGGTGGGAGCGGGCCGGACCTTCGCGGCGAGGACGACGCGACCGCCGTCAAGAGCCAGATCGAGAGCGGCGGCGGCGCGATGCCGTCCTTCTCCGGGCAACTTACACCCGACCAGATCAACGCCCTCGCCGAGTACGTGACAACCGAGCTCCAGTAGGAGCTGCGATATCATCCGGGCGATGGACGACACCCGTCGCACCAGCCCGAGACCGATCCAGCCAGCCCGCCCGGACCTGGACGTGCGCGTCCGCGTGCCCGGCTCCAAGAGCATCACCAACCGGGCGCTGTTGCTGGCCGGCCTTGCGAGGGGCACATCCGCGCTGCACGGCGCCCTCGAGGCCGGCGACACGCTGGCGTTCGCCGCCGGCCTGCGCAGCCTCGGGATCGAGGTTGCGAGCGAGACCGGCGATCTGCGCGTGACCGGCGGCGGCCGCATCCCGGTCGCCGAGGCCGACGTCTTCTGCGCCGAGGCGGGCACCGCCGCGAGATTCCTGGTAGCGGCGGCGGCGACCGGCGAAGGCGCCTACCACTTCGACGCGGCGCCGCAGCTGCGGCGCCGCCCGCTCGCCATCCTGCTCGACGCGCTCCGCGCCCAGGGGTCACGCACCGAGCCGGAGGACGCCAGCGGTATGCCGTTCACGCTGCGGGCCCGCGGGCTCGCCGGGGGCAGCCTGCGGCTCCCCGGCGGCACCTCGAGCCAGTTCATCTCGGCGCTGCTCATGGCGGCGCCGCTGGGTCGCGCCCCCTTGGACCTGCGCGTGGACGGCCTCGTCAGCCGCCCGTACGTGACCATGACCCTGCGGATGATGGCGCAGTTCGGCGCCGGCGCCGAAGCGACCGGCGACGACCGCTTCGTCGTCTCGCCCGGCACCTACGCGGCCCGCGACTACACCATCGAACCCGACGCTTCGACGGCATCGTACTTCTTCGCCGCCGCCGCGACCGGCGGCCGCGTGCAGGTCCTCGGCCTGCATCGCAAGGACGCTCTGCAGGGCGACGTGGCCTTTCTCGACGTGCTCGAGGCGATGGGCTGCACGGTGACCGACGAGCCCGGGGGCGTCCGGGTGGCCGGCCCGGCTTCGCTGGCCGGCCTCGCGGTCGACATGGCCGACATCTCGGACACCTTCATGACCCTCGCGGCGATCGCGCCGCTGGCCACGTCGCCGGTGACCATCACCGCTATCGGCAACGTCCGGCTCAAGGAGTCTGACCGCATCGCGGCCGTGGAAGTCAATCTGCGCCGGCTGGGGGTCCGGACCGAGTCTGGTACGGACTGGCTCCGCGTGTTCCCGGCCACTCCTCGTGGCGCCCACATCGACCCGCACGGCGACCACCGCATCGCGATGGCGTTCTCGGTGCTCGGTCTGCGCGTCCCCGGAATCGTCGTCGACGACCCCGCGTGCGTCGGCAAGACGTGCCCGAAGTTCTTCGACCTTTGGACCCAGCTGGAACAGGGAACTGACCCAACTGGGCAAATAGAGGAAGAGCAGTACTGACAAGCATCCCAACGTCACCCGGCCGGGAGGGCGAGCATGGACGACGAGATCACGGGCAACGTGCCCGACGACACCGAGTTGACCCGCGTGACACCCCCCGCCGGCGACGACGCGACCCAAGTGATGCCGGCGGCCGGTGAGGGCGCGACCCAGGTGATGCCGAGTCAGGACGCCGGCGCGACTCGGGTGATGCCGGCGGCGGGCGAAGCTCCGCCCCCGCCGCCTCCCTCCCAGCCGACCCTTCTCATGTCGCATGCAAGGAGCTCGGGCTCCGGCGGCGTACCCTGGTGGGTCTGGCTGATCGTCGTACTCGTCGTCATCGCCGCGGCGGCCGCGCTCTGGTTCCTCTATTTGCGGCCCACCGACGCGCCCGTCACCGGCGAAGAGTTCATCGGCAACTGGTCGCCCGAGGCCGGCACCGGCGGCGGGCTGGTGATCTCCCGAGCCGGCGACGAGCAGTTCAAGATCGCGCAGTACGACGGCCAGCTCCAGGCAGTCGGCTCCACCACTGCGGACCTCGTGGACGGGACTCTGCAGGCCGGCGTCAAGGCCTCGTCAATGGGCCTGCCCGGCGTCACCGGGACGGTACAGGGATCGCTGACCTACGATGACGCCAACGACCACCTCATACTCACGTTCGCCTCGGGCGATCTGCAATCCGATCCTGTGACGTTCGTGCGCGTCGAGGTCCTGTTGCCGGCGAGCCCCTCGCCGACGCCGACGCCGGCGGCCTCCCCGACGCCGACGGCGTCGCCTTCTCCGTCGGCCAGCCCCAGCCCAAGCGCTTCGGGATCGCCGACGGCGGACCAGCAGGTCATCGACGGCATCGCCAAGCTCCAGGTGGGCATCGTCACGTGGGCGAGCAACAGCAACAATCTCTATCCGCCGCCTCAGGACGTCGTCGAAGGCGGCGGCATCTCCCAATACGTCAACCCTTGGCCGACCAACCCGTTCACCGGCCAGCCGATGACGCCGGGAACGGCGCCGGGCAGCTACGTGTACGAGCAGCTCGGGGGCGGCCAGAGCTACAAGCTCACCGGCTACCTGAGCAACGGCCTCACCTACTCAGTCCCGTGACGCGATGGGCCGCCCGCCTCCCGGCGGGCGGCCCATCGCCGAGAGCGTTACAATCCCCCCCACACTGCGCGGCGCA
>DASRZL010000158.1:0-6192 GCA_035686425.1 Thermoleophilia bacterium
TCTCGTGGCACGGGACACCCGCCAACCCGCCGCACGCTGACATCGAGAGCGTGCTGAACGCGGACCGGTCTTTCCGGAACGTGACCGTCGATGTCCGCGCAAAGGCTGGCGGCGGCTATCAAGGCAACGAGCTCGAAGTCATGGGCGAGTTCGTCCCGACCGGTGGCGGCGCCGCAGCGAACGGCTTAGGGGTGCCCCATGCACCGACAGGCGAGGAAGCAGAGAAGATGATCGAAAACGCACTTGAATCCAGACTTTACAACCGCGGCGCGCAGCCGCAGGGCGGCGGGTTCCAGTACCGCTTCTCGACGATGCGCCGAACAGCTGCTGATGACACCGGTGGCCTCTCTGCCGAGATCCCCGCCATGAAGGACTGGCTCTGCGAATGTTCGTGGGGCGAGGCCGCCGAGATGGGCTACGAGGAGGTCGAGGACATGATCCGATCATCCTCGGACAAGGACATCCTCGCGGCGATTGATCGGAACTACGACGGTGGGCTCGCAGGCTGGCTCGAGGACGGGCGGCTCGACGTGGAGGCGCGCCTCGCAGGTCGACATGTCGCCGCGCCGCGATACCGATCACCGAACCGGCCCGGCCGCGCGCCGAAGAGCTGGTTCGAGTCGATCAAAGACTGGGCGCTCCCCGCGGCGCTCGCCGGCGGTATGGCGATGGGCCTCGGCTCAATGGTGACACCGGACATGCCGGGCGCAGCTGCAGACCCACGCGCAGACGTAGCACAAACAGTCGACGCGCCCGCCGACGCGCCTGCGCCTGCCTTTACGGAGCAGCCAGGCGCATCGGGCGCTGAGCTCAAAGGCTTTGACGAAGGCTGGGACACAGACGACCCCTCCCCGGCGCCAGACACCGAGCACCCAGAGCGTATGAGCGTGGAGATGCTGCGGGACATGGACACGTGGCTCGGCGACCAAAGCCGCGGCGGGTACGACAGCCTGCTCGAAGGGCTCAACCGCCTGGTAGAGAAGAACCCGACGATACTCCCCGACCACTTCATAGCTGCCTGGCAGGCCGGCTACAACAACAAGCCGTGGCCGGTCGGGCAGGACATCGACCTGAACCGCGCCTACCTCCTCGGCGAGATGGCCCGCGACGCGTTGGGGCGCGCTACTCCTGGCGGCACGCCAGGGTCCTCGGGGTCCTCGGGGTCCTCGGGGCTTCAGCAAGACCGCGCGCCGCGGGATGACACAGGCGACCCTGGCTTGGACTCAACCCGTGGGCATGGCTGGCCACACCCCGGCCCCGACGCAGACTTCGGCCCGAAGGGAGGCCGGCGCCGGCGCACCGCGCAGAGTGACCTGGACGACGAGGGCGACGAGGGCGACCGGATGTCGGACTTCTTCTTCAAGAAGCGCCGGCCGGGCTACAGCTTCGTCGCTGAAGTGTCGTGGACCGGCGGGACGGCTGCGGCACAGGCCGCGCCGCGGCTCGAGCGCGCGCTACAAAAGGGTGGCGGCATGGCTATCGCGCCGGCGCATGACGTCGTGGTGGACGTACTCGACTCGGCGGGCGGCGGGTATCAGGGCAACAAGGTGGAGGTCTCGGGGAAATGGGAGGTCACGACGCCGATTCCGGCCTCGGACTTCATGCTCGATGACTCCGGCGAGCTCGACCGCAGCTCGGAGCACTACGAGCGGGACTTTGTATCTGACCTGAAGGACGCTGCGTCCCACCACTGCGCGCGGGATGTAGACGTGCGGATGGTGTCGTTCAGGCGCTACGCACGGAAGGGCGGCCGTGTCGTCGCCTCGGCGCCGATCGCGGTGCGGCTGCGTGGTCGCCGAATCGTGGCGCAGATGGACGGCATCGACGGCCTGGTCGACGCGCTCATCCAGATGCTCGTGCCTGGGAGCGAAGCTGTGATGGCCTCGCCGCTGGATGATTCGGGCGAGCTCATGCAGATGCAGCCGCAGCTCGTGCCGCTCGAATCGGTAGTCGAAGGCGTCAGCGACTCCGAGCGTGACGAGGTAGCCGACGAGGCTATTGACGCCGACGACGTGCTGGAGCCAGAGGTGGAGCCCGCCAGCCGCGGTGAGGCCGACGGCATGGGGTGCGAGTGCGACAGCCTGGGGCAGGAGCTGGGCTTGGGGGAGCCCACTGAAGAAGTGGTCATTACGATCATCGACCTCGAAGGAGCTGGAGGCATGCGTCTGTGAGCTCACTCCCTGCCGCCGGTGACGTCGTCATCATCGAAGAGCCCATCGAGGCGTACAGGTCGGAGGACCTGGGCGGCGGCGGGTTCCGGCGGGTGACGAATCAGGTGACCAGGCTCCGTCCGGGGCATGTCTTCGACGTCGTGAGCGTCGGCGTCAACAGCGCGTGGCTGAAAGGGCAGCACTACGGTACGCTCTATGAGGTCCACGAGGACGAGTTTCATCTGTCTGGCGGTGGGGCGCGTGCGTACCCGCCAGGGACAAAGGGCTACCCGCCGGGCTCCGACGCCTGGGACTACGAGCGCACGAGGTGGTGCGCGGGCCTCTCAGGTGACGAGTTCGAGGACGAGGCGTGGCCGGGCATCGCGCTCTACTGGATCGACGGTATCGCTGAGGACGCGTCTTACGACGTTGAGGAGGAGGACGGCTACGACTACCGCTCTGCGTGGCTCGACCTGGCCTACTCCTCGGTTCAGCCGGGCGCGACGCTTACGGATACGTCGGGCGATGAGTGGGAAGTTGAGTCGACCTGGGGGCCGACCTACGAGACTGATTGTTCCATCTGCGGCGCGGGGATCGATGCAGATGACACCGAGAACATCGTCCAGTCGATGGGCCTGGACTGGGGCGACGACTGCCCGATGTGCGAGGACGTGCTCGACCCAAACAACGACGGCACGCTCGGCTGCGGGACCGCGTCTCACTGGGTGATCTTCAAGCGTCTGCGCGGTGCCCAGTTTGAGGGGCTGCCTGACTGGTACTTTGTCTCCAAGACCTACGAGGTCTGGACCGAGGCCGACGTCGATGCTGGGGAGCCGGGCGAGACGGGCTACGACCACGAAGACACAGAGATGGACCTCGAGGACTTGCTCGGCGAGTTCGACCGCAACACGTGGGAGCCGTCCAACAATGGGCGCGACTGGCGTACCGTTGACGACGACATCGACGTGCAGACGGGTGCGCGGACGTCATACGGGCTGCATGTGCGCGCGCAGGACGCAGACGGCGAAGAGCGCGTCCTCACTGACGAAGAGTATGCGCGGCTCGAGGCGCTGCAGAGCGGCGCGATGGGCCGCGAGGGTCTCGACGACTACATCGAGCGCGTGCAGGAGCGAATGCCAGACGAGGTCGCTGAGGACGTAGTCGACGAGCTGCTCCCAGAGGCGCCGGGTATGGGCGTCGAGGTTGAGCCGCCACCGCTCGCGCCAGCGCCGGACTACACAGAGGCGGCTGCGCTGGAGTGGGCGCAGTGGCAGCTGGGCGGTCCCGTGCCGACCGAGTACGCCCGCTACGTCGAGCTCTTGGAGGAGGACGCGCAGCTGTCAGGCGACTGGTCCGAGTGGCAGCGCTTTCAGGAGGCGCAGAGCAACTACAAGAACGAGCTGGCCAAGCAGCAGCAGGCACCGCCGCTGATTCAGACGGCCCCCGCAGCGCCGCTCGCTCGGGACGACTTCGACGACGACTACACAGCGCCGCTGATGCCCGGTCAGTGGCGCCCAGCCAGCCGCCGGACCGGGGCCGCAAAAACCGAGGTGATCACAGACTCGGCGGCGGCGCGTGTCGGCCGCGTCCACACGATCACAAAAGACGGAGAAGAGTGGCGGCTGTCCGTCATGGGTGGGCAGTCAGCTGTTGGCTGGTACCACTGTGACCCGCGAGACTCTCTGGCGGACCTGGACGACTACACCGAGGTCGAGATGGGACTGATCGGGCGTGGACGCCTGTCGGTCGCTGACGACATCGGCCTCCCGCAGTACGACAAGTTCCACGAAACGGGGCGCCCCGGCGGGGTCTTTGCGTACGTGCCGATCGCAACAGCGCAACAGTTCGAGGCAGACTTCCTGGCGCTGGACGACGACGCAGCTGGGACACAGACAGGGGCGCAGGCGGTGTCGCAATACGACGCGACCAGCTTCCGGGACTGCCCGATGTGCAAGGTGTTCCCGAACCACGCACGTGAGCACGCCGACTGGCGAGAGCTCCAGAAGAACGCGGCGCTCGGGGGTTGTGGGGTTGTTGGGGAGAAGGGTCTAAACCGCCGCTCAGGCGAGGCGCAAGGTCCGATCAGCTTGCAGGTGATCGAGACGCGGGCGCCAGGTGACCAAGTGGCCGTGCTCACGAACCAAGAGGCCGACCTCGATGACGTCGAGCAGGCGCAAGAGGCCTGGGGGATTGACGGCGAGGTCACCGAGGCCGGCGGCGTGACGATCATCCAAGGCCCGCCAGGCTGGCGGATCGAGCTCAGCACGCCGGGGACAAGCGGCATGGACGTGGCCGCCGCGCACATAGCGACGACAGGCGCAGGGCTCCGGCATATCCACCGCGCGGCATCTTTGCTAGTCGAGCGCAATCCCCCGGACGTCCGTCTGTCCGAGGCGGACAGGCGCGTGTCCGGAGTCTTGACATGGGAGACGGCAGGTGCCCGGCGCGTCCTCGCTCACTGTGCGTTGCCCGAGGCGCTGCGCTTTGGCGTGGACGTGAACCGCCGGCGCGGGCGCGCGCTCTACTCCCCGCCGGTGCTCGGGCCGGCAGGCGCGGGACGTTTCGTCTTTCGGACATGAGCAGCGATGAGTGGCCGGGGCACAAGTGTGTGGAGTGTGGGCGGGAGCTTCCGCTCAAGCGAAACGGCGCCTGTCCGTACTGCAAAGCCCTCTTCATCGACTGGGCCAGCGAAATTGACCGCACCCTCGTCGAGCGCAACCCCCCGGACACCTGCCCGTCCGGGCCGGACGACGAGCCGTCCAGTGGGGATTGACCTCATCGCCGCACGGGACCGGCACCTGGCGACACAGCTGTCGTTGGGGCTGCCACCGACTGCCTCTGAGCCGCCTGAGCCGCCGCCTGAGCGCCACGAGTACGAGTTTCAGCTCAAGTACAAGCCGGACGGACAGACCACTTGGAAGCTGAAACGCGCGCTCGAGGAGGCTGCTGATCGGTTCAAGATCACCTACCACGACGTCACCAAGGGTGACCTCGAAGGCGTCTACATGACAGCTATCCCAGCGGTGCCGACCGCGCCGGGGATGGCGTCTGTCGAACAGGCGCTCGGCGCGACATTCCAGATCCCGTTTGAGTGGCTCGACGTCACACCGACTATGACGACGCCGCCGCCGGACCCGGAAGAGTACACGGCCGGACGGACTGCGGCCTACCGTGACGCGGAGAGCGCGCCTCTCGAAGAGGTGATCCGGCGCTGGTCCGAAGAAGGCGAGAAGACGTATCCCGGCGGCATCGACGGCGTGGCGATGGTCCCGGTCGCTGACTTGTGGCCGCACCGTGAGTACGACTGGTCGGCTGAGCACCACCGAGGCGGCGGCGTGCCTGTTGGCCCGTACGGGTCGAAGTGGGTCACGGTCCCCGGCATGTATCACGGCGAGCGCTCCGACGAGCGCGTCAGGGACCGCACCGACAAGGGCTGGCGCGAGTTCACAGAGGAAGAGTGGGCTGAGGGGACATGGTGGGATCGGACCAAGGCGTACATGGCCGAGCACGGCTGGATGAAGAGCGACCCGGCGCACTTCGAGATCGGGCCAGACGGCTCAGCCAAGCTCGGTGAAGGCAACCACCGACTAGCGCTCGCGCACGAGCTGGGCATCGAGGAGGTGCCGATCCGCTACCACTTCCACTATGACCCTGTGACACTGGACGAGAACTCCTTTCGCCACGAGGCGCCTGAGCCGGAGCCCGAAGCCGAGGCGGCCCCCGAAGCGACCATCGAGGAGAAGGCGCCCGTCGACGACGCGCTCGTCGACGAGCTGCTCAAGCTGCTGGGGCGCCGCGGAAAGTTCGACCTGCGCGCCGCCGCGCTCCGGCACGTGACGCGGGCCTCGGCTGGGTTTCCTTCGGGCGGGCAGTACGGCGGCCTCCGAACCGGCGGCGGCTTCACGGCTGCGTGGGCGCAGACTGACGAGCCAACGTGCCCTGACTGCGAGGTTCTCATCGGGGGCCAGTGGCGTACCGGCGTGTGCGATGAATGCAAGCACCTGATGCGCGGCGACGAGGACGAGGATGGCCCAGATGAGGA
>DASRZL010000159.1:0-5133 GCA_035686425.1 Thermoleophilia bacterium
TTGGTAGAGCGGGCTGTGGGCTGATTGACGGCCCCAGGCCACTTTGTCTGGCTTGCGCCCGACCCTAGCCTGAGTATGGAGTTCCCGGCGCCGGGCCCTTCGGTGGCAGCCCGTCGCGTCGCAGCAGCTTGTGGATCTCAACCGCCACGATGACGCTCAAAGCGACGGCGACGATCGCCGCCCAGGTGCCGAGGTCGAGGGGCTCGATGCGGAGCACGACCTGGGTCGGCTCGAAGTACATCGCGCCGATCTGGAGTCCGAGGGCGAGGACCGTGCCGACAAAGAGGATCGGGTTGGCGAGGGGAGTCCTGGAAAACGCGGAGCGGTGCTCTGAGCGCGCGTTGCCCACGTGGAAGACCTGGAAGACGACCATCGTCGTCAGCGCGATCGTCCGCGCGCGCTCGAGATCGTCGCCCGTGTGCGGATAGGCGAGGAAAAGGCCGAGGGTGCCGGCGGCCATGACGGTTCCCGCGATCGCGATCCGCTCCCAGAGCAACGGGGAGATCACGCCCTCCTCCGGTGGGCGGGGTGGGCGCTTGGTGACGTCGGGCTCGCCGGGCTCGAAGGCGAGCGCGATGTCCTGCACGCCGTTGGTGACCAGATTCAGCCACAGGAGCTGCGCCGGCAGAAGGGGCAAGGGCAGGCCCGCGATCAGGCTCGTGAGCACAGCCAGGACCTCCGCCACGCCGCTGGAGACCAGGTAGAAGGTGGTCTTGCGGACGTTGTCGAAGGCGACGCGGCCCTCTCCCACCGCCTTGAAGATCGTCGCGAAGTTGTCGTCGAGGATCGTGATGTCGGCGGCCTCCTTGGCGACGTCGGTCCCCGATCCCATCGCGGCGCCGACGTCGGCCGCCTTCAGCGCCGGCGCGTCGTTGACACCGTCGCCGGTGACCGCGACCACTTCGCCCTGACGCCGCAGCGACTCAACGATCCGCAGCTTCTGCTCGGGCGCCATCCGCGCGTAGACGTCGACCTCCCCGACAAGCTGATCCAGCCGCCGATCAGGGAGGTCCTTGAGCTCGACCCCGGACGCGACCCGGTCGCCCGGCCCGGCGATCCCGAGGTCGCGAGCGACCGCGAGCGCCGTATTCGCATGGTCGCCGGTGATCATCAGCACGCGGACGCCCGCCGAGCGGCAGCCGCTCACCGACTCCCGGGCCTCCTCGCGGGGCGGGTCGATCATTCCCTGGAGGCCGAACAAGGTGAGTCCGTCCAAGGGAAAGTGAAGCTCGCCGTCGCCGGTTCGCGGCACCTCGCGACCGGCGACTGCGAGCACGCGCATCCCGTTGGCCGCCATGTCCTCGGCCCGCCGCAGGGTCGCCGCTGGGTCGAGCAGGTCACCGGCGGCGCTCTCGACGCACATCTCGAGCACCTGTTCCGGTGAGCCCTTGACGAGGACGAGCCCGTGGCCTTCGTGGGCGTGCAGCGTGGCGGAGTAGCGGCGGTCTGCCTCGAAGGGGATGTCTGCCAGGCGGGGGTAGCGTTCCTCGAGATCGTCCTTGTGCAGGCCGCCCTTGGCGGCGGCCACGAGCAGCGCGACCTCGGTCGGGTCGCCAACAGCGTCGATCTCATCCCGGCGGCAGGCGACCGAAGCCTCATTGCAGAGCGCGCCGGCAAGGAGCACGCGCTGCAGCTCCGGCTCCTGCTCAACGTCGACCGGGGCGCCTCCGCGCTCGATGGCGCCCGCCAGCGGGTCGACGCCGCCGGTGACCTCGTAGTCGCGCCCATCCACCACGATCCGCTCCACGGTGATCCGGTTCTGCGTCAGGGTGCCGGTCTTGTCGGAGCCGATCACCGTGCAGCTACCGAGGCTCTCGACCGCTGGAAGGCGCCGCACGAGCGCGCTGACCGCCGCCATGCGGCGGACGCTGATCGCCAGCGCCACGGTGAGCACGATCGGCAGCCCCTCGGGGACCGCGGAGACCGCGAGGGCGACGACCGCGAGGAAGAGTTCGTCGGCCGACTCTCCGTGAGCCAGCCCGGCCGCGAAGCCGACCGCCGCGACCGCGACGATCGCCAGCCCGACCAGGCGCGCAAAGCCGGCCATCCGCTGCTGTAGCGGCGTCGCTACGACGCCGATCTCCCTCAGGCTTCCGGCGATCGCCCCAAGCTCGGTCCCCATTGCCGTGGCCGTCACGACCGCTCGGCAGCGACCACGGGTGAGGACCGACCCGGAGTGGACGATGTTGGCCCGCTCGGCGACGGGTACGTCTCCGAGTAGGGTGGCCGCCGTCTTGTCGACGGGCTCGGACTCGCCCGTGAGCAGAGACTCGTCAACCTCCACCGCCGTGGCGCTGAGGACGCGGGCGTCGGCGGGGACGCGGGAGCCGGCCTCGAGCAGGAGTACGTCGCCGCGAACGACGTTCCGGGCGTCGATTTCCAGCTCACGCTTGGCCCGCACCACGCGGGCCCTGGCGCCGGCGAGGCGGCGTAGGGCCTGAAGGGACCGCTCGGCCCGGTACTCCTGGACGAACCCGACCAGGGCGTTCAGCAACAGCACAGCGGCTATCACGGCGGCGTCGATCTCGTCGCCCACCGCGAGCGCGACGGCACCGGCAGCGACGAGTATGTAGATCAGCGGGCTGGTGAACTGGCGCAGGACGATCCCCGCGGCGCCGGGTCCGCGCTCCCGCGGAAGCTCATTCGGGCCGTCCTCCAGCAAGCGCCGTGAGGCCTGGGGCCCGGAAAGGCCATCGTGGCCGCTGTCCAGTGACGCGAGCACCGCCTCGCGCTCTTGCAGCCAGGGCTCGGCCGCACCCAGACTACGCCCGCCCGGCGCGAGGCTCACGATTCGGCCGCGAGCCTCTCCTCGACCGAGCGGACCTTGTCCTCAAGCGTCTGCTTGGGCCTGTCACGGCGCTCGTCGAGCTTGAGAACCGTGTAGACGCGCGGGACGCCCTGCTCGAACGGCACCGCATGAAGCTCGCCGACGATCGCGAGGATGTCGGCGGTCGTACCTTCGAGCGAGGTTCCCATCGCGTGCATCCGGTAGCGCACCCGCTGCTGAGCAGCAAGGCGGCGTTGGATCTCGGCAACGTAGGCGCCGGCGCTCGCGTCCGGGCATCCGACCGCGATCACCGTCAGGTCTGCTGTGGCCATCGGCGGGAGACTACGAGCCACCGCGGCTGCGAGGCGGTGACGCCCCGGGCCCGCCCAGCGAAGGGTTGACCAAGCTCCGCCGCCCGACTGGCTCAAGCCCCAGCAGGTCTCATGATCCCGGCATCCCCTGAGATGGGCAGAAGACGCCACCCAGACGAGGCAGGCTCGACCGCCGACGAGCCCGAAAACGCGAAACCCTGCATCACGAGCAGGGTTCCGTCGAAGCGGCTGAAGGGATTCGAACCCTCGACCTTCTGCATGGCAAGCAGACGCTCTAGCCAGCTGAGCTACAGCCGCAAGGCTGGGCAGTATAGGGGCCGCCCGGGGGGCGCGAACAGCTGATAGCTCGTAAAGACCGTCATGGGCAAGACCCTCCCCGGCGGCCGCCGGGGAGGGTCTTTGTCGATTCTGTCTTCGAGCAAGGAGCCGTCAATGGACCTACTCCACACCGAGGTGCCCGCCTCGACCCTGATCGTCGCGATCGACCCGGGCAAAGCCTTCAACCGAGTCTGGCTGACCAGCGGCGAGCGCGGGCTGATCGGGGAGCCGGTTTCGCTCCCGGTCCTGCGCGACGGCTTCGATCATCTCGCGCGGCTGATCGAAGCAAGCGGCGTTGAGGGCGCGCCCGTGGTCGGCATCGAGGCCACGGGGGCGCTGCACCGTCCCTGGGCAACCGAGATCGAGCGCCGCTGGCCCGACTCGTTGCGGCTCTTCGCTCCATCGGAGACCGCCGCCGCGCGAGCCCAGCTGGGCTCGCGGCGCTTCAAGACCGACGACCGCGACTGCGCGGCAATGGTCTGGCTTCTGCGCCAGGGTGGCGGGCGGGCATTCGAGCCCGACACGCTTGAGGCGATGCTCGGGGCGGTGCGCCACCGCCGGGCCCTCATCGACGCCCGCCGCCGCCTCCAGCAGCGCCTCCACGACCAGCTCAACGTTCTCTGCCCTGGCCTCTCCGCCCCGGCCGGGCACGGCCGGGCGCTGGCGATCGAGTCTCCGACCGGCCAGGCGGTGCTCGCCTGCGCCGCCGCCTTCGCCGGACGAGCGCCCCGGGCGCGGTCGCTTATGGCCCGCGCCCCAGGCCGCCTGCCCAGCGCTGCGGCCGACTACTGGCTGGATCGCTGGCACCGGCTTCTGCCACCGCCCGCCGACGCCGAGCAGCGAGCCCGGCGCCTCGGGCGTGAGCTCGAGCGCTTCCGGCACCTGCAGGTCGACATCGCGGCGGTCGAGTCCGAGCTCGAGGTCCTGCTCGCGGCGACGTCGGGGCAGATCCTCACCAGTCTGCCGGGCGTTGCGGTCAACCGGGCGGCGGCTTTTTGCGCCCACACCCTGCCGATCGAGCGCTGGCCCTCGGCCGGGCACCTCTACTCGGCGACGGGGCTGGCGCCGGCGGCCTATGAGTCCTCGACGCTCTCGCGCCGCGGGCGGATCAGCCGCCAGGGCCTGGCCGAGCATCGCGACGCCCTGATGGGCATCGCCTGGGGGCTCTCGCAGCGCAGTCCCTCTTTCGCCCAGCGAGACGCCGAACTCAGGGCTCGGGGGTTTCGCCCGATTCAGGCCCGGGTCGCGCTGGCCCGCAACGCCTGCCGGCTCTGCTGGCGGATTCTGAAAACCCAACAACCATTCGACGAACGGCGCTACGCTGAGGCTCGGCAGCGCGGGCGGTGACGGCCCTTACAGCTATGCCGCACGACGACGGCGCAAACTAGCTTGCCGCCCGCCCGCGCAGCCTCTTCTCACGGCGCACACGAAAGCCTGCCGCACGACGGCGACTGATCAGCCTGCCGACTCCGAAGCGGCCCTCGGCTTCGGCGGACCGTCGTTCTTCGCAAACAGCGCGATCATCGATCGCGTCGATCGTCTATGGCTCCCCGCGGAGTTGACTTGGCAGGTGAAAGCTAGCCGGCGGCGTCGAGCGTCTCATTCACGAGCCGGTCCGCCTCCGAGTTCTGTTCGCGGCGCACATGGCGGATCGACCACGATCCAATCGGCGCGAGTGCAGCCTTGACCTCGGCATGCAACGGCTTCAGGCCAGAA
>DASRZL010000160.1:0-2207 GCA_035686425.1 Thermoleophilia bacterium
TGAGCCAGCCCGGCGTGGTCAGGTAATCGAGCTTCTCGACGAACTTCTGCACTCCGTGCTGCATGAACACGATGTAGCCGCTCGCCAGCGAGCCGGCGTCGCAGGCGCCGCCGCTGCCGCTGAAGCGGACCTTTGGCGCCAAGTAGTCGCCGATCACGGTGGAGTTCATGTTGCCGTACCTGTCGATCTGCGCGGCGCCGAGGAAGGCGATCGTGTGCAGGCGCCGGTTGGCGACGTAGCTGAACGCCTCGACCAGGCCCGCGTTGAGGTTGCTGAACGCCATGACACGGGGATCGGCCACCGCCATGGGCAACTCCTCGAGGAGCGGCCCGATCCCGCCGGTCTCGAAGAAGATGTGCGCGTGAGGCGCGTGGATGCGCTTGGCCACCGTGGCGGCCAGCATCGCCACGCCCGTGCCGGCGAAGAGCACGTCGCCGTCCTTGATGAAGCGGCCGGCGGCGATCGCCATCATCTCGCGCGGTGAATAGGGCGGTGCCGCCGTCGAGGCGGCCTCGCGGGCAGGTCTGAGCTCGGCCATCTCCCTCACCTCCGGTCCAGGCCCGGCGCGTAGCCGGCCACGGTGTTGGCCCGGATGCGCGCCAGCTGCGCGCCGCCGATCTTGTCGAGGTACTGGTCCCAGCTCTCGACGCCGTACACCCACTCCTCGAGCCAAGCGGCCCACTGCTCGTCATCCCTGGCGACGGTCTTGTAGTGGTTGAGGTGAACCGGATCGTAGTCGTAGAAGTAGCGGCAGGCGGTGGGGTGGGCGCCATAGGGCACCGGCACCACCGCGTCCACGAGGAACGGCGGTAGAGCGTTCTGGTCGGGGTCGAGGCGCAGGTAGTGCTCGGGGACGATCTCCTCGCAGGTGACGATCACCCTGGTCGCGGCCTTGCACTGCTCCAGATCGGCGAACGTGAGTCCCTTGATCCGCACGGTGCCGTCGGTGCTCACCTGCTGGGCGTGGACGATCGAGACGTCCGGCGTGAGCGCGGGGAGGAGCACCACCTCGTCGTCTTCGTGGCCGAACGGGTCGTCGATGACGATCACCTTCTCGCGGGGGATGCCGTCTTCGCCGCGCAGCTCGGGCGGAAAGCCGGACTTCTCGACCACGTCCGTGCCGAGACCGGACTTGCTGGGGATGAACGGTACGCCCAGTGCCCCGGCGAGGAAGCGCAGGCTCATCATGTTGTTGGTGTAGTCCTCGAGGAGCACCTCGCCGCGTTCGACTGCCTTGCGGAAGCGGATGCAGGTGGGGGCGAAGCGCCCGTTGCCGCCGTAGGCGATGTCCAGGCGGCGCACGCAGCCGGCTCCGACGAGCACGTCGAGCGCCTGGCCGTTGGAGTGCGCTACCAGGTGCAGGTCCTTCGCACGGCGGCGCGCGATCTCGTAGACGACGGCCATCGGGTTGCGGTTGATCGTGAACCCGCCGACGGATATCTGGTCGCCGTCGCGGACGAAGCGCTCGACGGCCTCAGCGACGCTCATCAGCTTGCCGTCCAGCCCGTTGTGCTCTGGCATCGCGGTCCCCTCCTCGAGTCTGCCGGGACCCCCTTAAATGCAGAAGCCCCAGCGAGCACGGTACGTCTCAGCTGGGGAGCAGGGCCTGGCGGAGGGGCCGGTGGGAACGCCGCCGGCCCGGGCCTTGCGGCAGCGGCACCATGATACACGCGGGCGGCCGTGGTGCAAGAGCCGTGCCGTCGGCGACAGCCCGTGCTCGCGTGCGCGAGCACGGGCCTGGGGGTACACCGCGGCCGGCTTCGCCCGCGCTCGCGTGTGGTAGGCTCCGAACATGACCGGCGAGCCGAGCACCTTCCTCTTCTCCGGCTACGCGCGCCTGCCCCAGGACGTGAGCCACCAGGCGATGTACAAGCGCGTGGGCGTCGTCATCGAGGTCGATGCCGAGGGCGCGGTCGTCGCCTGCAGCACCACGCTGATGATGGCCGCGGCCTCCGACTTCTTCGAGCGCCTGCTGCTCGGCCACAACGTCCTCACCGAGCGGGCACAGATCGAGACGCTCGTGCGCTACCGCTACCGCGGCCACTCCCAGGGCGCTCTCGTCTCGGCGCTGCACAAGGCCTTCGAGGCCGTGGATCAGAGCCCGCTGGTGCTCGGCGAGGCCGCCGGGTCACTGCCGAGCGCCCGGCCCGACGGCCTGGTCGAGCCGCGCGGCTAGCTTCGCGCCGGTGACGCTCAGCCCACGGTTG
>DASRZL010000161.1:0-2043 GCA_035686425.1 Thermoleophilia bacterium
GATCCTGCAGCCCCACCGTTGCCTTTTCTCGGCCCGCTGATCTGCCCAGAGGACCGGCCTGCCTCGAAAGGACTCTCGGCCGCGGGCTATCGCCGCCGCCGAGACGTGCGGCGCGGGTCACGCACCCGGCGCCGGCGGCGCAGCACGACGCGCCGGCGCTGGACGGCGAGAGCCAACCCCAGCAGCATCGCGGCGACCGCGACGAGCCAGAGGGCGCGCGCGCCGGTGAGACGAGAAAGCACATCGGACTCCGCCCCGTCGGCCGGACCGAGACCGTAGCCGGCGAGCAGGCGTGCGGACTCGTCCGCCAGCCGGTCCTGGAACTTGGGTCGGCCGGGATCGACGAGGTGGTCCAGGTCGAAGAAGTCCGCATTCCGGAGGCTCAGGGCGTCGATGAAGTCGAGGAACGGCACGCCGCGCGCGGAGGCCAGCTGCCGGCACCCTTCCTGGTACTGATCGAGGGGGTCATCGAACGCGTCGCCGATGACCTCCATGTTGCGGGGCAGGTCGACGATGACGGGGCGATAGCCCCGGCTCAAGCAGGTGGCGACGAGCTGGTCGAGTCGCTCGAGATTCGCCTTGTAGCGCTCCTCGAAGACCGGATAGCGCTCCCGCAGCCAGCGCTGGACCTCCCGCTCCTTGCGCGTGCGCGTCCAGATGCGGGCGCTGCTGTAGTGGTGCTGGGTGTGGGTCCCCTTCGTAGCAACCGGCGTGGTCGACGTGGTGGTCGTCGGCGGAGCCGTGAAGCGGCCGCGATTGACGCCGATGAAGATGAGCATCGGGGCGCTGGGGAGCGCTTCTACGAGCGCCGCCTCCTGCTCGAAGGTCTGGTTCCGCGAGCCGAGGTTGTAGGCAACGACCGTCGGGCCGCCGCGATGGGCTATGTTGGCGGCCCAGCTCGTGTCGCTGACCGTGGCCTCGCGCGCGCTGGAGCCGCCGAGCAGCAGAACGACGGGCTGCGACGGCGGCGTTTCGCGGAGCACCTGAGCGACTCGCAGCGCGTGCTGCCAGTCGGACCCTTCGAGCGCGAGCGCCGGGGCGGCGCCGATCGCGGCGCCGGCGCACAGGACGGCGACGGCCAGAGCGCCGACACGGCCCAGCCCTCTCGGCTTCCGCAATCGTGTCTCCACGGCTTGACCGGCGTGGACGATCGTCGCGGCGGCGGTCAGGTCTCTCCCGGATGTCCCGTCGCATCGGGCCAGTCGTTCCGCCCCGTAGGTTCAGAAGTCCGGCCGCGCGGGGCGGGCGCGCGTGGCCCGGGCCGGCGGCCCGGCCTCCGTTGCAGCCTGCGGCGACGGGTTACGCTTCGCCGGCGCCAGGCGGCGAGCGTGACGCCCAGCAGCACCGCCCCCAGGGCGGCGGGCCACAGAAGCCCCCCGCGGCTCGCAGCGGACTCCCCTGGTTCGCCGCCGGCCTGCTCCTCCGTCAGGGTCGTGATCCAGCTTGCGGTGAGCAGCTCGACGGTCTCGTCGGCGAGCCGGGCCTGGTATTTCGGCCGCCCGCTCTCGACGAGATGGTCGAGGTCGGAGAAGTCGTCGCTGCTCAGCTGCAGGTCCGGCACGAAGTCGACGAACGGGACGCCGTGCTTCATCGCCAGCCGCCGGCCGTCGCCGAGGTACTTGGCTGTGGGGGCGTCCAGCGCGCCGCCCATCGCCTCGATGTTGCGCGGCAGGGCGAGGACGACGGGGCTGTAGCCGCGCTGCACGCAAGTGGAGATGAGCCGGTCCAGCTGCGCGAGATGCGTGGCGTAGCGTTCCTTGAAGAGCGGGTAGCGGCGGCTGAGCCAGTACTCGACCCTCTCCTGCTTGCGCTCCGGCGTCCACCTGTTGGCGCTTCGGTAGTGGTGCCGGACGTACGACGGCTTGGCCGCGGGGGGCGTGGTGTCCGTGGTGGTCGTGAACGCCGACGTGAAGCGGCCGCCACTGACGCCGATGAAGATGAGCATGGGGATCCGAGGCAGCGCCTTGACGAGCGCGATCTCCTGCTCGAACGTCTGGCGCCGCGCTGCGAGGCTGTACGTGATGACCGGTGTACCGCCGCGCT
>DASRZL010000162.1:0-11306 GCA_035686425.1 Thermoleophilia bacterium
CGGCGGCTCCCATGCCCTGCTCGTCTTTCTGCGGCACTACGGCTGACTGCCCTGCCGCGAGCACGTGGCGCAGTTGCGCCGCCGGCAGAGCGACTTCGAGGGCCTGGGCGCCCGCATCGTGACGATCTCGTTCGGCCCCGCCCCCAAGGCGCCGGCATGGCTCGACGAGACGAAGTCACCCTTCCCTCTCCTGATCGACGCGCGGCGCGAGACATACAGGGCTTTCGGCATGCGCCGTTCGCTGCGCGGCTCGTGGAACCTCACAACTGTACGGCGCTACCGTGATCTGATGCGGCAGGGTCGCGCGTGGCGCGGCATCCAGGGCGACTCTCTTCAGCTGGGCGGCGACGTCATCATCGACGCGGCCGGCATCGTGCGCCTCCTTGCCCCGAGCAAGACCCCTCTGGACCGGCCGCCGGTCGAGGTCCTGCTCGCTGTATTCGCCCGGCTGCATGCCGAGGCCGGTCCCGCGGGTGGCTAGCCGCGGAACCTCCCGAACAGGCGTACGACAAGCGGGCTGATCCCATCGTCGAAGAACGCCTGATCGCTCAACCGCCTGACGATGCGCGAGAACGTGGGGTACACGTGGATGCTCGCCCCGAGCCGCCGGACGGTGAGGCGTTGGTCGACGGCGACCGTCAGCTCGCTCGCGGCCTCGCCGGCGCGGGATCCGAGGAGTGAGGCACCGAGGATGCGGCCGCGCCGGTCACAGACCAGCTTGGCGCGGCCCCGGATCTCGCCGTCGCACACCGCCCGGTCGAGGTCGCTGTACTCGAAGCGATAGACGCGCACGTCCGCGTCCTGCTCGCGCGCCTGCGCTTCCGTGAAGCCCACCTGCGCGAGCTCCGGATCGGCGAACGTGGTCCAGGCGAGCGTGCGCGCGAACCGGGCGCGTCCGCGGAAGAGGGCGTTGCGCGTCGCGACGCGCGCCTGGGCCTCGGCGACGTGGGTGAACTGGGGGCCGCCGATGCAGTCGCCGCAGGCGAAGACCCCGGCGGCCGGCGTGCGCAGGCTGGCGTCGACCTCGATGCCCCGCTCCGTCGCGCGCACGCCACCGGCCTCCAAATCGAGGCCCTCAAGAGCCGGCCGGCGCCCGGTGGCGACGAGCACCTCATCGCAGTCCAGCTCGCGCTCCTCGTCGGCGGTCCGCACCGTGAGCACCTTCTCGGCGCCGCGGCGCCGGGCGTCGACGATCGTCGCGCCGCGAAGGATCGTGAGCTCCTCCTCAAGATACCCCTGCAGGAGACCGACGAGCTCGGCGTCATTGCGCAGCAGCAGGCGTTCGCCCCGCTCGACGAGCGTCACCTGCGCGCCCAGTCGGGCGAAGGCCTGCGCCATCTCCACGCCCACGGGACCGCCGCCCACGACCGCCAGGCGACGGGGGAGCTCCGCCAGGGACCACAGGGAGACGTGGTCGAGGTAGCCGGTCTCCTCAAGACCGGGGATCCGTGGCGGGTTCGGCCGGGCACCCGTCGCGATGATGACGCTGCGGCCCTGCACCTCGCGGTCACCGACCAGCACACGGCGCGGCCCGACGAAGCGGGCGCCGCCGAAGGCGGTCTCGACGCCGCGCGCCGCCAGCGCCTCCCGCGAGTCGCCGGCGGCGATCCGCTGCATCGCCCGGCGAACGTGCGCAATGGCGCCGGGGAAGTCGACGGTGGGCTCGGCGAGGACGCCGTAGTCTCGGCTGCGTCTCGCCGTGTGGGCCACGGAGGCGCAGCGGATCAGCGCCTTCGAGGGCACGCAGCCGGCCCAGAGGCAGTCGCCGCCGAGGCGCTCGCGATCGGCCAGCAGGACGCGGGCGCCCACCCGGCCGGCGAAGGCGGCGGCGGTGAGGCCAGCCGATCCTCCGCCGACCACCACCAGATCGTACTCATCGCCCTCTCGCGGCACGGTCACCCCCATGCTGGGCCGCACTCGCTCCAGAACCGGTGCGACGACTGCGCGCCGGCTCTCTCGCCAGGCGCACAGCCACAGCCTACCCGACGGAACGAGCCCGACCCGGCCACGTCGCCCGACTGCCTGGCAGCCGCCGCGCGGATCTCGCGGCTACCGCGGCTCGAGCAGCAGCGAATCGGGATGGGCGCGCGACCAGTCCGCCCAGGAGGTCGATGTGCCGCGCCGCGACTTGAGCACGCGGCCCTCCAGCGGGCCGGCGATCGCGCGCAGGCCACCGTCCTCAGGGTACGGATACCAGAGCGTCCCGGTCTCGCGATCGTAGAGCACGAACACGTCGTGATACGTCCATCCGCTGGCCCCGAGGTCGAGCACGAGCTCGCCGGCGGGTATGGGCGCACCCGCAGTGTCGCGCAACCCGGCTTCCGGCCCGATCAGCACCTTCCGGCCGTACACCGCGGCCAGCCCAGCGAGAGGTCAGTAGCTCACCGCGAGGTGGGCGTCTCCGATGAAGTCATTGACGATCTCGTGGCGCGTGAGGATGCCGATGGGGTAGGCGCGCGCCTCGCCGGCGCGCTCGACCCCTACGAGGGGGAAGTCCTCGCCGGCCCCCGGGTAGCCGTCGTCGCCCGGGGCCAGGAAGTCGGGGCCGTCGATCGGCCGGATCACATTGACGCCGAGACCGTAGTCGAACTGATCGGCGTCGAATCCGTACTTGTAGACCGCAGTCGAGATGTCCCACACGTGGTCGGCACGATCAGTGATCGTGACCGGAGGGCCGGTGCGCTGAGGATCCGGCCGCGCCGGCGGAGATGCCGTTCCGCACACCAGAGGTGGCACGCCGGTTGCCTGCGGAGAAGTGCTCTCTGCCGGCCTCGCGACGTCTGACGTCGCGCCTTCAGGCGAGCTTCCGCAGGCGCTCACGCCGACGGCCACCAGACCCGCGAGCCCGAGCAGGCTCGCGGCTCTCCGGACGCGGTCGCCGGCGCGGAATCCACCGTGCGTGCTCGAATCCGACGCTCTTGCGCACTCCGGCCTCATGGTGTTGTGCCCCTTCTGCGGACGGCCTGCCGACTACCGGCCTACCCTCAAGGCCGTTCCCGAGCCCGTCAAACGCCAATCCTCACCGCCCGCTTGTGCTCCTCTGCTCACGGGTAGAAGGGCGGTATCCACGCGACGGGCACGGCGCGGTGCTCGCATCCCCACACACCCGGAGCTGACCATGGATCTCAAGGCCGTCATCCTCAACTGCACCCTCAAGAAGTCGCCGGCCGTCTCGAACACCGAGGCCCTCATCGACAAGGTCGTCGCCCTCATGGAGCCGCTCGGCGTCGAGAGCGAGGTCGTGCGCGTGGCCGACTACGCCGTCCCGTTCGGGGTCGAGTCGGACCTCGGCGACGGCGACGAGTGGCCGCTGATCTACGCGAAGCTCAAGGCCGCCGACATCGTCATCATCGGCACGCCGATCTGGTTCGGCGTGCGCAGCGCCGTAGCGCAGCTCGTGATCGAGCGCCTCGACGGCAGCTACAACGATGGCGCCCCGGTGACCGGACAGTTCCCGCTGTACGGCAAGGTCGCCGGGGTGATCGTCACCGGCAACGAGGACGGCGCCCACGACGCGGCCGGCACCACGCTCTTCAACCTCACCCACCTGGGCTGCGTGGTGCCGCCGAACGCGGACACCTACTGGGTCGGCGACGCCGGCCCCGGCCCGAGCTACATCGAGGCCGGGGGCGACAAGCACCTGTACACGAACAAGACGGCGCGCTACCTGGCCCACAACGTGGCCTGGATGGCGCGCCTGCTGAAGGACAACCCCATCCCCACCGACCTGAACGAGCTGATCGAGGAGGCGAAGAAGGTGAGCCGGTGATCGACGACGGCGGCGCGATGCGCGCGAGCGAGCCGGGCGCGGCACCTTCAACGTCGTCGCCGCTGGAGGCGTACGCGCTCATCGGCGACACGCACAGCGCCGCGCTGGTCTGCAGCAACGGTTCACTCGATTGGCTCTGCCTGCCGCGGTTCGACTCGCCGGCCTGCTTCGCCGCGCTTCTCGGGGGCCCCGAGAACGGCAGCTGGCAGATCCGGCCTGCCGGGACGATCCGCCACGTGACGCGGCGCTACCGCGGCGAGACGCTCGTCCTGGAGACGCGGTTCGAGACCGCCGACGGCGCCGTCCTCCTCGTCGACTGCATGCCGCCGCGCCAGCGCTATCCGCGCGTGATCCGTCAGGTCATCGGTGTACGCGGCTCCGTGTCGATGCGCATGGACCTGCGCATCCGCCTTGAGTACGGCAGCGTCGTTCCGTGGGTGCGACGCGTGGACGACGCGCTGGTCGCCGTCGCGGGCCCGGACGCGCTGGAGATCCGCGCGGATGTCCCCCTCGAGGCCGCGGACCTCGCGCACGCCGCCGACTTCGTCGTGGCGGAGGGCGAGCGCGTCTGCTTCTCGCTGACCTGGCGCCCCTCGTACCGCCCCGCGCCCCCCGCGACCGACGTCGCGGGCGCCGTCGCCGACACCGAGGCCTGGTGGACCGATTGGTCGGCGCGCTCCACCTACGACGGACCTTGGCGCGAGCCGGTCATGCGCTCACTGATCACCCTCAAAGCGCTCACCTACGAGCCGACGGGCGGAGTGGTCGCGGCGCCGACGACCTCGCTGCCGGAACAGCTCGGAGGGGTGCGCAACTGGGACTACCGGTACTGCTGGCTGCGCGACGCCGCTCTGACGCTCGAGGC
This sequence comes from Thermoleophilia bacterium, assembly GCA_035686425.1. Lineage (GTDB taxonomy): Bacteria > Actinomycetota > Thermoleophilia > UBA2241 > UBA2241 > CAIXSE01. Next base: position 4,635 of record DASRZL010000162.1, read on the forward strand.
GCTGATGACCGGCGGCTACGTCCACGAGGCGGTGGCGTGGCGCGAATGGCTGCTCCGCGCGGTCGCCGGCGACCCCGACGACCTGCAGATCATGTACGGCGTGGCCGGCGAGCGCCGCCTCGCCGAGTACGAGCTCGACTGGCTCGCCGGTTACGAGAGCTCGCGCCCCGTGCGCGTCGGCAACGCCGCCGCGGGGCAGATGCAGTTGGACGTCAACGGCGAGGTCCTGGCTGCGATGGGCGTCGCCCGCAGCCTGGGCATGGAACCCGACCCCTCCGCCTGGCGCATCCAGCGCCACATCATGCAGTGGCTGGAGTCGAACTGGAGAGAGCCCGACGAGGGCATCTGGGAGGTGCGCGGCCCGCGGCGCCACTTCACCCACTCGAAGGTGATGGCCTGGGTCGCCGCCGACCGCGCCGTGCGCACCGTCGAAGCATCCGGTCTGGACGGCGATGCGACCCGCTGGCGCCGCCTGCGCGCCGACATCCACGAGGAGGTCTGCCGCGAGGGCTACGACGCGGCTCGCGGCACCTTCACCCAGTCATACGGCTCGACGGCGCTCGATGCCTCTCTGCTGCTCATCCCCAAAGTGGGCTTCCTGCCGGCGAACGACCCTCGCATCGCCGGCACCGTGGACGCCGTGCAGCGCGAGCTCGTTCGCGACGGCTTGGTCATGCGCTACGTGCCTGACGCGGACGCCGCCGATGGGCTCCCCCCGGGCGAGGGCGCCTTCCTGCCCTGCAGCTTCTGGCTCGTCGACGACCTCGCCCTGCTCGGGCGCCACGACGAGGCGCTCAGTCTCTTCGAGCGTTTGCTTGCGCTGCGCAACGACGTCGGCCTGCTCTCCGAGGAGTACGACACGACAGCCGGCCGCCTGGTCGGCAACTTCCCCCAGGCCTTCTCGCATCTGGCGCTGGTCGCGAGCGCCGCCGCGCTGGCGGACGGGCCGAAGGCCTGAGCGCCTATCCATCTGCCTACGCCTCCACGCAGGTGCTCGACGCCACCGCGAGGGCCGGGTACGGTTCGGAAGACAGCGGACGCCTCCCGCAGTCGAACCGTGGGACGGATACGCATCACGAGGAGAGTGCGTTGTGGCGCTTGAGAGCAGATCGACCCACAGGGGCTTGCCGGATGCAAGGAAGCGGCGCGAGCGGATCGACACGCCGCTCGGCTTGACGCGCAGCGTCTGCCCCGTGTGCCGCGGCATGGTCGATGCGGAAGTCGTGGAGCGGCGCGGCAGGGTCGTGCTTCGCTCCTGGTGCCCCGACCATAGCTGGACGGAGGCGCTCGTCTCGTCCGACGCGAGGCAGTACAAGGACGCGCGGCGCTTCGCACGCCCGGGCGCCATGCCGCTGCGAGTTGAGCGGGACTTCCACGGCTGTCCGGATTCGTGCGGTCTGTGCCCCGAACATCGGCAGCACACCTGTCTGGCGCTGCTCGAGATCACGCAGGCCTGCCAGCTGGACTGCCCCGTGTGCTTTGCCGGTCCGAGCGCCGGCGGGGGACATCTGACGGTGGCTCAGATCGACGCCATGATGGAGCGTCTCATGGCCTGCGAGGGGGAGCCCGAGAGCGTACAGCTCAGCGGCGGCGAGCCGACGCTTCATCCGCAGATCCTCGACGTCCTGCGGCTCGCATCCGGCAAAGGCTTTCGTCGCATCCTCCTCAACACCAACGGCATCCGTTTGGCCGATGACCCCGCCTTCCTCAACGCGGTGGCAGCCTACGATCCGACGATCTACCTGCAGTTCGACGGGCTCACCGACACGACCTACCGGACGCTTCGTGGCCGCGAACTGCTGGAGCTGAAGCTGCGCCTGGTCGAGATGCTCGCCGAGCGCGAGCTGCGCACCGTGCTGGTGGCGACCGTGGCTCGGGGGGTCAACGAGCACGAGCTCGGCGCGCTCGTGGACTTCGCGCTCGAGCAGCAGCACGTGCGCTGCCTCACGCTACAGCCGGCGACGTTCGCGGGGCGCTACGCGTCCGATGGGTCGATCGCCGTCGCCGATCCCATGGATCGCGTGACCTTGGCAGAATGCGCGCGCCTCGTCGCCGAGCAGTCGGCGCACGCTTTCAAGCCGACTGACTTCTTCCCCATCCCCTGCCCCGACCCAGCCTGCAGCCTGGTCACCTACGTGCACACCGGTACCGATCCGGCCACCGGGGAGCAGCGGGTGCTGCCGCTCACGAGGCTAGCCGACGCCGAGGACTTCGTCGACTTCGTCAAGAACGCCAGCGCCGGCGAGCTGAACCGCGAACTGCGCGACGTCTTCGAGGAGTTCGTGGCTGCCGGCGCCGCCGACGGACGCACGGAGGCCTGCTCCTGTTCCGCCTGCGGAGGCGTCGACGTGGACTGGGGGGCGCTCGAACTCGAGATCACGCTCATCGGCATGATGCACTTCATGGACGAGCACACGTTCGACCTCTCGCGGCTGCGCAAATGCTGCGTGCACGAGGTGCTGCCCGACGACGGCGGCATCATCCCCTTCTGCGCCTACAACGTGCTGCATCGGGGGCGCTGAGCGTGGCTGACGAGCGCGCCGCGTCCAGGCAAGCCGCGTCGCACGGCGTGGGCCTCTCTGGGGCGAACTCCGATGACGACTTCGCTGCATGCTGCGGCGACTTCTACGCGAGCGATGCCGTCCGTCTTCTGCTTGGTGACTCCTTCCACCCGGGGGGTGAGGATCTCACCAGGGAACTGCTCGAACTGGCGCGCGTGCAGCCGGGCGCCGCCCTGCTCGACGTCGGCGGCGGCGTGGGGGCGAGCGCCGAGCTCGCGGCCCGGGAGTTCAGCTGCCGGGTGAGCCTGGTGGATCGCGCGGCAGCCAACCTCGATCGCGCCCACGACAGCATCGAGCGCGCCGGCCTGAGCCACGCCATCGCGATCAGTCAGGCCGACGCGTGCGCCCTGCCGTTCCCGGACTCTACATTCGACGTGGTGCTCTGCGAGTGCGTCTTCTCCACGTTCACCGACAAGCCGGCGGCGGCGGCGGAGATGCTTCGCGTGCTGCGTCGCGGCGGCCGGCTCGCTCTCTCCGACGTGACCCTGGAGACGGCGACGCTCCCGCCCGAGCTCGAGACGCTCCTGGCCCGGGTCGCTTGCCTGGCGGATGCTCCGTCGCAGCGAGGACTCACGGCGCTCCTCGAGCAGTCCGGGTTCGCCGTGGTCGAGTCCCGCGACTCGTCGTGGGCGCTCACGGAGATGGCCGAGCGCATCCGCAGGCGGCTGGTCGCGCTGAAGATCGCCGGCAGGCTGGGGGCGGTGGACACCGGCGGCTTCGACCTCGACGAGGGCAAGCGGCTCGCCGACCGCGCCATGGAACTGATCGAAGACGGAGACGTCCGTTACGTCGTCGTCGTCGCCTCGCCGTCCCCCGATGTCACCGCGACTGGGCCCCTCCGCTCCGCTGGGCGATGATCTCGCTGGTCCGGCGCCGAGCTCCCATTTCGCGCCCTGGCAATGTCAGCCGAGGCCGCGGGTGACCACGCAGTCCACTCCGACCGCGACCTCGGCGACGTAGGCTGCCATCGCCTCGACGCCGGCCGGGTCGGGCTTCTCGACCTGCGACCAGGCGATGTCCAGCGCTTCGTACTTGTGCAGGCCGAGCGGGTGATACGGCAGCAGCTCGACGCTGCGGATGCCGCGGTGCCGGGCGACGAAGCCTGCGAGCGCTGACAGACTCTGCCGATCGTCGTTGGCGCCCGGCACCACCGGGACGCGCACGGTCACGGCGACGCCCAGCCCAAGCAACCGCTCGAGATTCCGGAGGATCAGCTCGTTGCCCTGCCCGGTGAGCGCCCGGTGGCGAGCGGAGTCGAGCTGCTTGAGGTCGTAGAGGAAGAGGTCGGTGACCTGCGCCGCCTCGCGCAGGTCCTCCCAGCGCGCCTGCCCGCAGGTCTCCACGGCGGTGTGGTAGCCCCAGCGGCGGCTACGGCGCAGGCACTCGAGCAGGAACTGCGGCTGCGAGAGCGGCTCCCCGCCCGAGAAGGTGACGCCGCCGCCGGAGCGACGGAAGAAGACCGCGTCCCTGCGCGCCTCGGCCATCACCTCGTCGACGGTCACGTGACGGCCCATGAGCCGCCGCGCCCCCCGCGCGCACGCGACGACGCACTCCCCGCAGGCGGTACAGAGCCGCCGGTCAGTGACCACGCGCCCGTCGTCCACCCGGATGGCTTCGCGCGGGCACGCTTCGGCGCATCGCCCGCACAGGGCGCACTGCCCCACGAACCACGCGATCTCAGCCTCGGCCCGCTGTGACTCGGGATTGGCGCACCAGGAGCAGCGCAGCGGGCACCCCTTCAGGAACACGACCGTGCGAATGCCGGGGCCGTCGTGCAGCGAGAAGCGCTGCACGTCGAAGACCCGGCCGCTCAAGGTCGGCTCCGTCACACCGTCACAGCCGCGCGTTGGACGTGCGCGAGATGATGTCGTCCTGGATGTCCTTGTGCAGCTCCACGAAGAAGGCGCTGTACCCGGCGACGCGCACCAGCAGCGAGCGGTAATCCTCGGGATGCTCCTGGGCGCAGCGCAGGGTCTCCTCCTCCACCACGTTGAACTGGACGTGGTAGATGGGCAGGTCGAGGAAGCCGCGCAGGTAGGCGGCGAAGCGCTGCAGTCCGTCATCGCCGGCCACGACCTGCGGCTCGAACTTGACGTTCAGCAGCGTGCCGCCGTCGAGGTCCTCGTGCTGGAACTTGCCGACCGAGCGCAGCACGGCCGTCGGACCGAGCCTGTCGGTGCCCTGGTTGGGCGAGACGCCGTCGGCGAGCGGCCGCTTGGCCTTGCGCCCGCTCGGCAGAGCCGCGACCGTGAGGCCCTGCGGCACGTTCGAAGAGACCGGGTACCACGAGGGCATCATGGTGCCGCCGGTCAGCGTCGGGTACTTCTCGTGCTCGGCCACCACCAGGTGCGCGAAGTGGCGCACGTACTGGTCGACCTCGTCGTCGTCGTTGCCGTATTTGGGCATCCCCAGGCAGAGGTCGCGGATCTCCTCATAGCCCTCAAAGTCGGCGCGGATGGCCTCGCGCAGCTCGTCCATCGTGAGGCGCTTGTCGTCGTAGACGAGCTTCTTGACGGCGGCCAGCGAGTTGACGCCGTCGGAGAGCCCGATCCCGAGCGTGCCGGGACCCCTCTTGTAGCGGGCGCCGCCGCGCAGCAGGTCGGCGCCGTTATCGATGCAGTCGAGCATCAGCGACGAGGCGAGCGGGCACGGCAGCAGCTCGCGGTGCAGCGCCTCCGTCACGTGTCCCTGGATGGCGATGTGGCGGATCTGCTCGGCGAGCTGGGCCATGACTGCGGCCTCGAACTCCTCGAAGGTCGCGAAGCCGTTCGGGTCCCCGGTCTCGAGGCCGAGCGTGCGCCCGCTGAGCAGGTGCTCGCCGTTGAAGAGCGCGAACTCGACCGCCGAGCCGAAGTTGTAGTGGCCGTAGTCGCTCCACTGGTGAAGCTTGCCGGGCAGGTTGGGCTCGACGCAGCCGACGAGGCACCAGTCGCGGGCCTCCTCGGTGGTGACGCCTTTGCGCAGGAGCGCCTTGATGCCCACCTCGTCGTTGTGGATCGCGGGGAACCCCGTGCCGAGCCGCGAGAGCTCGCAGACCTTGAGCAGGAACTCCTCGGGACAGTTGCGGTGCAGGCGCACGGCCAGCGACGGCTGGTTGAGGCGCACGTCCATCGAGGCTTGCAACAGCATGTAGGAGACGTCGTTGGTCGCGTCCTCGCCGTCCGCCTTGACCCCGCCCACGGTCACGTTCTGGAAGGCGGTGTAGCCGGCGAAGTACTGCGAGCAGTTGGTGTTCAGGATCCAGCACTGCTCGGCCAGCTTGATCCACAGACACTCGAGCAGCTCCTGCGCCGCCCCCGGCGTGAGCTCACCGCTGCGCACGTCGGCTGCGTAGTAGGGGTACAGGTACTGGTCCATGCGGTTCGGCGAGTAGGAGGGCGCGTTCAGCTCCATCATCAGCGAAAGCTGGCTGAACCAGAGCAGCTGCAGCGCCTCGTGGAACGTGCGCGGCGGCTTCTCCGCGACCCAGTCGCAGGCCGCCGCAACGCGCTCGAGCTCCGCGGCGCGGTCGGGAGCAGCCGAAGCCGCGGCCGCGCGCGCGGCCTCCGCGTGACGCCGCGCCAGGGCGCCCATCGCCTCGCAGCTGATCACGACCGCCTCGAGGAAGTAGCGCTTGTCGTCGCTCGCGGGGTCGGTGGTGTCGAGCGCGGCCAGCCGCTCCTCGGCCCAGCCGCGCACCCCGCCCCAGCCCTTGGGCAGCAGGATGTCTCCGTAGCCCAGGGCGATCTCGCCGGGGCCCGACTCGGTCTTGATCTCGCAGTCGATCACGCCGGTCTCGTAGGACAGGCTGCGCGTCTTCTCGGGCACGCGGGTGAGCCAGTGCTCGATGACCGTCTTGCCCCTCCAGTAGGGCTCGATCCGTTCGCGGAACAGCTCCTTCTGCTCGTCGTCCACGAGGTAGGGATCCTGGGCGCGCGTGCTGAGCGTGTCCATCTCCTTGCCGAACCAGTAGGCAGACATCTCCGGGCCGAGCACGCCGGTGCGCGGCCGACGCCCGGCGTTGCCCACGATGAGCTCGTCGTCCTGGATGAGGATCGTCTTGGTCTCGCAGGCGCGCTTGAGGCCCTTGGCCCTGCGGATGACGACCGGCTCGCCCTCGGTCTCTTTGAAG
>DASRZL010000163.1:0-6325 GCA_035686425.1 Thermoleophilia bacterium
CAAGAGGATGGGGCCGTGGCGGGAGAAGGCGTGATCCTCGCCCAAGCCGCCGCTCGCCGGCACCATGAGTGGCCCTCCCCAGCGACTGGTGGCGTCAGTCGTCGGCCGTGGACGATGGTTCCTGGGCCGGCATCGTCTCGCAAGCCCGAGCGGCTCGTCGCCAGGCCCCGACGGCGTTGCGGGCGAAGCCACTCACGCCGTCGCGGCCGGCGGCCCGCAGCAGCCGGTAGCCGCTGACTCGCGGTACGACGCCGCTGCGTAGAGCGGTGCCGATGAGACGCGCCAGGGCCCCTTCGCGCCGGCGCACGATGTGGCTCTGCCAGTACGCCAGCGTCGAGAGGTCGAGGTCTTCGGTCACCGTCAGAGAACCCACCGCCTGCGCTTTCCGAAGCAGGCCGGCGCCCCGAGCCGTGCGCACGATGACGCTGTTGAACCCCTCGGTGTCCTCTTCGGCGTGCTCCGGCGCGATGCTGTCGAAGGCCATGATGTCGGCTTGCTCGCCCTGCGAGTCGGGGCAGATCTTGCAGCGATAGGGAAGGCCCCACTCGTGGATGGCGTCACCCCACACTTCGTCGTACGTGAACTCGACGCGCCGCCCATCCCGGGTCTCAATGGAGGTCGGTCCGGGACACCCGTTGCCCCTGCAGCGGAAGCTCGAGACATCCTCCTCGCGCATCTTGTTGGCCTCGAGGAGACCCCAGAGAAAGGGCATGTCGGCTTGCCCACCGCACATCACGGTGAGCAGGGCGACCACCGACTCCCGGACGCGTGCGTCGCGTCGTCCGACATTGCGCACGGCGGCGATGTCGCACGGCTTGCCGATGACGGCAAACGGCTCGCCCGCCGTCAGCAGTCCGCCCAGCAGAGTGAGCGGCGCCGCGGGACCATAACGGGCCCCCGCGGCACGCAGCACGTCGTCACGGGTGCGGCTGACGTGACTCACGGTGCGCATCGGGCGGTCGCTCGACGCCGCCACGTGGAGAACGGCCTTCGCGCGACCCGATTCCAGAAGATGCAGAGCCAGCCCCGTGAGGACTCCGCCGGACGAGCCCGCATGTCGGATGTCGGGATCGGTGGCGTAAGCCTCGACCATGCGGAGCACGCGGCCGAAGATGAGGTCGTCGGAGACGGCGTTCGAGACGCCTGCTTCGGCGCCGCCCGCCGGGAGCTGCATGCGTAGGCCCGGGCAGGCGCGACGGATCGCCGCCTCGGTCGCCCTGTCGAGCGGCCACCACACATGAGGGCGGCACGCCCCCCGGGTGTCCCAGCGGACCTGTAGACGATCGCGACCCGCCACGCTCTCGCAGGCACCACACCCCATGCAGAGTCCACTTTCCACGATGTCCTCGACGGTAGGCGCAAATATGCGACGGAGATGGGTCGTGACTGCGTTCATGAAGCGAGCCTTCCTCGATTTCGTTGTTGGGCAACGTCGCTGTCTCGACGCCGCTCGCGTGCGTGGTAGGCTCACGAAGCTACGGTCGCTCTCCGTATTGTCAAGGGCATGAATTGCGAGACAAGGAGGACGGAAGATGGCCGCTCGGGAAGCCCCGAGAAGGCGTGGAAGGCCGCGGCAGTCACCCGATCCGGACGCCCCTCCGGAGGATTGGCTGGACGGTCTTTCGCCGACGGCCCTGCACGTGGTCGCAGCCGCGCGAGACCTGCTCATCGCCGAGGGCTTCGAGGCCCTCACCATCGAGCGCGTCGCGTTCGAGGCCGGTGTCGATCCCTCGACGGTCAAGCGCCAGTTCGTCAGCCGGGCCGGTCTCGTGCTCGCGGTCCTCGACCGCATGCAGATCGCCGCTTGGGAGAAGTTGGTCGAGAGCCTGCAGACCGTCGCGGATCCGAGGGGGCGACGAGACCTCTACCTGCGGCGCCAAGGCGAACTGATCGCCGAGGACGGCTCAGAGGCGGGCGTCGAAGCCGTCGTCCACGGCCTGCGAGACCCGATCGTCCGGCAAAAGATCGCGACCATGTACGACATCTGGCGCGATTCCACGCTACGCACGGCCGAACTCGATGGCGCTGCCGACCCTGACGAGACCGCCCGGCGACGCACGCTTGTGAGCCTCGTACTCGCCGTCGGGGATGGAATCGCCCTACAGCGAGCCGCGGACGTCGATGCAGTCGACATCGATGCCGCATACGCGATGCTTGCGGACATGGTGCGCCTGTTGTTGGAAGAAGACGCCGCGCGCTGATCCGGCAAGATCTACCGGATCACCACTGGTGCTCTCATCGCCGTGGTTTCCTGCCCTTGACAGGCCCGCATGCCCCCGTAGCCTCGGCTCATCACGCGACAGGCGATCGGAGCCCTTCGTCGTCATGCCGTTGGGCACGAATGAACCGGACAGAGAGGCAACCGAACATGAATCACCTGAGCAGCGAAGACCTGCGCGCGGCACTGGTCGGCTGCGCCATCCTGGGCTGCGGCGGCGGCGGCGACCTCGATGAGGCGCTGAAGTACGCGGGGAAGGCGGAGAGCGAAGGACTCGAGTTCCGCCTTGTCGACCTCGATGAGCTTCCGCCCGAGACGATGGTCACGTGCACCTATGGGGTCGGCGCACTCACGAGCGGTGCGCCGGACGACCGCTATGACCACCTCCCGCTCGCGGCGGAATACCCTGCGGCGACCGCCGTGAAGGTTCTGCAGGATCACCTTGGCGTCTCCTTCGGGGCGATCCTCTGTGGAGAGCTGGGCGCGCTGTCCCTGATCGACGCGCTGTTCGCGTCGGCCATCCTCGGCCTGCCGATGCTTGACGCCGATCCCGCAGGACGCGCCGTACCTGAAGTGCAGCATTCGCTCCTCTACGTGCACGGGATCCCGACCTTGCCGCAGGCACTGGCGAACGAGTTCGGCGAGACCCTGCTGGCCCTCAGCACCGTCGACGACTTCCGCGACGAGGCCTTGGTGCGCGCACTCGCCGCGGCCAGCCGCAACCTCATCTGGGCGGCGGACCACGCGGCGCCTCTCGAAGCCGTCAAGGCCGCGGTCATCCCCGGGGCCATTCGCCTCGCCATGCGGGTCGGTCAGGCCTTCATGAGCTCCGGCAGCGATGGGGCGGATGCCGTCGCGGCCGTTGCCGGTGGGCGCGTGCTCTTCCGTGGCCGTGTCTGCGCAGCCTCCACCGAAGACCGCGATGCCTTCACCTACGGCGAGTTCACGGTGGCCGGGGAGGCTGTGCACGCCGGCCACGACCTCCGGGTCTGGTTCAAGAACGAGAACCTCATGGCCTGGCGGGACGGAGAACCAATCGCGATGGCGCCGGACCTCGTCTGCGTCATCGACGAGGACGCCCGCGTGCCGGTCACCAACCCGAACGCACGCGAGGGCATGCACGTCGCCGTGATCGGCATACCGGCGCCGGAGCAGTGGCTCACGCCCAAGGCACTCGAGGTGTTCTCGCCGAGAGCCTTCGGCTTCGACCTCGACTACCGGCCGTTCACCGAGCTGTCGGAGGACACCGCCGGCCTGAAGGAGAAAACATGAAGACCATCCTCGTGATCGAACCGGTGATCGTGCCGGAAGGAGAAGACGAGGCCGGGTACCTGGCCACCGTCAAGGACGCTGACACGACGGTTCGCTTTGTCAGCTTGACGGCGGGCCCCCCATCCATTGAGACCTTCAACGACGAAGCCATGGCCGTTGCCGAGATGCTCCCGGTGATTGAAACCGAGGCCGGCAGCGCCGATGCGATCGTCATCAATTGTATGGCCGATCCTGGAGTACAAGCGGTACGTGAGCTCGTCGACGTGCCGGTCGTCGGCCCGGCAGAGGCCTCTGTATCCTTGGCCATGCAGCTTGGTCACAGCTTCGCGATCGTCACGATCTTCGACAACGGCGCCCCGTGGACCGAGCTGCAGGTACGCGCGATGGGCGTCGAGAGTCGCCTTGCGGCGGCCGTGGGAGTCGACATCCCGGTGCTGGAACTCGAGCAGGATCTCGAAAAGACGACGGCGTACCTTCTGGCTGCGGCAAGGGACTGCGTCGAGAACCGTGGGGCCGATGTCCTCATCCTCGGCTGCACCGGCATGTATCCGGTCGTCGAGCGGATCCGGCAGGAGCTCGATGTGCCCGTGATCGAGCCACTGTCCGCAGCCTTCAAAACGGCTGAGACGCTGGCGACGCTCGGCCTTGCCCACTCGCATCGCGGCCTGTACCGGCGACCGGATCTCCGCAAGTGCGGGAGCTGACCAAGGGAGTCGGTATCGTGGCGACTTGAGCGCCGCCAGCCACCTCCCAATCGCCGCCGACTCGTTCCGCCTCACCTGGGTGACCGGCCGGACGACCGTGCTCACCGAGCCGCACAGGGACGAGCTGCTCCGGGCGAACCTGTGGCATCTGCGCGGTCGCGAGCCCGACCTCCTGGACTCCTCCTCCTTGCTTGCCGCCTATGGCCACATGGTCATGCTCGACCTCGTGGGGGGAACCCCCGTCCACATCTGCCGGCGATGCAAGATGCCTTTCGTTCACACCGACAGGCGCGCAAGCTACTGTAGCGACCGCTGCCGATGGGCTGCTCAGAAAGCTGCATCCTGGAAGAGGAAGGCCATAGCAGAGACGAGGAGGCCATGACCCGGCCTCACCGATACGTCTCCGCGGGCACGGAGGGTATCTCCGTCGCATTCGGAGATGCGCAGGGCTATCTCTACCTTCCGAGCTGGCGAGGGTGCCGAGAAGAGGCTCTTCCGCAGCTCGGCACCATGGGCCTTGCAGTGCCGTTCAGCGACGCCGCAGTTGAGTCCCGTAATGTGGTGTAGAAAGCTCCGGGCCTGAGAGCTGACGAAGCATCGGCCACCGGGAGCGTCCTAGAATCGTCGTTGTTCCGCCAAGAACAGTGACGAGAGGAGCACCACGATGGCCGACGGCAACAGCATGAACGCGAGCGAGGCTGCAGGCAAGATGCTGGCGAGCGAACACGCCGACGTGCTGCGCGAGGCAGTGCGCCTGATGCTGATCGAGATCATGGAAGGTGAGGTCGCCGAGCTCGCCGGCGGCGAGCGCTACGAGCGCTCTGCGGAGCGCCTCGCGCAGCGCAACGGCTACCGCCGGCGCCAGTGGGACACGCGCGTCGGCAGCCTCGATCTGGCGATCCCGCGCCTCAGGAGCGGCAGCTACTTCCCGAGCTTCCTCGAGCCGCGCCGCAGAAGCGAGCAGGCGCTCGTCGCGGTGGTCGCCGAGGCCTACGTGAACGGCGTCAGTACGCGCAAGGTCGAGCGCCTCGTCGCCCAGCTCGGCATCGAGAGCATGAGCCGCAGCACCGTGAGCCGCCTCTGCAAGACCCTCGACGAGCAGGTGCAGATCTTCCGCAGCCGGCCGCTCGCGGGCCGCTACCCCTACCTCTGGCTCGACGCCAAGGTGGAGCGCGTCAGAGAGAGCGGCGGCGTGCGTCACAAGGCCCTGGTCGTCGCCTACGGCGTGCACGAGAGCGGCTGCCGCGAGGTCATCGGCATCGACGTCGGCGAAGCCGAGACGGAGGCCTTCTGGCGCGAGTTCCTGCGCGGCCTCGTCTCCCGCGGCCTGGACGGCGTGCTGCTGGCCGTCTCCGACGCCCACGAGGGGCTCAAGCGCGCGATCGCCCAGGTGCTCGGCTGCCCCTGGCAGCGCTGCACCGTGCACTTCCTCCGTGACATGCAGGGGCACGTGCACAGAAGCCAGCAGCAGATGGTCGCAGCGGCGATCCGTCAGGTGTTCGCGGCCGACGATGCCGCCGAAGCGCGCTCCCGCCTGGCCGGGGTGGTCGCCAGCCTCGAGACCGCAGCGCCCAAGGTGGCCCTGCTGCTCGAGGCCGCCGAGGAGGAACTGCTCGCCTTGATGAGCTTCCCGCGCGAGCACTGGCCGAAGCTGCGCTCGACCAACCCTCTGGAGCGCCTCAACAAGGAGATCGCCCGGCGAAGCGACGTGGTCGGCATCTACCCGAACGACGCGAGCCTGATCCGCCTCGCCGGGGCGCTGCTGCTCGAGCAGAACGATGAATGGCTCGTCGGGCGGCGCTACCTCTCGGGGGAGTCGCTCGCCGGGCTCCATGCCGCGCGGCAGGCCGACGAGCCGAAGCGATCGGCGCCCTCGTCACGGGAGGTGGTGCTACTCACGACCCGCTGACCCTGACGACGATCAGGAACTACACCACGTCAAGGGACTTGACCGACGCCGCGTGCCGGGGAGTCGCCCAGCGTGACGACCCGTTCGTTTGCCGAATGTTTGCACGAGGCCATTTCGGAGGGTTCACGACATGGCCCGAAGGACGCCAAAAGGCCTGCTCGTGAGCGTGGAACACTTTGGTGGACCGCAGGGGAGTCGAACCCCTGACCTCCGCCGTGCAAA
>DASRZL010000164.1:0-11726 GCA_035686425.1 Thermoleophilia bacterium
CCCTCCGCCTGCGCCGCGTCGATGACGGCCTGGATCCTCTGCGGGCCGGTGAGCATGGCCTCACTGTACCGGACCGGTCGGGCGGCGACTCGGGGGCGCAACGGTTTCCCGCGGCCCGGGGCGCGGGAAGCGCTGACGTGACCTGTTTGCGACGGAGAGGGAGAGCCATGCATGAATCCGCCATCGACCTCGAGAAGGAACGGCATGCATCGCTGGCGCGGCCGCGTCTCGCCTACTCCGCCGTCACGCGGGCCGCGGTGCGCGGTATGGATGTGTTCGCCGGCGCGGAGACGACCCTCCTCAAGGCCCGGATCGTGGAATCGCTGGCGCCGATCCCCTATCGGGCGTGGGAGAACCGCCAGTACGGGCGTCTCGGGCGGCACTACGGCGACGACGCGCTCGTGAGCCGGGCCGAGGCGATCGTGCGCTGGGCGCGTGAGGCGCAGGACCTGGAGTATCTGCATCTGCGCGTGATCGCCGCCAGGCTCAGGGAGGACGGGGAGCGCGGCCCGCTGCGTCTCTCTCGGCCGATGCCGGAGCTCATGACCGGATCGTGGGCGCTGGCGTCGCGCGCCCTGACCAGGGTGTCGATCCGTCGCGCCATGCTGCTCAACGCCGAGGCCGAAGACCACGCCGAGCACTACTACGCCGAGCTCGTCGGCCTGCACCCGGAGTGGGAGGAGCAACCGGCTACCGGTGAGGTGATGCGGGAGTACGGCTCGTTCCGCTCCTGGGCCGACGTCTTTCGCCGCATCGGACTGGACGAGCGCGACCACATGAACGCCAGCTTCGCCTTCGCCGGCAGGCCCGAGCAGATCGTGAGCTACGAGGGCATGCCGCCGACGCCCGGGCTGGCCTAGGGCTACGGCCGCATGCGCAGGTACTCACCCAGGTCGGCGCCCAACACCGCGTCCAGCTCGGAGAGGTCGTCGGACGGGACCCCCACGAACGTGAACGCGAACACCGGATAGCGATTGAAGTCGGTCGGGCGCAGCTCGAGCACCCGGGTGAAGCGCGTCGCGAAGCGCTCGTAGTCGACGGCCTCGATGCGTGCGAGGTCCACCGAGCTGGGCAGGTCGGCAACCACCAGTGCGGTGGTGCGCCCGGCCGTCTGCTCGGCGAGGCGCGCCCAGTCCGGGCGCTCGCCGAGCAGGTAGGTCCTGTACGGGTTCACGCCGTAGGCGAAGTGCGCGAGGTCGGCCGCGCACCAGCCGCCGAAGCGCATCGGGTTGACCTCGATCGGGGCGACGCGACCGGCGGCGTCGACGCGCAGCTCCACGTGGACGGGGAAGTCGGCGAGGCGGGCGCGGCGGCCGATCTCGTGCAGAAACCGCATGGCCGCCGGGCCGAGGCGGGCCACGGTCTCGCCGTTCGTGAGGTAGACGCGGTCGCTCACGTCGTGCGCGCCGACGAAGGGGTGCGCGTACAGGTCCACCAGCACCGGCTCGCCGCCGGCGTCGAAGTAGGCGTCGACCGCGAACTCCTCGCCCTCGATCACCTCTTCCACCACGAAGCGGTCCAGCCCCAGCACGCGGTCAGGGTAGACGGCTGCGAAGGTCTCGACTTCACGCTCGATCTCGGCGACCACCGCCGGCCAGGCCACGGCGGACTCGACCACGTGCACGCACATGCTGAAGAAGCCCACTGCCGGCTTGACGACGAACGGCGCGCGCAGGCGCGACGGATCGAAGGCGCGCAACTCGCGCAGCGCCAGACCCACGTAGCGGTAGTCGGGGTAGAGGTCGGCGAGCAGGTCGCGAAAGGCGACCTTGTCCTTGAACAGGTGGATCTGACGCGGCAGATCGGTTTCCGCAAGGTTCGCCGCGATCCAGTCGATGGCGTTCTCGGAGTTGGAGTAGAGCCGCGCTTCCGGCCGGCGGGCAGCGGCGGCAAAGGCGTCGTCGGCGTGCAGGAGCTCTGCGCGCGACCCGGGGAGCATGCGCTCGGCGATCGGCGTGCGCAGGACGGGCTGTCCGAGGTCTGCGACCGTGGTCGCGAGGAAGTCGGAGACGTAGGGATCTTCGAGGATGAACACGGGCAGGCTCCGCTGTCGGCGGGTGGTGGACTCGGAGCAGGATACGTTCTCGGCGGTACTGCGTCACCCGGCGAGGTACACTGGAGTCCTCATGTACCTGCGACGTACACTGCCCGGTCGCGGTTTGACCGCGGCGCTCCTTGCGTTCTTTGCGGTCCTCGCCGCATTCGCCGGCCTCGCCGCGTCGGCCTCCGCGGGTCCCTACGCCAACCCCACGACAGACGAGGTCCGCGGCAAGCTCCGCGCCGCGGCCGTCGCCCGCGGCATCCCGCCCAAGATCCTGTACGGCATCGCCTTCCAGGAGAGCGCCTGGCGGCAGTTCGACGCCAATGGCGACCCGCTCATCGGCTTCGACGGCCTCGGCCTCGGCATCATGCAGGTGACCTCGTACGGCAGCTACGACATCGACAAGCTCAAGACCGACATCGACTACAACATCGCCGCCGGCGCCGACATCCTCGTGGCCAAGTGGGGCTACGCTCCGACGGTCATCCCGGTGATCGGTGACGGCGATCCGCGCTGCTACGAGAACTGGTTCTACGCGGTGTGGGCGTACAACGGCTGGAAGGCCGGCAACGTCTATCCGTACCGGATCTGGGAGCACGTCGCCGCCGGCCCCGTGGGCTGGTGGACGGGCCAGCCCGTGACGCCGGTGCCCACGTCATCGCTGGTCAACGGCTTCGGCGTCGAGATCCCGACGCCGCAGCCGGCGCACTACTGGAGCCCCACGCCGCTACCGAAGCCGAAGCTGAGTGTGCCGCGGGTGCGGAAGAGGGTCGCGGGCGGCGCCCGGTTCCCCGTCTCCGGCAGCCTCTCGCCCCGGCACGCCGCAGGTGCGCACTCGGTTGAGGTCCGCTGCTACCGCTACAACGGCGCCAAGTGGGTCTTGCGGCGCACCGTCCTCACCACGAACCGGGACTTCGGCGACGTCACGAAGTACGGGACGCGCTTCAGTCTCGTGAAGGCAGGGCGCTGGAAGCTCGTCGCGCGCGCTCTCGCGGACGCCGACCACGCTGCCGTATCGTCGGCCCCGGCCTACGTCAGGGTCCTCCGCTAGCCTCGGCGTGCCGCGCCGGCCCCTTCAGGCCGCATCCTTCAGCCTGTCCCAAGATGCCGGATCTCGGTCACCCCCCGCCCGCGCTCGACTGCCCCGCGCATGATCGCGAAGCGACTCTCACGAAATTGGGGCTCAATCACTCCGTGCCCTCGTCCGATACAGGGGGCATCGCTGCGGGCGTCTCGGCCGGCGGGTGGCGGCTGGGGAGCGCGGGTAATGAATGGTCATGAGTCTTTGATCAGCGGGGCCATGAGATGGGTCATCAAGAGGGGGAGGGGCTGTGATTGTTGCGACGTTCGGTCCGAGCACAGCGTGGGTCGGCAAGACCATCACGTACGATGAGGAGCGCTTCACGCTGGAGGGCCTGGGTCAGATCACGGCGCAGGCCGTGGTCGACTACGACCGGCAGGGCCATCTGACGTGGGCCTACGACGGTCTGCGCGAATGGGCGTATCAGTCAGCCGGGCAGCCCGCGCCGGTCGCACCTCTGGCGGCCGCCGCTGCGGCCGCTCCGGAGACCGCCTCTGCGGCGCCGACAGCGGCGCCCCCCACGGCATCACCAGCGCCGCCACACACGGCGGCGCCGGTGGTGCCGGTCGATACGCAGCACCTGGTGACGCCCGCGCCGGCGGACATCACGGCGGCGACCGCGCCGCCCCAGCCGCCGGTCATGCCCGCAGCGACCGAGCCTCCTGTGGCGGAGCACGTCACGGCGGCGGCTTCGCCGCCGGCCCCCAAGGCGTCAAAGGGGTGGGTCACGTGGCTCGTGGCGGGCGCCGTCGTGCTTGTCGCGCTCCTCATCGGCATCGTGTTCGCCGGCGGGCGCTTGCGCGAAGGCCTCGGCATCGCCCTCACCCTGCTGGCCGTCGTTTTCGTCGCCTTGCTGGTGGTGGCCGCGATCCGGCCCGCCGCCGCGGGCCGCTGGTTCCCGGGGCTCAACGGTCGCACCCTGCTGGTCGTCAGCGGCGCGCTCGCCGCAGGCTGCTTCGTGTTCGCCGCCTTCCTCTGGTGGATGCCCCACTACGAGGTCGTCGCACCGAGTGACAAGCGCATCGCCCTCGACGACGTTCCCGAGTTGAATGTCATCGTCGTCAACCACGGGCTGTTCGGGGGTACCTACAACGCGGTCTACGCGGTGGACGGCGTCGAACAGGACAGCATCACTTTCCCGCTCGGAGCCGGAGACGAGCGGGAGCTGACCGTCTCGATACCCCCGAGCACCCCGCGCGGTGACGTGCTCCTCTCGCTCGGCGGCGCCTCGATCGAAGCCAGGGCCGTGGCGCCTCCCACGTTCGCGGTCGCGCCGCTGCAGATCGAACCTGCCGTGGCCAAGCTCGGCGACGATGTCGTCCTGACGACCACGGTGGAGAACACGGGCGACATGGAGGGTACCTTCGGCGGCGTGCTGCTGGCCGATGGCGAGGAACTGCTGACGCAGCCGGTCGAGATCAGCGCCGGGGGGTCCACGGCGGTCACCTACGACCTCACCGCCGACGTTGCAGGCGAGTATCGCTTCGACCTGGGCGACGCGACCGCGAAGTACGCCATCGTGAAGCCCGTGCGCCTCGCCAACGGCTACGTGCTCAAGCGCAGCGTCAACGGCGGACGCGCCTACGTGACCGTCACCAACAAGACCGGTCAGGACGCCATGGTCGTGCTCACGCGGAGCACCAACAAGCGCAAGCCCGTGCTCGCCGTCTACGTCCGCAAGGGGCAGAAGACCAAGATCAAAGGCATCCCCGACGGCAACTACGTGCTCTGGGACTGCTGCGGCGCCGACTGGAACTGGCACATGCGCGACTTCTACACGACCACCGAGCACAAGCGCTGGACCACGCCGCTCAAGTTCGACACGACCGCCTCGACCAGGCGCTGGACGTCGTACTGGTCAGACGCCTCCTACAACTACTCCCAGGGTCACTCGCGGACGACCACGCAATGGACCAACTGGACGGTCACGCTGGGTGCCGGGGAGAGCAAGTACACCAAGTCCATAGCGGAGAGTGGCTTCCCGCAGCTATGAGGTGACTGTGCGGGGCCGCCGATGGCCCAGCGGGCTCCGCAGAGCTTGGCTAGCTGGTCATCACGCCACGGTCGTCCTCCAGATCGCCTGCTTCGAGGCGCTGCGACCACGCGTGCTGGTGGCCCGTGCGCACGCGGCCCTCCCGCTCGATCGGCAGCAGGAAGAACCCGTCGGCGATCTCCTGGAGACGGCTCGACCAGTCGTCGAGGTCAGTGACCGGCACGACGAGTTCCATCGCGAACGTCTGCGCCGGGGTGTACAGCATGGAGAGGCACTCGACGGGCGCCGGCGGATCGGCGTCGGCCGGCGGGACCGTGGTGTACTGCAGCACGGGGAAGCCGCGCCAGTACATGCCGGCGGCCTCGGCTGCGTAGGCGCTGGTCCGCTCGAGAAAGGCAAGGCCCTCGCGCGGCGCGACCTCTTCCCAGGCCCACATGCCCAGCGCGCCCGGCGGCGGCGGCGCGCCGTCGGTCGCGAGGAGCAGGCTCGGTGCGAGTCCACGGCCGATGTCCGCCACGGTCGCTTCCCGGGTCGTGAAGAGGACGGCAGCGGCAATCTCGAGGGGGATGCGGTGGGTCCACGCGGCGCGCAGCCGCGGGTCGGCAGGGTCGCCCGAGTGGGTGAGCAGCGCGTCATCGTAGGTGACGCCGAAGCCGGAGTCTGCGTTGCTGTAGGTGACGATGGCCATGGTGCGGTGCGCTCCTTCGCGGGAGGGTCTCAGCATACGTGAGACGGAGCGGGGAGGCATGGGGTTCGAGGGAGGCCGGGGCCGGCGTCCGCGCGCTGCTCGTCGCATAGGTTGCCGGGCGGCCTGCCGCGGGGACCACCCCGCCACGACCCGCAATCGCCTGGAAGCCTTCAGCGACGGCGTCATCGCCATTCTCATCACCATCATGGTGCTTGAGTTGACGGTGCCCACCATCCACAACACGGAGCATCCCGCCACGCTCGCCGCTCTCTGGGGCTCCGGCCGGTGTTCCTCAGCTACGTGATCAGCTTCGTCTACCTGGCGATCTACTGAAGAACCACCACCACGTGCTCTACCTGACCGAACGGGTCACCGGCGGCCGTGTACGGTGGAGTCCTGCTCATGGCCGCCATCGCGTACTACATCCTGGTGCGCGCGATCATCCACAGTCAGGGCGCCGATTCGCTCCTCGCGCGGGCGATCGGCAACGACTTCAAGGGCAGGCTGTCGGTCGTCCTGTATGCGTTCGCGATACCGCCGGCGCTGGTTGCGCCGTGGGCATCGCTCGGCGTCTGTTGGCTCGTCGCCGCCATCTGGCTCGTGCCCGACCGGCGCATCGAGACGATCGTCCTCGCTTGCGAGGACGAGCGCCGTGCCGCCCGCCTGAGCGAGGACTAGTGCGGTCCGTCCGGCCGGGCTCTGCCGGCAAGTGCGGACCGTTTTGGTCCCCTATGACCCGGGTACCATGCCACGCAGCAGCAATCGCAGCGGGCGGGGCGACGGTGGGTCGTGGGACCGGCTCAGACGTTCAACACTGGTCGCTCCCGGCCCTTCACGACAAAGGAGAGTCATGATCCAGGTAGGTCAACCCGCCCCCGACTTCGCCCTCGAGGGCGTCCTCGACGGCGAGTTCGTCAACGTCAAGCTCAGCGACTACCGTGGCAAGTGGGTGGTCCTGTTCTTCTATCCGCTCGACTTCACCTTCGTCTGCCCGACGGAGATCCAAGGCTTCGCCAGGAGGCTTGCGGAGTTCGACGAGCTCGGCGCCCAGGTGCTCGGCGCCAGCGTCGACAGCAAGTGGAGCCACCTCGCTTGGGCGGAGCGCGACTTCGGCAAGCTCGGCTTTCCGCTCCTCAGCGACATCAAGCGTGAGGCGACCGAAGCCTACGGCGTGCTGCTTCCGGACGAGGGCACCGCGCTCCGCGGCACCTTCGTCATCGACCCGGAGGGCACGCTCAAGTACGCTGTCGTGCACGACAACAACATCGGCCGCAACACCGACGAGACGCTCCGCGTGCTGCAGGCCCTCCAGACCGGCGAGCTCTGCCCGGTCGACTGGCAGCCCGGCGAGGCTACGCTCGGCTAGGACGCAGAGGTAGAGGACGGCGGCGGCGGCCGGGATGGCCGCCGCGCTGGATGTGAGGGGCGCCGCGAAGCCGCAACAGCCGCGCGGCGCCCCTCCTCTGTCGACCGGGCGGGCGTCCCGGCCGTTCGAACGAAGGGAGGACCATGGCGACGATCGATGACTGGTTCGATGAGGGCACGCTGCTCGGCCTCGTGCCCGCCGGTGTGTACATGCGCGGAGCCTCCGCAGTGGAGGCCGGCGCGGTACGCATCCTGCAGCGCGACGAGGTCCGTCTGCTGACGACCGTCGAGGCCGTCGACATCGTCGAGGCTGAGTGGAGCCTCGACGGCGAGCAGCTCGCGTACGCGTGTACCTGCGGCGAGGCGCTCCAGCACCCCTGCGAGCACCTCATCGCCAGCGCCCTCGCGACCTGGCCGGGCGAGATGCCGGAAGAGGACGGCTGAGCGGGTCGTCCTCCGGCCCGCCCGATCCGTCTCTACAACAGCCATCTCATCGTCCGTGATGGGGAACACCTGGGGTACGGAGTGTGGACCAGACCCCAGGGGGTGATGCCGATGGCGACCTACGAGTTCGAGTGCCGGGAGTGCGGCACGACGTTCGAGATCACCTGCCACATGGACGAACGCGAGGCCAGGGCGGTGTGTCCGAAGTGCGGCAGCCACGCGGTGGAGCAGCAGTTCAGCGCGGCCTTCTCGTCGCCGCCGCCGGACAAGTACTGAGGCGATGCCGTACAATCGCGCGATGCCCGTCTACGAATTCCATTGCGCGAAGTGCGACGAGCGCTTCGAGATCGTCTCCAGTCTCGCCGACCGTGACGAGAACGCCGTGTGCCCGGTGTGCGGCGCGTGCGACGTCACGCCCGTGTTCGGGGGCTTCAGAGTGGGTATCTCGCGCACCAAGCTGAACCCCGGGCACTTCGAGCGCAAGAAGGGGAAAGCGCCGGAGTACAAGCCGCCCGCCGGCGGCTGACCTCTGGCCCGGCGCGCGAGTCGCGCCTCCGCGGCCAAGCACCGCGTCTTGCTGCCCGTGCCGGCTCAGAACGACGCGCCGCACGTGACCAGAGCGCCCGCGGCCGGCGCCGCGACGAGCCAAGCTGCCGCCAGCAGCGCGAGCGCCACAACGGCCACGACGATGACCATCGTCCGGTGGCGCCTGGCCTCGGCGGCGGTCCCTCCGGGACGACGGCTCACACTCTCGTCCATGATCTTCCTCCACCACTAGCGCTTCGGCGCCGCGGTGAGGGCCGGAGGCACTCAAACCGGTTCTCGCCGCGGCGCCCGTAGCAACCCGTGGTGAGATCGCGCGTCGCGGCGCGCGCCGGGGGGTCCAGAACGCGCAGCTCGTCGGCGCGCGGTCTCACCACGTCGCTTTGATGATGCCCGGGCGGCGAGCCGGACATGCCGTTTGTGAGCCCCGATGCACAGACCGTCGGAGCGCTCGATCGCGGTCGTGCCCGCTGCAGGGTCGTCGAGCCGGCCACACCGGCCGGGACATCAGCTCCCCGGATCGGCGGGCGCGCGCACGCGCAGCGCCGCGCGCGTGACTCCGGCGGTCACCGGCACATCGCCGAGCGCGTCGCCGTCGACGTCAAGAGGGAAGAGGCCGGCGCGGGGTCGGCGTCCCGCCGGCGGCCCCGCCGGCCGCAGTTCCAGCTCCCGGCAGGTGAAGTGGTCGACGCCGGGCTCGCGGAGGTGCGTCCCCGAGTACACGGTCCCGAAACGGCCGATGAGCCGCCAGCGCGTCTTCGTCTGGAGCACGATGACCTCGAGCAGCCCGTCGTCGAGGCTGGCCATGGGGGCGATGTTCATGCCCCCGCCGAAGGTGCGGCCGTTGCAGATGGCGACCGCGTGGGCGTGGACCAGCCGCTCCTCATGCGTGCCGTCCGGCCGCGTGTAGCGGCATACGAGGCGCACGCGGCGGCAGGTGAAGACACCGCGGACCGCGGCCTGAGCGTAGGCGAGCCGGCCGCCGAGAAAGGCGGGCGCGGCCGCGGCGTAGCGGTCGACGAGCCCGCCGACGCCTGCCGAGAGGACGTTGATCCAGTGGCGCTCGACGGGGCGCCCTTGCAGGTCCGGGAACCTGGCCCAGCCGACGTCCACGGCGCGCTCCGCGCCGCCCCGGAGCACGGCGAGGTAGGCGTCGAGCTCGTGCGCTATGCCCAGCGAGCGGCCGAAATCGCCGCCGGTGCCTGTGCCGACGATGCCCAGCGCGGGGATGAGGGCGGCGTGAACCCCGCCGAGTCGGACCCGACGCCCGGCGCTCGAGCCGCCGTCCAACAAGCCGTTCACGATCTCATCGAGGGTGCCGTCGCCGCCGAGTCCGATCACGAGCGGGCGACCGTCGCGCGCCGCGGCGCCTGCCAACTCCGTCGCGTCACCGCGGCGGCGGGTCTCGGCGACGTCGACGTCTCCGACGGCGTCGCGCACTCCTGCCAGGAGTCTCGAGAGGCGGCGGCCGGTACGGCCGCCGCCGGCGGCAGGGTTGGCGATCACGAGCGGTCGTCTCCCGGCGCCGTCGATGGGCCTTTCCATGGAGGGGACGATACCACCGGGGGGGAAGCGTCGCCGAGAGGCAAGCAGGGGAGGGGGCATGCCTCAACCGCGGAGCACGCCACCGACGCGGATCGCGCGCGCCGGCGCTTCGGGCGCGCCGTGGGGTCTGTGTGACCTCGCGAAGTTCGCCCAAACTCGCGGGAGACACCTGCAAGGATTGCCCATCTGGTGAGCGAGCGGTCGCTTTGGTATGAATGGCCCAACGGCAACGGGGAGGCACGCGCGTGGCAGCCATGGAGAGACCGCCGATCGAACCGATCGAGCCGGCGTTCACCTTTCAGTATCACTCGATCGAGCAGCTCGACCGTCTCAAGCAGGTGACGCTCGACATCCTCGAGACGGTCGGGGTGCGGTTCCAGAGCGCCAAGGCGCTGGACATCCTCGCGGAGGCCGGCGCCGCGGTCGACCGGGGGACCGAGGTGGCGAAGTTCCCGCCAGAGCTGGTGCTCGAGGCGATGGCCAAGGCGCCGCGGCGCTTCGGGCTCGGCGCCCGCGACGCGAGCTGCGACATCGCCGTCGGTGACGGAAAGACGTACTGTACGACCGACGGTTCGGCCGTCGAGATCATCGACTTCGAGACCCGGGAGCGCCGCCAATCCACGAAGGCGGACCTTGCGGACGTCACCCGGCTCCAGGATGCGCTCTCGAGCATCGCCTTCTGGTGGCCGACGATCAGCGCCGCCGACCACGGAGAGACGGCGCAACTGCACGAGCTCGACGCCGGCTGGAACAACACAGTCAAGCACCTTCAGGGCTTCGTGCAGGGTGAGCGCGAAGCCCGTTATGCGGTGGAGATGGCCACCGTGATCGCCGGCGGCTCTGAGGAGCTGCGCCGCCGGCCGGTGATGAGTGACCTCATCGGTACCATCTCGCCGCTCGTCATCGACAAGGACGCGATCGAGGCGGCGCTCGTCTTCGCCGCCGCCGGCGTGCCGGTCGCCTGGGTGACGATGCCGACGCTCGGCACGACGGCTCCGGCGACCAAAGCCGGCGCCTATGCACTCGGGTCGGCTGAGCTGGTCGCGGCCACGGTGGCTCTGCAGCTCGCCAGCCCGGGGGCGCCGGTCTTGCACTCGACCCAGCAGAGCTGGGCCGATCCGCGCACGGGCAACTTCGTCAGCCATCCGCTCGACAGCCGCACTCGTGCCCTCGGAACGGAGCTGGCACACCACTGGGGCGTCCCGTCCGAATCGGCCACCGGCGGTACCGACTCGCCGGTGCCGGGCACGTGGCAGGCCGGCGTCGAGGAGGCCCTCGACTTCGCGCAGGCTGCCCAGGAGGGATCGGAGCTGCTGCCGAGCATCGGTCTGGTCAACGTCTACACGCTCTTCTATCCGGAGCATCTCATCCTCGGCGACGACATCTACCGGCGCGCGCGTTATGCGGTGATGGATATCGACCTGGACGACGAGTCGGTGGCGCTCGAGGTCATCGCCGAAGTCGGGCCGGGCGGGCACTTCCTCGGCACCCGGCACTCGCGCAAGCACATGCGCACGGCCGTGACGCCGGCGATCACGCACCAGGCCGGGCCGGACGGCGCCTACCGCGAGCCGCTCGAGGTGGCGCGCGAGCGCGCCGAGGAGTTGTGGCGCGACTATCGGCCCGTGCCGCTCGAGGAGGACAAGGCCGCCGAGCTCGCAAGGATCCTGGCGGCGGCCGACGCCGAGTTGCGCGCCTAGGCGACGTAGCGGAGCCAGCGCGAGGGCGCCGCTGGCTCACCGCTCGGTGGCCCGTCCCCTCTGCCGGCGTACGACCGGATGCGTAGCCGCGGCCCGACCGTGGAAAGTTCCTCTGGAAGACCGACGAGAGGAGCATCATGGACGAGAACGGCAACGCCGCTACCAGCGGCAATGAGGGCGGGGAAGTCCGGCACGGGCTGATCGGCATGGTGCGGGCCGGCGACGCTCATCTCGAGCAGAGCGCATCCGTGGTCACGACCGCACGCGGCGACGCGGAGCTGCACCAGAGCGCTTCTGTCGCGGTGGTCTCCGGGAAGGACACGTCG